>CAVHOL010000008.1:0-53630 GCA_963637655.1 bacterium | reverse complement strand
TCGCATAGCCCGCTATGCTCCTTCAGAAAGACAGAAAATCTGCTCGGCTAAAATTATAAATCCATCAAAGGTAATTTTTAGAACCCGCCTTAAAGGGATATCGGGCGGGCCTTTTTGAAAAAGGATACTTGCACGGATTACAAAAAATCCGGAACCTTCAGAGGAGGGTTCCGGATTTTTTGTTTCCGCCTATTCCGATTGCGACCCAAAGATTGTTTGCGCCCATTCGGGAATGTTATTCACGTATGTCTTGAAAAGTTTGCCGTTTACCATACGGAAAAGAAGGCGTGCCTCTTCGTTTTCCCCGGAGTTGTCGTAGACGTATGTGCGGTCGGCAATCAGAGCCGCTATACCGCAGTTGACAATAGATCGGTGGTAACGTGATATTATTTTTGGTATCGGCACGTCATGGCCGCCCTCCATTACCCGTTTGGCAATGCGTGCTGCATTCGTTGCGGGACTGCTTGTCGAGACAAAGAAAAGACGGACGAAAAAGCCTGCATTCTTTGCCTTCTTGATATAGTCAATCTTCTGTGGAATTGAAAGGACGGTCTCAAAAATTAGGCTTTGCTTCTCCAAAAGGCATTTCTCGCGAAGTTCCTCGCAGTATTTAACCGACTTCATTATGGCCTCTTGGTTGTTCCACCCGCCGAACTTTTCTTGTGCGACAATGTCGGGATTGACATAGACTGCGTCCTCAAGCCATTCGTGATGAAGAATCTTTGAGGTAATGGTTGTCTTGCCCGAGCCGTTAGGTCCGGCAATTACGATGAGTACCGGCTTGTGCTTGGGGTCTGTCATTGTACATCTGCATGTTTGGGATTGTTCTTGAACCACAGCCGACATTGTTCGGCGGCATCTTTGCGCAACTGGTCAAAGTAACGCTTGTGGGCCTCGTCACCTTTTCTCTTGGCATCTGCGGCAGCCTCGCTCATGATCTGACTGAGCATGGCGTCTGTCGGTTCCTCCAGACTTGTGAGTCTATAAGTATCTATTGACATAATCACCTCCTTTTGTCTACAATGGCAAAATTACAACATTGTTTTTAATAATCGAAGAAAAGAAGAAAATGATTTTCCATAGGGGCGGCCCTGTAGATGCTGCCCCAAATTGGAACCAATCGCAAGAAATCAAAAAAGCCAAAATATCAATGTGATATCTTGGCTTTTGCTGGTACCCAGACCCGGGGTCGAACCGGGACGGATTGCTCCACTGGTGTTTGAGACCAGCGCGTCTACCGATTCCGCCATCTGGGCGTTTTGTGGGTGCAAAGGTAACACTAAAAATCGGAACGGACAAGCAAACGGGTGCTTTTTTCTGTTTTTCTCCGTTTGGCGGCGGCAAAGGGACGTGCCGGGCGGACCGGTCCCCTTGCCGTCGCTTGTGCCGGAGGGCTGCGCAGGTGTGCCTTACTTCAGGCTGATGCTGAGCGTGCGGCCTTCGGTGAGGGCCTTGTGCGATATGCGGTAGGTGTCGAGCCGCTTGCCGCCGAGGGTCATCTGCCTGATGTAGAGCTGGGAGGGCGATGTGCGGTCTGTGGTGATGGTGATGTCGCCCTGGGGGTAGTATTTCTTGTCGAGGTGGAGGGTCACCTTGTCGAATGCCGGTGTGGTGACGGTGTAGTAGGGCGATCCGGGGCAGTCGGGGTAGAGGCCCATCATCGAGAAGATGGCCCAGGCCGACATGGTGCCGCAGTCGTCGTTGCCGGGTATGCCGTCGGGCTTGTCGGTGTAGTACTTCTCGAGTGCGGCGGCCACTTCCTTCTGCGTGCGCCACTCGTCGCCCTTGAAGTAGCTGAAGAGGTAGGGGTAGGCGATGTCGGGCTCGTTGGCCGGGTCGTAGAGGCCGCGGTCGAAGACGGACTGCAGTTTGTCGACAAACTTCTTCTGTCCGCCCATCAGACGGGCGAGCCCCTTCACGTCGTGCGGAACGTAGAAGGTGTAGTTCCATGCGCTGCCCTCATGGAATCCGGGGCAGTTGGAGAAGTTGGCGCCGTCCTCGGGATTGAACGGCGTGAGGAACGAGCCGTCCTTGTTGATGGGGCGCAGCGTGCCGGCCTCCTTGGAGTAGTAATGGCGGTAACCGAGGCTCTGCTGGCGGTACTTCTTGGCAGCGTCCTTGTGGCCGAGGGCATCGGCGAAGAGCGAAAGGGCGTTGTCGGCCACGTAGTACTCGAGGGCGTGGGATACGGAGTTGTCGCCCGACATGTCGGCGGCGAAGTAGTACAGGGGTATGTATCCGCGCTCCATGTAGGGGTCGTTGTCGGGGCGCTGCAGATTGTCCTTGCCGGGCAGGGTGGCCGACTTGATGAAGGCTTCATAGGCCGTCTGGTAGTCGAAGTCGCGGAAACCCTTGAGGTAGAGGTCTGTGACGATGGGTATCGACGGGTCGCCCTCCATGGTCCAGGTCTCGCGTCCGAAGAGCTCCCACTTGGGCATCCATCCCCACTCCTTGTACATGTCGATCATGGTGCGTACCATGTCGAGCTGCTTCTCGGGGAAGAGGAGGGTCTGCAACTGGGTGAGGTTGCGGTAGGTGTCCCAGAGGGAGAAGACGGTGTAGCGGTTGCCCTTGGTGGTGAGCACCTCGGTGCTTTCCATCTTGGGGTACTCGCCGTTGACGTCCTGCAGGATGTTGGGGTGTATCTGCGTGTGGTAGAGCGCGGTGTAGAACGTGCGGCGCTGGGCTTCGGTGCCGCCCTCTACGCTGACGCGGTCGAGGGTGCGTGCCCATTCCTGGCGGGCGTCGCGGCGCACCTGCTCGAAGTCGGCCGTGGGCTGCTCGGCCTCAAGGTTCTGCCGGGCGTTGGCTATCGAGACGAACGAGACGCCCATCTGTATCTCTATCTGTTCGCCCTCGTCGCAGTCGTAGGTCATGTAGTAGCCGATCTCGTTGCCGGCCATGTCGCGTGTGCGGTTCTCGTAGAGCTTGTACTTGCCCACGTACTTTTCCCAGGCGTCTTCGGCTTCGCCCAGATGGGGCTGCTTCTTCCAGAATCCGCTGGCCTTGGGCGCCTTGCTCACGCGCATGACGAAATACATGGGGAAGGTGGCGTGGGAGTTGTAGCAGAAGGTGCCGAGTATGCGGAATCCCTCCACCTCGGTGTCGCTCACGCGGCGCACCGATGCCCCGCACTCGTTGGAGAGCGCGTCGCCGAGATTGAGCAGTATGTTGCCCTGTCCCTTGGGGAAGGTGTAGCGCTCGATGGCGGTGCGTGCGGTGGCGGTCACCTCGCACTTGATGCCGTACTTGGTGAGGCGGTTGGAGTAGTATCCGGGCGTGGCGGTCTCGTCGGTGTACTCGGAGCCGTAGTTGTGGTAGTCTACGTCGAGCGTGCCGGCCGTGGGGATGGTCAGCAGCGATCCCATCTCGGGGCAGCCTACGCCGCTGAGCGTGACGTGGGCGAATCCGGTGAAGTACTTGTTGTTGTACTCATAGGGGGCCGACCACCAGCGCTTGTCCTTGTCCTGGCCGTTGAGGTCGGAGCCCATCACATTGAAGGGCACGACGGACATGAGCCCGTGCGGGCGGACGGCGCCGGGGTTGCAGACGCTGAAATTGGTGGTTCCGATGAAGGGGTCTACGTAGTCCACATTGTCCTTGGCCTGTGCGGTGACGGCGGTGAACAGGGTCAGTGCGGCGGTGGCGAGATGCCTGAGATTTTTCATTGTCGATATCATGGATTGTCGGTTGTTTTCTTGCCTGTATAGGTCTTCTGCAAAGATAGCCATTTTTTGAAGAAGAAAAACGGCTGCGGGGCGGAAAAAAGCGTGCGCACTGCCTTTTCTGCGCATGGATGGTCATGTTTCTTCATATTTTATTACTTTTGCATCAAGATAAATACATGATTTCAGAATAACACGATGGACAGACTCCCCAACGACCCCATGATCCTTTTTTCGGCAGTCAACATGCTGCTGCGTGACAACTACTCCTCGCTCGACGAACTGTGCGACGACATGAACGTCGACCGCAAGGCGCTTGAGGAGAAACTAGCCGGCGCCGGATTCGAGTACAACGCCGCACAAAACAAGTTCTGGTGATGCTCCCGGCAGACAAGAACAGCATAGAGGCGGCCTACTGCTTCATCCACCAGAAGCGCCGCGTGTACATCCACTCCACGCTCGACTGGCAGCGCGACGACATCGAGTATGCCATCGCCGGCTATGCCGACGCGATGGACCGCAACCTCTACCGGCGGCTTGCGGCGGGCAAGGCCGACTTCCTCAAGGACCATACCACCTTCGGCAGCGACCTGCTCTCGGCCGAAGAAAGCCTCGAAAAGATGCTCTGACGGCGTTTTCTTGTGGACGTGTGTCGCAAAAACGGCGCAAACGGTGTCTTGACGGAAGAAAAATCGTAACTTTGCAGAAAATATACAATACAACAGAAAACACATACACACATGAAGGTAGCAATTGTAGGTGCAAGCGGTGCCGTGGGACAGGAGTTCCTGCGCATACTTGCCGAAAGAGATTTCCCCATTGACGACCTGCTGCTCTTCGGTTCGCAGCGTTCGGCCGGCCGTAAGTATACGTTCAAGGGAAAGGAGTATGAAGTGAAGCTCCTGCAGCACAACGACGATTTCCGCGGCGTCGACGTGGCGTTCGTTTCTGCCGGCGGCGGCACGTCGAAGGAGTTTGCCGAGACCATCACCAAGTACGGTGCGGTGATGATCGACAATTCGAGTGCCTTCCGTATGTGCGACGACGTGCCTCTCGTCGTGCCCGAGTGCAATCCCGAGGATGCCCTCGACCGTCCGCGCGGCATCATCGCCAACCCCAACTGCACCACCATCATGATGGTCGTGGTGCTCAAGCCGCTTGAGGCCGTCAGCCACATCAAGCGCATACATATCGCCAGCTACCAGAGCGCGAGCGGTGCCGGAGCCGCCGCCATGGAGGAGCTCAAGCAGGAGTACAAGGAGCTGGTGGCCGGCGAACCCGTCACAGTGAGCAAGTTCCCCCACCAGCTGGCCTACAACGTCATCCCCCAGATCGACGTGTTCACCGACAACGGCTATACCAAGGAGGAGATGAAGATGTACAACGAGACGCGCAAGATCATGCACAGCGACGTGCGCTGCTCGGCCATGTGCGTGCGTGTGTCCTCGCTGCGCTCCCACTCCGAGAGCGTGTGGATAGAGACCGAGAGCCCCATCAGCGTCGAGCAGGCCCGCCAGGCCATTGCCGCAGCCCCCGGTTGCCAGCTCAAGGACGATCCCGAACATCTCGTCTACCCCATGCCCCTCGAGACGGCCGGCAAGGACGATGTCTATGTAGGCCGCATACGCAAGGATCTGGCCGACGACTGCGGCCTCACCTTCTGGCTCAGCGGCGACCAGATACGCAAGGGTGCGGCGCTCAATGCCGTGCAGATAGCCGAGTATCTCATCAAGGTGGGGAATATCGGGTAACGATATGCAGCGCAAAACCCCGTAGGGGGAAGCAAGTCCCCGTAGGTAAACAGTGTGATATAGCGCCAAGCCCCGTAGGGGGAAGCAAGCCCCCGTGGAAGCAATGTGGTATAGCGCAAAGCCCCGTAGGGGCGACATAATATAGGATAGGGCCTCGGCCCTATCTCAAACGGGTATCTCGAACGTTGCCCCTGTAGGGGGCGCATAATTAAACCAATCGAAAGAATGGAATTATGCGCCCCCTGCAGGGGCATTTCGTTGTGTATCTGTGGAAAACGTAGGGGCACGCCCTACGCTATATTATGTCGCCCCTACGGGGCTTGTCCGCATTGTCGTGCCCGTCCGTTCCGTGTCAGAGACTGCAGAAGCGGTCGATGAGCTTCTTGCGGTAGAAGCGGCCCACGCGCACGTCGGCGATTTTGTCGAAGGGCGGGTAGAAGCGGCACACGTTGTCGGTCACCTCGATGAGGTAGGTGACATTGATGATGTGGCGCTGCGACACGCGCATGAGGTTGGTGTCGATGGCGAGCAGGGCGTCGCTGTTGACGGCGCGCTTGAGGCGTACGGGCGACGGGGTGCCGGACACGTACACCTCCCACAGGCGCAGTTCGTGGTTGTAGGAGAAGATGCCGATGTCGCGGATGTCGACCAGGCGGAAGTCCATTGTGTTGGTATAGAGCAGCAGTTTGCCGTCGCTGCCCTTCTGTATGCCGTCGCCGTCGGCTGCCGTCGCCATTGCTGCAGCGGGTGCGGGTGACGGCTGTACGGGATGTGGCGTGAGGCACACGCGGCGGATGACGGAGCGCAGTTCGCTGTCGTCGATGGGCTTGGTGAGGAAGTCGAAGGCATGGTTGCGGAAGGCGGGCAGCATGTAGTGTCCGTAGGCGGTGTACATGATGATGCGGCTGTGGTGGCCGCGGCAGTTCATGCGCTCGAGGAAGTCGATGCCGGAGATATCGGGCAGTTCCACATCGAGGAAGATCAGGTCGGGCTGCTGCTGCTCGATGAGTGTCAGTCCGTCCTTGCCGTTGGCGGCGATGCCGGTCACTTCTATTTCGTCGTAGGTGCGCAGCTTGTCGGCCAGCGTCTGTGCAGCCTGATTGTTGTCGTCGATGATGATGGTGGTCATGGGTGGTGTGTGAGGTTTCTATATGGATTCGCCCAGCCGTAGTCCGTCGGGCAGTTGCAGCGTGGCGCGGCAACCGGTGGTGTGTCCGCGGTCGTCTTGCAGATTGGTGAGGTCGAAGCGCATCTTGCGCTTGCTGTGCTCGTTGGCGATGGCGATGGTCTGTGTGATGATGCCCAGTCCGGTGCGCTTCTTGGTCGCTCCGTTGCGCACGTCGAATCCCGGTCCGTTGTCGTTGACGGAGACGGTGGTCATGCCTTCGCCTCGGGTGATGTCGATGGTGAGCGACTTGTGTCCCTGCCATCCCCGCAGTCCGTGTACCATGGCGTTCTCCACGAGTATCTGGAGAAACATCGAGGGGATGGAGACGGTGGAGAGGTCGAAGTCCTGGGGCTGGCGGATGTCGAAGGCGAAGTCGTCGCCCGCCATGAAACTCTCGATGCGCACGTATTGGCGCACGAACTCCAGTTCGCGGTCGAGCGGCATGGTAGGCTGGCACGACATGTCGAGGTTGGCGCGTATGAGGCGGGTGAGGTCCTGCAGTTCGGCGGCTTCGGCTGCAGGTGCGTTGGTGATCTTGTTGTTGAGCACGTTGAACACAAAGTGTGGCGAGATGCGGTTGCGTGCGTTGCCCAGCTTGAGCTGCATGATGCGCATCTGTCCCTGCAGCTGCTGCTTGCGGGTGTGGAGAGCCCAGATGAGGGTGGCGAGCACGAGCACTACGATGATGCCGATGGCGTAGGCAGTGGTGAGGTGGGCCTGTGAGATGACGGCATCCTTGTGTTCCATCTCTATGCGGTGGTGCAGTGCGAGGGTGTCTTGGGAGAAGCGGGCCATGATGTCGGCCGAGCGCATGTTGAGGCGGTTGTGCTCGAGCGAGTCGTTGCGCAGGCCGGCGGAGCGCAGATTGTAGTAGGCGCGGCGGTAGTCGCCCGTGAGCGTGTAGTAGTCGCAGAGGTACTGGTCGCGTATGTCGGCGATGCTGGCCGGGATGTCCTTGGCCTGCGGTTCGGCGGCGAGTATGCGGGTGACGGCGGCTCGGTCGCCGCGTTTCACGGCGATGCCGATGCGTATCGTGTGCGTGTAGTAGAGGGCGAGGCGGTCGCCGTTGGCGGTGAAGTAGGGTTCGATGGCGTCGAGATTGCCGGTAGCCTTGTCGAGTTGTCCGAGGTTGAGGTACACGTCGGCGAGGTTGAGCCGGCAGAGGTACATGTCGAAGTTCTTCTCCATGCCGTGCTTCTTGAGCGTGTCGCTCAGGCGGAGGAAGATCTGGAGTGCTCGCGGGTAGTTCTTGGCGTAGTAGTAGAGGTTGCCGTAGTTGTTGAGGAAGTAGGCCTGCATGGAGGGCGACATGTCGGCAAACTGGCTTTCGGTCTCCTGGTAGCAGTGTTCGGCGGCCTCAAAGTCGTGCAGGGTGGTGTAGATCTGTCCCAGGCCCATGTAGAGCGTGACGTACTCCTTGCGCGGCGTGTGGAGCGAGTCGGCCAGGAAGAGGGCGCGGCGGTACCATACTGCCGCCTCCGGCAGGTTGTTGGCGGTGTAGTAGTCGTCGCCCAGGTTGGCGCAGATGTTGGGCAGGTTGTGCTGGCTGTCGCTGTGCTGCAGCAGGCGGTAGGCTTCGGCGTTGAGCCGTATCTCCTCCTTGTTGTCGTGGTGGAAGGCCCGGTAGATGTTCGACTTTGTGCTGTAGGCGGCGGCCAGCATGCTGTTGCGGCGTGGCGATTCGGGCTGTCTTGTGGCGTAGGCTATGGTCCGGTCGACGATGGGCAGGGCCGTTTCGGGATTTTGCGAGAGGTAGTATATGCGTGCCAGTCTGACATTGTACTCGTGGTATTCGGTGGAGTCGGCTGCCTGCCGCATGCCCTGCTCGACGACGGCCTTTGCGCCGGTGGAGTGGGCGGCGATGGAGTCGTCGATCTGCTGCAGCCGAAGCCGGTGCGCGTCTTCCTCCTTTTGTCTGGAGGAGCAGGCTCCCGCAAGGACAAGCAGGGCGGCAAGGGGCAGAATATATGTCAGAAAGTGTCGTCTAAAGGTCATAAGATGTTGTTTATACAAAGTTATGTATAATTTTTGCAAAAGTCGCCCCCGACAGCCAAAAAGTGCATCCGTCCTGTCTTTTTGCAGCAGGGCGGATGCACTTTTTCTTGGGTGTCGCAGGGTTTCTCCTGATTTTCCGGTCTTACAGACTGTTGAGCAGGTCGGCCTTGCCGTTGTCGATGAGGCGGATGACTAGCTCGCCGAAGAGCGTGTTCTGCCAGGCAAACCAGGCGCGGGTGTAGCGTGTGGGGTCGTCCTTGTGGAAGGACTCGTGTATGAAGCCCGTGCCGCCGTCGGTGGAGAGGAGCGTGCGCATGCACCAGCGTATCTCGTCGTCGTCATCGGTGGTGAAGCAGCGCATCATGACCGACATGGGCCATATCATGTCGCGGCCGATGTGGGGGCCGCCGATGCCTTCGCCGGCCTTGCCGCGGAAGAAGCAGGGATTGTCCTCGCTCCATACAAAGCGGCGCGTGTTGCGGTATATGGGATCGTCGGGGTCGATGTCGCCCAGATAGGCCATGCCGATGAGGGAGGGCACGTTGGCGTCGTCCATGAGGATGTGGCTGCCGAAGCCGTCGACCTCGTAGGCGTATATCTTGCCGTACTTCGGGTGGTCGACGACGGCGTACTGCCGCAGGGCCTGCTCCACCTCGTCGGCCAGCGCGCGGCAGTCGGCCGCAGTCTTGGCGTCGTCGTCCGTGGTGCCGTAGCGCGTGAGTATCTCGGCAGCCTTGCGCATCGAGGAGACGGCCATGAAGTTGGAGGGTACGAGGAAGGGCAGTATCGTGGCGTCGTCAGACGGGCGGAAGGCCGAGGCGATCAGGCCGACGGGCTTGACGGGTGCGCCGTAGCCTCCCCATCCCTGGGTGTCGAAGGGCGTGTCGTCGGTGCGGGTGAAGTGGTAGGGCCCGAGTCCGGTCTTGCGCTGCTGCTCGCGGAAGGTCTTGAGTATGTTGCGTATGGCGGCGGCCCATTCCTGTCCGAAGACGGTGGAGTCGCCGGTGGCCTTCCAGTATCCGTAGGCCAGGCGTATGGCGTAGCAGTAGGAGTCGATCTCATACTTGCGCTCGAAGACGTCGGGCTGCATGTCGGTGTTGTCGGACACCCATCCGGCGCCGGTCGGCCCGTCGTTGAAGGCGTTGGCGTAGCGGTCGATGTTGATGCAGCGCATCTGGCGCAGCACCACGCCGCGCAGCATGTGGCGGAGTTTCTCGTCCTTGGATGCCAGGGGCAGGTAGGGCCATACCTGTGCGCCGGAGTCGCGCAGCCACATGGCCGGTATGTCGCCGGTGTAGACAAACGTGTCGTCGTCGCCGGTGGCTGTCTTGCGGTAGTGTATGGTGGTCTCGAGGGTGTTGGCGTAGCAGTTGCCGAACATCCAGGCGAGCCGCGGGTTGTGGCGGAGTGTCTTCTGTACCTCGCGTATTTTCTTCTCCACCGCTTCGGAGGTGAAGAGGCGCTCGCTGACGGGCGGGCGTTTCGATGTGTAGGTCTTGGTGTCGGCGGGCACGACGGTGGTGTAGCGCTCGTGCAGGTCGACCTTGGCGTGCTCCTGGGCCGGTGCGGCCAGTGCCGTCGCCATGAGGGCGGGCAGAAGCAAAAGGTGTTTTTTCATCATGTTGTGAAGGCGTGTCGTAAAGGGAAAATGGCCGCTCCTCGCCTGCGGTGCAGTCGCCGTGGGGCGGACCGTAGCGGCGGAGCGGCCAAGTATGGTTTTAGGGCGGTTTTTATAGATTGCCGCCGTCAGTCGTTCAGACTTGGGAAGTCTCCCGTATTGTCGTCTTGCGGCCGGGCATTATGGACGGTCGGCGGTCTTGGTGCCCCACTTGGAGGGTGTGGCGCCCATGACGAGCTCGAGCGTGCCGCCCTTCACGATGTCGGCGTGCATGATGTACGACTTGGTGTAGGGCTTGCCGTTGAGCTTGGCCGACTGTACGTACATGTTTGTCTTGCTGTTGTTCGTGACCTTGACGGTGAAGGTCTTGCCGCCGCCGAGATTGATGGTGGCGCTGTCGAAGAGGGGCGATCCGATGATGTACTTGCCGCCGGCGGGCTCTACCTGATAGAGGCCCATGGCGGAGATGACGTACCATGCCGACATCTGGCCTACGTCCTCGTTGCCGCTCAGACCGTCGTAGTCGGCCTTGTACATCTCGTCGAAGGTCTGGCGGATGAGGCGTGCGCCCTTCCAGGGCTGTCCGACGTAGTTGTACATGTAGAGCACGTGGTGGCTGGGCTCATTGCCGTGGGCGTACTGTCCGATGAGGCCCGACACGTCGGGTGAAGCCTCTGCGCCGAGGTCGCCGCTGACGATGAAGAGGGAGTCGAGCTTGGTGGTGAAGGCTTTCTCGCTGCCGAAGAGGCTGACGAGGCCGTGCACGTCGTGGGGTACGAGCCAGGTGTACTGCCAGGCATTTCCCTCGGTGTAGTCGTCCTGACGGTGGATGGAGTTGAAGGGATCGAAGGGTGTGCGGAACTTGCCGTTGGAGTCGAGTCCGCGCATGAATCCGGTCTTCTTGTCGAAGTGGTAGCGGTAGGCCTTGCTGCGGTTGAGGAAGTACTTGTAGTCGGCGGTCTTGCCGAGCATCTTGGCCACCTTGGCCACGCAGTCGTCGGCGAGGGCGTACTCGAGGCCCTTGGCTACGGTCTCGTAGGTGGTGTCCTTGTCGCAGGGTATGTAGCCGTACTGTTTGTAGTAGTTGAGTCCGCGCTCGTCGAGCATGGCCGAGGTCTTCATGGCTTCAAAGGCGGTCTGTTTGTCCTTGACGTAGCCTTTGAGCACGAGGTCGGCCAGGACGGGTATGCCGGGGTTGCCGACCATGCAGTCGGTCTCGTTGCCCATGAGGTGCCATACGGGCAGTTTGCCCTGCTCCTTGAAGATGTGGATGTAGGTCTCGGCCATGTCGGCGAGACGGTCCTGGTGGAGGAGGGTCATCAGCGGGAAGGCGGCGCGGTAGGTGTCCCACAGCGAGAAGGTGGTGTAGTTGGTGAACGAGCCCTTGTGGGTCTTGCCGTCGGAACCGCGGTACTCGCCGTTGACATCGGAGAATACCGACGGGGCGGTCATCGTGTGGTAGAGGGCGGTGTAGAAGATCTCGCGGTCGGTGCTGTCGGCGGTCTCGATGCTGACGCGGGAGAGTTCCTCGTTCCATGCCTTGTCGGCGGCCTCTACGGTGCCGGCGAAGTCCCATGCGGGGATCTCGGCTTCGAGGTTGGCCTTGGCGTTGTCTACGCTGACGGCCGAGATGCCTACCTTGACGAGCAGCGGCTGTGCGCCGTTGTCAGCGACGAGCATCCAGCGTCCTTCCTTGAGGTCTTTCACCTTGACGGCCTGCGACAGTTCGGCCGAGAAGTATACGCGCTGGTCCTTGGCCCATCCGGTGGAGTAGCGGTAGCCGCTGATGCGTGTCGGGGTCTCCTGCACGAGCTTGTACTCGGTGGGCTTGTCCCAGCCGATGCCCTGTGCGAGGTCGACGACGAGCTTGGCCTTCTTCACGTCGCCGCCGAAGGTGTAGCGGTGGAATCCGGCACGCTGGGTGGCGGTGAGCTCCACGTATACGTTGGGGTTCTGCAGGCGGATGGCGTAGTAGCCCGGGTGTACGGTCTCGTTGGCGTGGGAGAATTTCACTTCGGTCTGCTTGCAGCACGATACGGGCAGGAAGGCCACGTCGCCGAGGTCGCCGATGCCGGTGCCGCTGAGGTGCTGGTGGCCGAAGCCGCGGATGACGGAGTCGCTGTAGTGGTAGCCGGAGCACCAGTCCCAGCCGCGTGCCGGCTCTGTGGGGCCGAGCTGCACGTTGCCGAAGGGTACGTTGGCGCCGAGGAACACGTGGCCGTGTCCGCCTGTTCCCACGTAGGGATTGACATACTGTGTGAGGTTGTCCTGCGCGGTGCCGAGGAGGGCGCACAGCGCAAGCGCAACGGTTGTGATGGTCTTTTTCATTGTTATGGTTGTTGTTGATTTTTCGGATATTAGGCCGGTTGGGGCAAGGGGTATACTGTACTCTACAAAGTTACGGCTAAAAAACGGAAATGCCATACGTTTGTATCCTTTTATTGGTGTTCGGTAAAAAAAAACTGTTTGACTCTGTAAGCCATTGAAAGACAGTTTTTATATACTTTTGGGGAGACACAAGACTTGTATTTATCCTTTGGTCTGCTGTCTGTTGCCCCTGTAGGGGGCATATAATATAGCGTAGGGGCTCGCCCCTACGTTTTAGGAGCTGTGTTATAGTGGTGCTGCCCCTGTAGGGGGCGCATAATTAAATTGAATATGGTTGAATTATGCGCCCCCTACAGGGGCAGATGGTGTGGGTTGCGGAGAACGTAGTGGCAAGCCCCTACGCTATATTATGCCGCCCCTACGGGGCTAGTTGTTGGCGTTATTTTTGCCGGACACTAATATTGTCCTTTTTTTCTTT
The DNA here is from genome assembly GCA_963637655.1 of bacterium. Classification (GTDB taxonomy): domain Bacteria; phylum Bacteroidota; class Bacteroidia; order Bacteroidales; family Bacteroidaceae; genus Prevotella. Next base: position 40,627 of record CAVHOL010000008.1, on the reverse strand, counting down.
CTGCTATCCTTATTGGCGGAAACATTTGGTACGGAAGCGGCATGCGCGCCGCTGTACGAGGAGAACTCACGAGGGAAATACAAAAAAAGCGCGCGGCCGTGATGGCCGTGCGCTTGTGGGTATGGGGTGAACCGTGTGCGGGATTACCAGCGTCCGCCGCCTCCGCCTCCGCCGCTTCCGGTGGTGCGTGCGGTGACTGTCGACGAACTGCTGCCGCAGGTGAGTGTGTAGCTGCTGCCTGAGGTGAGGCCGGCGCAGGATACGAGGACGGAGCTGCCGCCGCCACCCCAACCGCCGCCACCGCCGCCAGGGCCACCGCCGCCGCCAGGACCGCCGCCACCGCCGTTGGACGACGACGAGTAGTTGTCGGGTACGGTGAATGTGGCGAGCACGGTGTCGCCGCTCTTCAGTGTGACGGTGCTGCCTGCGGTGAGCGATGCGCTGCCGCTGACGTAGGGCTGTGTCGACTCGGATGTGCTCGGTACGGAGTTGCCGCCGCCTACGGCGAGCAGTGTGCCGCCGGTGAAGATGACGGAGTAGCCCTCTTCCTCGTTGGCGTCGATGCCGCACTCGGGCGAGGTGGCGCCGAAGGCGCGTATCACGCCGCCGGAGATGTACATGTTGCCGTTGGAGTCGAGTCCGTCGTTGTCGGTGGCCACGACGGTGATGTCGCCGCCCTTGATGTACATGTGGCTGGAGGAGTTGAGTGCGTCATCGTTGGTGTTGGCCACGATGGTGCCGCCGGTGACGGTCATCACGGCCTTGCTCTCGATGCCCTCGGCTCCGTTGCCGACGGTGGTGACGGTGATGTTGCCGCCGGAGATGTTGACGTCGCCGTCGGCCTTCATGCCCTTGGGCGTGGACTTCTGGTCGCTGGTCAGGCGGTCGGTGTTGCCGGTGTAGTTGGTGTACTCCTGTCCGTTGACGTAGGCGTACATGCCGCCGGTGGTGCTGACGGTGATGGTGCCGCCGGAGATGTTGAGCGTGCTGTCGCAGCTGATGCCCTTGCCGCCGGCTCCGCTGCTGGTGAGCGTGAGTGTGCCGTCGGAGATGTTGACTGCGCCGTCGGCGCTGATGCAGGCCGACGCTTTGGTCTTGGCGTCGTCGTCGTCCCACTTGCCGCCTCCGGAGGTGGTGATGGTGATCTCGCCGCCGGTGATGTCGATGTTGCCGTCGGCCTTGAGTCCCTTGGCTGCGGTGGCGGTGACGGCAGCCTTGATGGTGCCGCCGTTCACGGTGATGGTGCCGGTGTCTTCGGTTTCGCGGTCGGTGTCGTCCTTGAAGGATACCTGGAGGGCGTCGTCGCCGATGCCTTCGATGTTGAGCGTGCCGCTCTCGAGGAGGAAGTACTGGTTGCAGTTGAGTCCGTCCTTGACGGCGGAGTGCACGTTGACGGTGCAGTTCTTCATCTCGACATACTCCTTGGCGTAGATGCCGTGTGCGGTGTTGCCGTAGACGTCGAGCGTGCCCTTGCCCTTGAGCTCGAGGTGTCCCTTGCATACGATGCATCCCTTCTGGCTGCCGTCGGAGCAGTCGGTGAGGGTGTTGGTCGTGCCTTTCTTCACGCTGAGGTCGATGCGCTTGCCGTCCTGTATGTCGAGGGGCGCTGCGGTGGTGCAGGTGAGGGTGAGGCCGCGCAGCTCGACGGTGGCCTTGTACTTGCCGGTGAGGGCAAACTGTCCGTCGGTGGAGGTGCCTGAGAGGGCGTAGGTGATCTCGCCGCATACGTCGTCGGACACTTCTTCGCTCTGTGCGATGCTCACGTAGGCGCCGCTGACGGTGGGCGTGACGTACTGTGCGATGGCTCCGGCCACGGTCACGTGGGCTTCGGTGCCGTCGTAGGCTACGAGTACGGTGTTGGTTTCTACGTCGCTCTGGTCGATGTACATCTTGGTGACGTCGGCCAGGGGGTAGGTCTTGCCGAGTATGGTGAGCGAGGTGCCGTCCTGGTAGACCATGTCGCCGGCTTCGGCCGACGGTATGGCGTAGGTGACTTGTCCCACGACGACGTTGAGGGTCTGTGCCTGGGTGATGTACACGGCCAGGGCGCAGAGCAGGAGGAAGAAAATTCTTTTTGTCATTGTGCCGTCATTTTGAGGGTTTTGCCGTTTTGTCTGATCACGTAGATGCCGCCCTGCATGGCTTTTCTGGCCTCGGCGGGTGTGGCGAAGGTGCCGATGTGCATGCCGGACGTGGTGTATACGTCGGTCTTGCCGTCGGCGGAGAGGGGCACGTTCTCGATGCCCGATGCTTCGGTGGCGAAGAACATGCGTGTGAGTTGTGCGGCGTCGAGAGTCTGTGCGCCGTCAGGGGTGGTCACGGTCAGCTGCCCGTCCTTGTAGGTCATGGTCAGCGACTCGGTGGCAAACGACTGTATGCTGCCGTCTGCCGTCTGGAAAGAGAGGTAGGGATAGGTGTCGGCCGATACGGCCAGCGTACTCGCGAGTGCCGACAATGAGAGTATAAGTTTTCTCATATACGTCCTTTCTTTTTGATGATAAAATACGATTGATGCTATAAATGACTGCGTCAAAGTTATGAAATACTTTACAAATGTAGTATATGTTGCAATGCGATTTAATAATATTTAATAAGAAGTGTTAATGCGGCGCGTGTTTCTCATGTGCTGGAGGCAATACCTTTATGCCGGAGGCAATGTTTTAAAAACAGAAAAGACTACCGCAGAGTCTGCGACAGCCTTCCTTCTCCTATTATATCAAATCGCTATGTATGTTCTTTTACCGGTTGCTGCGGGGCGTCGGTCGTTCTTCCTTCCGCCCCGTCCCTTGTGCAGCAGTTTGCTGCGAAGGGTTCGTCTTTTCAGCGTCGAGTGTTATCCTTAGCACTCTTTTCTACCTTTCTCTTTTTGTTATCCGTCTCCAATCTTACCTTGAGACTGTCTTTCTGGCCGTTTCTCGTATATATGGTTCTTTTTACCTTTTATACCTTTACCATTTTGCGTTATCCTTGTCTTTTTGCCTTGAGACTTTGCTGTGCGGCCTCTTGTATTGATTTTCCAGCCCCCATGTTTTTTGTTATCCTCAATCTTTACCTTTTTCCAATACCTCTCAGGGGCGAGGTCTTTTACCTTAATCTGTTTCCAATACCTTCCTTGTCTACAATCTTTACCTTTGAGTGTGCAATACCTATGATCGTTATCCTTGTATCTTTTTCCTTTTGCGGTGTCGGACTGTGCCTTGCACCGGAGATTTTCCTATTGAGAGCGGTTCTCGCGAACCTTATGTTTTCCTATTGAGATGTTGTCTTTGTTTCTTTTGACGTTGCAAAGGTACTATGTGTGTCGCTTTCTTGCAATATTTTGACCTCGCTTTCTTGTCTGAAGGGGCGGTTTTTTGACGTAGGTCAAGTCGCTGTGTGCGGACACACCGATTTTGTGGGCGTACACAACTACGGAATCGGATGCTTTTATCTGTTGTCTTCGGTCTCAGAAGGACCACACAAAAGGCCGTCCGGTCATGTGTGGTGACGGGACGGCCCTTGTGTATGGATGGCCGGATGCGGTTCCGGCTTTTTGCTTGCGGTGTGACGGGGCTTACTCCTCTACCCAGGCGCCGGCCTTTTGGGCGTGGGCGTCGGGCACGTCGGTGCCGGCGCGGTAGTAGCCCACGAGACGCACGTCGTAGATGAGTGTGGAGTAGGCGGGTACGACGACGTTGGTGCTTTGGTCGGTGGTGCCGTAGCCCAGCTGGTAGGGCACGTACACGATCCAGCGGTCACCGATGTGCATGTTCTGCAGGGCAGTGGAGAGTCCGTCGGTGACGTAGGTGCTGGTGTAGACCGGGTATTTGCCTGTGGCTGCGGTGGCGGGGTCGAAGTCGCCGGGATAGGTGGTCAGAAAGGTGTAGCCCTCGGAGTAGGAGAGCGACGGCAGCAGCTGGCCGCGCAGGTTGATGCGTACCGAGTCGGTGTAGAGCGGGCAGCCCGATCCCTTGCCTTCGGTGAGCACGTGCACGACGATGTTGTTGTAGTTGTGTGCGGGTGCGGTAGACTCGAACTGGAATCCGCGTATTACCTTCCAGGTGTTGTCACCGGCGTCGGCCTTGGCCTTGGCCTGGGAGTAGATCTGGTCGAACTGGCTTTCGTTCTTGGTCTGCCAGTTGGCGAACTCCTCCTCGGTGCCTTCGCTCTCGCTGCATGACGCCATTGTGAAGAGCGACGCCATGAGCGCGAATATATATATAATGTGTACTTTTCTCATCTACGGTCTTGTTCTTATTGCAGTTTTTTCAGGAGGCTGGAGATGCTCACCTTGTCCTCGATGATGCTGCGGAGCTGGTCGATGCTGACGCGTTCCTGCTCCATGGTGTCGCGGAAGCGCAGAGTGACGGTGTTGTCCTTGAGCGTGTCGTGGTCGACGGTGACGCAGTAGGGCGTGCCGACGGCGTCCTGGCGGCGGTAGCGCTTGCCGATGGTGTCCTTCTCGTCGTAGTGGGTGTTGAAGTGGAACTTCAGGTCGTCGACGATCTCGCGTGCCTTCTCGGGCAGTCCGTCCTTGCGGAGCAGGGGCAGCACGGCGAGCTTGACGGGGGCGAGGGGAGCGGGCAGCTTGAGCACTACGCGGGTTTCTCCGTTCTCGAGCTTCTCCTCGCAGTAGGAGTGGCACATCACGCTGAGGAACATGCGGTCGACGCCGATGGAGGTCTCGATGTCGTACGGTGTGTAGCTCTTGTTCTCCTGCGGGTCGAAGTACTTGATGCCCTTGCCCGAGAATTTCTCGTGCTGGGTGAGGTCGTAGTCGGTGCGGCTGTGTATGCCTTCGACTTCCTTGAATCCGAAGGGCATCTTGAATTCGATGTCGGTGGCTGCGTTGGCATAGAAGGCGAGTTTCTCGTGGTCGTGGAAACGGTAGTTCTCGGCGCCGAAGCCGAGGGCCTGGTGCCACTTCATGCGGGTTTCCTTCCATTTCTGGAACCACTCCATCTCGGTGCCGGGCTTCACGAAGAACTGCATCTCCATCTGCTCGAACTCGCGCATGCGGAAGATGAACTGGCGGGCGACGATCTCGTTGCGGAATGCCTTGCCGATCTGTGCGATGCCGAAGGGTATCTTCATGCGGCCGGTCTTCTGCACGTTGAGGTAGTTGACAAAGATGCCCTGTGCGGTCTCGGGGCGGAGGTATATCTTGCTGGTGGCGTCGGAGGCGGAACCCATCTCGGTAGAGAACATGAGGTTGAACTGGCGCACGTCGGTCCAGTTCTTGGTGCCGCTGATGGGGTCGACGATCTCCTCGTCGACGATGATCTGCTTGAGTTCCTCAAGGTTGGGTCCCTGCATGGCCTCGGTGTAGCGCTGGTGCAGGGCGTCGCGCTTCTGCTGGTTTTCGAGCACGCGGGGGTTGGTGGCGCGGAACTGGGCCTCGTCGAAGCTTTCGCCGAAGCGCTTCTGTGCCTTGGCCACTTCCTTGGCGATCTTCTCCTCGTACTTGGCGATCTGGTCTTCGATGAGCACGTCGGCGCGGTAGCGCTTCTTGGAGTCGCGGTTGTCGATGAGGGGGTCATTGAAGGCGTCTACGTGTCCGCTGGCCTTCCAGATGGTCGGGTGCATGAAGATGGCGGAGTCGATGCCGACGATGTTCTCGTGGAGCAACACCATGCTCTTCCACCAGTATTCCTTGATGTTGTTTTTCAGCTCCACACCGTTCTGACCGTAGTCGTACACGGCGCCGAGTCCATCGTAGAGTTCGCTGCTGGGGAATACGAAACCGTACTCCTTGCAGTGGGATACAATCTTCTTGAAAACGTCTTCTTGTGCCATTTCTTGTGTATGTTTATTTGTTTGTTTTCTTACATTGTTGTCGTATAAGCCACAAAGTTACGCCTTTTCCGCCTATTACGGGAGCAAAAGCGCGTTAAATGATATGAAAACCCCAGCGCCCGCCCCGCGTGTATAAGTTTGTGCGGCGATTTGTGGCCCCGTCTCGCAAAAATGCTGTAACTTTGCACGTTGCGTTGCCGTGCCTTTCGCGGTTCTCCGGCGCCGCAGTTTTTTTGAGGCGCCCGTTACGGGCAAGCAACCGTTATACATTAAAGCGGACAATAATACAGAACAGACAATAAGAAAAGATGAGAAGACTGATGTCACTGGCCCTGCTCCTTTTCGCCGTCATCACGGTGAGCGCGCAGATGGCCGAACCGGTGACCTTCACCGCACAGATGAAGGCGGGCAAGGGCGCCGAAGCTGAAATCCTGTTTGTCGGCCACATCGATAAAGGGTGGCACGTGTATTCCACCGGACTCCCCAGCGACGGGCCCACGTCGGCCTCGCTGACGGTCGGCCGCAAGGACGGTGTCGAACTGGTCGGCGGCCTGTCGCACCGCGGCAACGAGATCTCGCGCTACGACAAGATGTTCGGCGCCACCCTGCGCTTCTTCGAGAACAGTGTCACCTTCGTGCAGAAGATACGCTTCACCAAGCCCCAGTACGACCTCAGCCTCTCGCTGGAGTACGGCGCATGCAGCGACGAGGCGTGCATGCCCCCGACCGATGTCACCTTCGCCAAGAAGGGCAAGTCGCCGGCCGTAGCCGAGGCTTCCGCCGACGAGACACCGTCGCCCGCTGACCTGGCCCGTGCCAAGGCTGACTCGCTGAAGGCCGCCGCCCAGGCCGTGGCCGACACTGCCGCCACCGATACCGCTGCCGCCAAGGCCGCCGCATCGCTCACCGACAGCGACCGCGCCAGCCTCTGGGCGCCCGTCATCGACGACCTGGCCGCCTATCAGACACCCGTGTCCAGCTCACTGCTCTACATCTTCCTCGCCGGACTTGTCGGCGGATTCCTCGCCCTCTTCACCCCGTGCGTATGGCCCATCATCCCGATGACGGTCAGCTTCTTCCTCAAGCGCAACAAGGACCGCCGCAAGGCCATCCGCGAGGCCACGACCTACGGCGTGAGCATCGTGGTGATCTACGTGCTGCTCGGCCTTGTCGTCACGCTGCTCTTCGGTGCGAGCGCGCTCAACGCCCTGTCTACCAACGCCGTGTTCAACATACTCTTCTGCCTGCTGCTCGTCGTGTTTGCCGCCTCCTTCTTCGGGGCCTTCGAACTGACCCTGCCGTCGTCGTGGGCCAACAAGATTGACGCCAAGTCAGGGTCGACCAGCGGCATGCTCAGCATCTTCCTCATGGCGTTCACGCTGACGCTCGTCTCCTTCTCCTGCACCGGTCCGATCATCGGCTTCCTCCTGGTGGCCGTGTCGACACAGGGAAGCATCGTCGGGCCGACGGTCGGCATGTTCGGCTTCGCCCTGGCGCTGGCCATCCCGTTCACCCTCTTTGCCATGTTCCCCACACTGCTCAAGTCGGCCCCCAAGTCGGGCGGATGGATGAACGTCATCAAGGTGGTGCTCGGATTTATAGAGCTGGCCTTCGCCCTGAAGTTCCTCTCCGTGGCCGACCTCGCCTACGGATGGCATCTGCTCGACCGCGAGACCTTCCTCTCGCTGTGGATCGTCATCTTCGCCCTGCTGGGCCTCTACCTGCTGGGTCTCATTCGTTTCCCGCACGACGATGACGACCGCCGCACCAACGTGCCGCAGTTCTTCCTCGCCCTGCTCTCGCTGGCCTTCGCCGTCTACATGATACCCGGTCTGTGGGGCGCTCCGCTCAAGGCCATCAGCGCCTTCGCGCCTCCGATGAACACGCAGGACTTCAACCTCTACAAGAACGAGGTGCACCCCCGCTTCAACGACTACGATGCCGCCATGGCCGCCGCCCGTCTCGAGGGCAAGCCCGTGATGGTAGACTTCACCGGTTTCGGCTGCGTCAACTGCCGCAAGATGGAGGCCGCCGTATGGACCGACTCCCAGGTGGCCGCCCTGCTCAATGACAAGTACATCCTCGTGTCGCTCTACGTCGACGACAAGACTCCGCTCGACGAGCCGATGACCGTCACCGAAAACGGTCAGGAGCGCACGCTCCGCACCGTGGGCGACAAGTGGAGCTACCTGCAGCGCCACAAGTTCGGCGCCAACACCCAGCCCTTCTACGTGCTCATCGACGCCGACGGCAAGCCCCTCGGCGGCAGCCGCTCCTACGACGAGGACATCAACGGCTACGTGAAATATCTCCAGGACGGACTTGATACCTACTCGCACCGATGACTGACAAGGAAACGCGCGGGCGCATCATCGCCCTCATCCACCGCGAGGTAGTGCCAGCCGTGGGCTGCACCGAGCCTATGGCCGTGGCCCTCTGTGTGGCGCGCGCCACCGAACTGCTGGGCCGGCGCCCGGAGAAGATCGTCACGCTGCTCAGCGCCAACATCCTCAAGAACGCCATGGGCGTGGGCATACCCGGCACCGGCATGATCGGCCTGCCCATCGCCATCGCCCTCGGCGCGCTCGTCGGAAAGTCCGAGTACGCCCTTGAGGTGCTCAAGGACCTCACCCCAGCATCCCTCGCCGCCGGCAAGGAGTATGTGGCGGGCGACCATATCGACATACGGCTCAAGGACGGCGAGTGCGACAAGCTCTACGTCGAGGCGCGCTGCGAGGCCGACGGCCATGTGGCCACGGCCGTCATTGCCCGCGACCATACCCACTTTGTCTACCTCGAGCGCGACGGCGGGGTACTCCTCGACCACCGCAGCGCCTCCGCATCCGAGGAGGAAGGCTGCGACGTGGCCCTCACCCTGCGCACCGTCTACGACTTTGCCATGACTGCTCCCGTAGAGGAGATCAGGTTTATCCTCGAGACGCGCGACTACAATTTCCGTGCCGCCGAGGAGTCGAAGAAGGGCAACTACGGCCACTGTCTGGGCAAGACCATCGACCGTCCGCTGAGTCACGGCATCTTCGGCAACAGCATCTTCTCCCACATCATCTCCAAGACCGCACTCGCTTGCGACGCGCGCATGGGCGGAGCGATGATACCGGTGATGAGCAACAGCGGGTCGGGCAACCAGGGCATCTGCGCCACCAATCCCGTGGCCGTGTATGCCGAGGAAAACGAGAATACCGAGGAGGAGCTCATACGCGCCCTCACGCTGAGCCACCTCACCGCCATCTACATCAAGCAGAGCCTCGGCAAACTGTCTGCCCTCTGCGGCTGCGTGGTGGCGAGCATCGGGTCGAGCTGCGGCATCACCTATCTTATGGGCGGCGACTACGAGCGCATCTGCCACTCGGTGCAGAACATGATCGCCAATCTCACGGGCATGATCTGCGACGGGGCCAAGCCCAGCTGCGCCCTCAAGATCTCGTCGGGCGTGTCGACGGCCCTCCTCTCCGCCCTCCTCTCGATGGAAGGCCGGTGCGTGACGTCGGCTGAAGGCATCATCGAGGACGATGTAGACCGGTCCATACACAATCTCACCAGCATCGGGGCCGAGGCCATGTGCAAGACCGACGACATGGTGCTCGACATCATGACACACAAGCACAAACAGTGACCGAGTCTACTGAAATCAGGAAAAGTCAGTCATTCCTCTATGCGTTTTGCTACAAGGCCCTTGTACGGACAGTACAAGGGCCTTGTAGCGTCAGTACAAAGGCCTTGTAGCAACCGTACAAGGCCTTTGTAGCAACCGTACAGGGGCGTTTGAAAAATGCAGGAAGACCGTAGGTGGGTAGTATGCAAAAAAAAACGGCGCAAGAAGCCTAGCCCCGTAGGGGCGGCATAATATAGGATAGGGCTTTAGCCCTATTATGGGATATCCGTACAAAATTGCCCCTGTAGGGGGCGCATAATTAAACCGATTGAGAAAATTGAATTATGCGCCCCCTACAGGGGCATTTTTTAATTGGCCCATGAGATAGGGCTAAAGCCCTATCCTATATTATGCCGCCCCTACGGGGCTAGGCTTCTTGCGCCGCGTTTCTTGTGACGTTTTTACATACATATCCTACGGGGCTGGGCTACTTGCGCCGTTTTTACTATGCCGTCCCTACGGGGCCGGGGCTACAATTCGTCGATCTCGCCTCCGGTGCGTTCCATCACGTTGGCGGCCATGCCGTCGGCGGCCTGTATGATGCAGACGAGGGGGTAGAGCTTCTGGGCGGTGTCGAAACTGCGGATGTCTTCGTAGCTGTTCTGGTTGATGCCCCATGCGCCCATGTGCCATCTGATGGCGAGCATCTCGTCGTCGTCGAGCTGCAGGCTGGTGCAGAGCAGCAGCACGAGCGACTTTTCGCCGTGGCCCATCGGGAACGACTTGTACGACACTTTGTAGCCCTCGCAGTCCTCCCACTGTCCGAGGGCGTTCTTGCGCTTCTTGACCGTGCGCTTGTAGATGTCTGACTTGCAGACGTCGTGCAGCAGGGCGGCGATGATGATGCTGTCGCGGCGCACTTCGGTGTTGAGCGACGGTTCGAGCGTCTTCATGGCTTCCCAGATGGCCAGGGCAGCCTTGCAGGTGTTGAGCGAGTGGAGCACGAGTCCGCCCTCTACGTTGAGGTGGTGTCCGGCAGAGGCCGGTGCGGAGAAGAAGCCCATTTTTTCCAGTTCCTCGATGGCGTCCTCCACGCCCTCGCGCTCGGTGGAGCGGAGCAGACGGAGAAATTCTTCCTTGTTTTCTTTCAGATTGATGTTCATGACAAATTTCTGTATGGTTGTTCTTTTGTGGCGGATTTTTTGTGGCCTTTGGCAGTTTTTAGGAGTGCTTACGCCTGGCGCTGCTGCCGGCGTGCGGCCTTCTGTGCGGCCCATATCTCCCAGCTGTTGATGATGTTCTGCCAGAGTATGTAGCAGCCGGGCCCTACCGAGGAGAGGGGGGTGAGGTAGACGTAGGCGATCCAGATGGCGAAGGCGGTGTTTTTCTGTCCGAGGGCCTGGCCGGCGTTGATGGCTTCGCCGAAGCGGCGGCCGATGAGACGTCCGCTGGCAAACTGGAAGAGGCAGAGCACGAGCGACGTGGCGGCGATGACGAGCAGAAAGGCGGTGGAGGTGTCGGCGTGCATGATGTTTTTCGCCGTCGTGCCCGACACGATGAGCAGCGACCCTCCCCAGAGGTAGTATGACAGGTCGCGCACGGAGGTGATGCGGCGGCAGAGGCCCTTGACGTAGTGCTTCACGATGAAGGCGAGTATCATCGGCACGACGAGCACGGTGAACACCTTGTGGAGTATGAGTATGAAGGCGGCGAAGAAGTGTATGTCGGCGTCCTTGTCGATGAGCGGGAAGCAGACGGGTATGAGCAGGGCGGTGATGAGGTTGGAGAGAAACGTGTAGGTGGTCATCTCCTCGAGGTTGCCGCCGAGCTTCTGCGTCACCACCGGGGCTGCCGCCGCGCACGGGCCGATGATGCAGGTGAGCAGCGCTTCGGCGAGGATGAGCGGGCGTGCGGTGAGGTGCATGCCCACGATGACGGCCGTGACGGCCGCTACGGTGAGCACCTGGAACACGCCTACCCACAGATGCCATGCCGTGGGGCGCAGGCGGCGGAAGTCCACCTTGCAGAAGGTGACAAAGAGAATGAGGAACATGAACATCGGCAGTATCGCGTCGAAGAAGGGGGCGGCGGCCGTGGCAAACCCGTCGAGTGCGGGTATGAGTGCGAAGATGAGGTATACGGCTATGCCGGTGCCGATGCTGATGGGCAGTGTCCAGTCCTTGAGAAAGCGGATGATGGTCTTGTTCATGATGGTCTTGTTCATGAGATTGCTTTCGCCTGATGTATGGCGTAGCGTGTGCAAAGGTATACAATTCCGCAAAGATTGCCAAGTGGCGGTGGCGTTTTGTCACCGGCGGCATTTGGCAGTGTCCGATTTTTTGTGTAAGTTTGCATCCTGGCCGTACCCCTCCGGCAGCCGGTGCTGCGAAGGAGGGGCGTTTGTCAGGCCAAAAAAATATTTGTCTGACCCAAATCTATTTATATTATGAAGAAAACCTTCCTTACCCTGGCCTTCGCCTTGACGGCGGCGGCAGCCGTGGCACAGTCGTGGGTGTACGACGTGCGCAACCATCCCGACGAGTATTTCCTGAGCATCGACGACGTGGCGAGCAGCGTGAAGCTCCTTCCGCCGCCTCCCCAGCCCGGCAGTGCGCAGTTTGCCTACGACGAGGCACAGTACAAGTGGGGCAAGATGCAGCGCATCACTCCCCGCGGCAAGCAGGCCTTCGAGGATGCCAAACTGGGCGGCGAGGGACTGTCGGCCGCTTTCTCCGAGGCTTTCGGCATGAAGATCACCAAGGACGGCACGCCCGAGGTGTACAAGCTCATCGTGCGTACGGCAGGCGATGCCGGCGACCTGGCCACGCGCGAGGCCAAGAACTACTACCAGCGCATGCGCCCGTTCATGTTCTTCGGCGAGCAGTCGCTCACGCCCGACGACGAGAAGGGACTCTCCACCAACGGTTCCTATCCCTCGGGCCATACGGCCATCGGCTGGGCCACGGCGCTGGTGCTGGCCGAGATCAATGTCGACCGCCAGGACGAGATACTCCGCCGCGGGTTCGAGCACGGGCAGAGCCGCGTCATCTGCGGCGTGCACTACCAGAGCGATGTCGATGCCGGCCGTGTCGTGGCCAGTGCGGTTGTCGCCCGCCTGCATGCCGACAAGGCATTCATGGAGCAGTTGGCCAAGGCCAAGCAGGAAGTGGCGAAATACAAGAAAAACAAGAAGTGACAAGCCCCCCGTAGGGGACGCATAAGATGGGCACGTTGCACCACATATGTCCATTCGTGAAAATTCGTTGGATTAGTGGTTTATAAAAACTACGGAATTGGGGTTTTAACCACAAATTTTACGAATCTCACGAATAGACATATGCATTTCTATATTCGTGAAAATTCGTTGGATTAGTGGTTTATAAAAACTACGGAATTGGGGTTTTAACCACAAATTTTACGAATCTCACGAATAGACATATGCATTTCTATATTCGTGAAAATTCGTTGGATTAGTGGTTTATAAAAACTACGGAATTGGGGTTTTAACCACAAATTTTACGAATCTCACGAATAGACATATGCATTTCTATATTCGTGAAAATTCGTTGGATTAGTGGTTTATAAAAACTACGGAATTGGGGTTTTAACCACAAATTTTACGAATCTCACGAATAAACATATGCATTTCTAAATTCGTGAAATTCGTTGAATTTCTTCCGATGGCGGTTGAATTTGCGCCCCCTACAGGGGCAACGGTCAAAACACAATCCTAAAACGTAGGGCCCGCTCGACTTTGTCGCTTGCCTTGGCAAGAAGGCCCTACGCTATACTATGCCGCCCCTACGGGGCTTAGGCTGTTTCGGATAAATTTGGTAAATGTCGGTCCGCCGGCGGCAAAAAGCCGACGGTATGTCATGTGTCTGCCGTTTTTTTGATACCTTTGGCATGGAAAAAGACAACCGGCTGCGCAGGTACGCAGGTCTCCCGGCATGTGCGCAGCGTTTTTTGCGGGAGCGACAATGAATCAAAACCGGAAACATGAAGAAAATCTACTTCATCCTCTCGCTGTTGGCAACAACAGCAATGTCGGCGTATGCCGGCGTCAACCCACCCAAGGTGGGCTATCCTACGGAGTATGCGGGAACGTCGTTCGTGGCCAACTGGAACGAATCTTCCGATGCCAGCCAGTATCTCCTCAGTATCTACACGCTGGGCGACAGCACGGTCAGCTACAACGAGACCTTCGCCAATGTCCGCCAGACCGACGGCCGTCTCGACACCACCGACCCCAATGTGCCTGCCGGCTTCGAGCTCGACCTCACGGCCAGCGGCTCCAAGGAAGTGGTGTACTACAACGACCGCAACCATATCTGCATGGATGCCGACGGCGACAAGGTGTCTACCACCCTCATGGTAGGCGGCAACATGTCTGACTGCGTCATCAGCGCCAATCTCATCAATGCCGACGGCATCACCAAAGACAATTCCAGCATCTTCCGTATCTCGCGTTACGACAAGGAGGGCGAGCTGATCAGCTACGGCCAGGTAGAAGCCTACTATTTCTATCTCAAAGACCAGCTCGATGTCAACGAGGCTTTCGGCTACCGTGCCGCCAACGTAGGCAAGGTGGTGTTCGAACTGGTCAAGACCGACGGCCACGACGTGGGCGATCTGGCCATCAACTCCATCCAGTACGACTATCCCGCCCCGAAGTATGTGGTGCAGGACCTGCCTGTAGACAACTACACCTTCTATGAGGCCATCGGCCTCGATGCCGAGAAGGTATACTACTACTATCTCAAGGCCAAGAACGGCGACGAGGTGTCCGACATGTCGTACATCATGTATGTAGACGGTTTCCTCAATGTCAACGCCCTTCCGGCGAGCGACATCAGCGGCACATCGTTTACAGCCAACTGGGAGTATCTGCCCAAGGCGCTCGGCTATACACTGCAGCCCTACCGCTTCGACACCGAGCAGCAGTCAGGCGTGAAGACCATCATGGCAGAGACATTCTCCAAGTCTACGGACGGTACCATGGACTCTCCCGTATCGGTCGACTCTCCTGCCGACGGCCTCACCGACTATCCCGGATGGACCGGTGCACAGATGCTGGGCGCCGAAGGCATGCTGGGCGCCAACAGCGGCAGCCGCTTCTCCCTGGCCTATGTACACTCTCCTGAGATGAACCTCTCGGCCAAGAACGGCAAGTACAAGATACACGTCAAGGCCCATGGCACTGCCGGCGACAATCTGGCCGTCTACCACTACGGCTATGCCACCAGCCAGAACGACATCCACCGCTCCACCTACGATGCCGACGGCAATGTGGACGACACCTGGGAGGTGAGCGACGGCGACTCCCAGACCATGCTTTCGTTTGAGGACGCCAAGATGAAGAAGTTCTTCCTTGAGGAGGTGACCATCACCCAGGAGGTGGAGGTCGGCGACATCACCACCGTCACGCTCGATGCCGTAGCTATCGACGACCCCAAGACGACGTCATACAACTTTACGGGCCTTGATGCAGGCAAGATGTACGGCTATACCGTCACCGGATGGCGCAACAACGACCTCGAGTACAAGATCCAGTCCGAAACGTCGCCCATGGTCTATGCAGACCTCGGTACGGCTACCGGAATAGACGGCCATGCAGCGGCCGACGGCGCACCGCAGGTCGTGCTCAGCGGCAATACCCTTGTCGTGACGCTGTCGCATCCTTCACCAGTCTATCTGTACACCCTTGACGGCTGCTCCCGCCAGACCCTTGACGGCAAGGCGGGTGCCAACACGCTGACCCTTGCCGACGGACAGGTATATATCGTCAAGGTGGGAGGACGTGCCTATAAGGTGATGGCAAGATAAAGCCAGCACCGCCATTTTTCAGCAACCAGCCCCGTAGGGGCGGTATAGTATAGCGTAGGGGCACGCCCCTACGTTTTTTCGTATACGCCAACAATATGCCCCTGTAGGGGGCGCACAATTCAATTTTCCGCATGGGTTGAATTATGCGCCCCCTACAGGGGCAATGTTTGCGAGATATCCGTGAAGATAGGGCCGAGGCCCTATCCTATACTATGTCGCCCCTACGGGGCTGGAAGTAAAATCAGAATAGGTCAATTTGCAGAATGAAAGTATCGTACATCCGTGATTAAACCTATTTCCAATAAAATTTCGGGCACGGCAGAAATGCAGTGTCAAGTTCTTTTCCTCCCCGTCATTTCCTGACCTTCTCGACGGTCGTCTTCACGCCCTTGATCTTGGCGCCTGCGGCCCGTTTCACTACCTTGTCGGCCATGGTGCGGCTGACGGCGGCGTAGGCGTAGCGGTCGTAGACGTCGATGCGGCCGATGTGCTTGCCCTCGAGTCCGCACGTCTTGCAGAGAAATCCCAGGATGTCGCCCTTGGATATCTTGTCGCGCTTGCCCTTGCCGATGTAGAGTGTGGTCATGCGCGGCTGCGGGGCGCCTCCCTGTGTGGGCTGCGGTGTATAGGGGGACGTGGGCTCCTTGACATATTCGGGCACTTCCTCGTCGGGCCCGAGCAGGAGGAAGGCACGGCCGGTGGCTTCCCACCGTCCCACGCGTCCCACGCGGTGGATGTACTCCTCCTCGCCGACGGGCAGGTTGTAGTGTATCACGTTGTCTACGCCGGCGATGTCGAGTCCGCGTGCAGCCAGGTCGGTGCCTACGAGCACGCTGGCCGACCCGTTGGCGAAGCGGTAGACGGCCTCCTCGCGCTCGCGCTGGTCCTTTCCGCCGTGCAGGGTGCTCACGGCGTACCCTTCGGCCGAGAGGTAGTCGCCCACGCGCTCTACGCCGTCGCGGTAGTTCATGAAGACGATGCTCTGGCTCTCGCCGAGCGAGGAGAGCAGGGCTGCGAGGGCGGCGAGCTTGTCGCGCTCGGCGCTTCTGACGGTGAAGAGCGAGATGCGGTCGGGCGTCTGCTCGTCGTCGGTGAGGTAGTCGATGCGCTCGGTGCGGCCCATCTGCACGAATGCCGGCATCTCTTCGGCGTCGGTGGCCGAGAGCAGTATGCGGCGCTTGACGGACGGCAGGCTGCCGACGGCCTTCTCCATCTCGGCACGGAAGCCCATGCGCAGGCATTTGTCAAACTCGTCGATCACGAGCCACTGTACGCCGGCGGCGTCGAAGTTGAGCTTGTCGAGATGGTCGTTGAGGCGGCCCGGCGTGGCGAAGACCACCTGCGGGCGGGTGCGGACGATGAGGCGGTGCTCGTCCATCGTGGGGCGTCCGCCGTAGAGGCAGGCCGAGTGCAGTCCCGTGCCCATGCTCTGGAACACCTCATGCGACTGCAGGGCCAGTTCGCGTCCGGGCACGATGACGACGGCCTGTACCTGGTCTGATGCGGGGTCGAGGCGCTCGACGAGCGGCAGGAGATAGGCGAGGGTCTTGCCGCTGCCGGTAGGTGCGAGCACGATGATGTCTTTGTCGGAGTGGAGCAGGGCCTTGGCGGTGTCCTGCTGCATGGCGTTGAGTTCTCCGATGCGGAGTTTGCGCATGATCTGTTCCTTGTCCATATGTCTTTTGGTGTCTTTTGTCTTTCTGAGTGCTTTGCGCCTGCAAAGGTACGAATAAATCTGCGGTGTGTCACCAATGCCGGAAGAGTTCGAAGCCGAATTTGCATCCGAACCCCTCAAACTTGCCGTTGCTCTGTCCTACGAACAGGCCGATGGAGAAGGCGCGCGTGGCAAATCCGTAGCCGTACTCTATGTAGGGGTGCAGCTTGCGCACGTGGAGCACGTTGACGTAGATGCGCTCCTTCTCGATGAAGCGTCCGGCCAGCGGTATCCACGACAGGGCGAGCAGGGGCGACTCGTAGGTGACGTTGGAGCGTATGTAGTAGTCAGAGGCGTTGTACCAGTTGGAGTTGAGCAGCTCGAAGTTGTTGGCCCAGCCGTCGTTCCATCCCTCCGGCAGGTTGGAGTCGTGGAAGTTGGTGTAGTCGAGGAAGAACCAGTCTTTGCCCCTGTGGGTGTAGAAGCCCGTGCCCGTGCGTATCTGTACGGCGCTCAGCGGCGAGAGGTGCAGGTTGTACTGGGCGTCGAACTCATAGCGCTCGTAGGTGATGTTGGCGCCCAGGAAACCGCGGATACCCCGCTCGTAGTCGGCCGCGATCACCGGACCGCGGTTGCCTCCCGGCCGGAAGCGCAGTTCGAGCATCGGGGCCGTGGAGGTATAGTGCGTGGGCAGGCCTGCCTCGATGTAGGCCGCCTTGTCGATGGCCGTGCGGCGGTGGGTGACGATGGCCGCCTCTATGGTCAGCCAGGAGAGTGGGGCGTAGCTGGCGGTGAACTTGGCGTACATGTCGCGGAAGTAGGAGATGTTCATCCTGCTCCAGTCTACCGAGTCGCGGTGCTCGCTCTTGATGGCGTCGGCCACGGTGGAGTTGGTGATGCGGTTGCCGTTGCCCACCTCGGCGCGCAGAAATCCCGTGCGCCGCCGGTCGAAGTAGTAGGTGAGGGGGACGTTGAAGTAGAACTGCCGCTGCTTGAAGGAGTATCCGGCCTTCAGTCGGGTCTCTATCAGTGAGTTGGGGCTGAAGAAGTAGTTGCCGCGGATGTCGATCTTGTAGGTCAGTCCGCGGCGGCCGCTGTATCCGAGGTAGAGCGGGTTGAGCAGCGGACTGATGCGGAAGTAGCCCTGGTCGCGGTTGCCGAAATTCGACTTGATGCGGGTGAGCAGCCGCTCGCCGATGTTGTCCCACATCCATCGCGCCAGTGTCCTCTGGCGCTTGTGTGCGGCGGCGGTGTCGGCGGCGATGGAGTCGTCGGCGGCATACTTGCGGGCGAAGATGTCCTGCTCGTGGGCCGTGAGCGGCATCGGGCGTATGCGGGCGATGGCGGCCGTGTCGCCGCGGTCGGTGACACTGTCGGTCAGCACGGCGGGCAGGTTGTACTGCGCCAGGTAGTCCATGTGGAGGTCGTTGCCCAGGAAACGGAAGGTGGCGTCGAGACGGCAGCCGTCGGGGATGAGCGTGCGTATCCCGTCGCGTCCCATGTCGACGGAGAGACGGAAGCGCACCATGTCGTACTCGCCGCGCAGGTCGGCGCTGATGATGCGGCCCGACCATATCATCACGCGGGCCTGTCCGCTGACGAGCTGCGTGTTGTTCACCCTCGGGCGGAAGTGCAGGTAGGCCGTGTCGCGCACCACGCTGTCGAGCCGGTAGCGGTAGTAGTTGCGGTTGCTGCGGTGGAAGGGGGAGAGCATGTGGCGGTCGATGAGCACCTTGTCGTACATGCGGGGTGTGAGGTACTTGAGCAGCGTGGGCATGGCGCGCCGTCCCCGCGGGAAGGTGGTCCGCTCGAGTAGCCGTGTGGCGCTGAAGCCGTGCAGTCCGCGGTCGTTCACCCGGTCGTAGGCTTCGCCCGCATACTCGCGCTCTCCGCCGTGGGCGATGGTGTACATCGTGGGTACGGATAGCAGGATGACGTTGCGCCGCCGGGTCTGCAGCAGGTACTTCTGGTAGGCGTAGAAGGTGGCCGGCTCCTGTCGGCAGGTGTCTATGGCGGACGCATATCTGAAAATGCGCTGCAGCAGATACCATGCGTCGCGCCCCATCGCGTCGGCTCGCTGGCCGGCGAAGAGGAGGAGGGTGAGTAGAGTGAGTCGGAGACAGTTCGCCATCGGGTGCAAACTTACACGTTTTTCCGCTTTCGTGCAATTCCCGCATGCTCTTTTTCGCTTTTTTGCGCCTGCAGGACCGATGTTTTGGCGAAAAGGCCGTGCAGTTGGCGGATTTTGTATAATTTTGCGCATGTCTTTAGGCGAGTTCTAAAAATCGTCTTTGACAATGTGTGGAATTTCCAGAATACGCCTTTAGGTATTGTCCACTAACATAAAAAACTATATGTACAAGAACATCATTTCTTCCGTTCTGCTTGCCCTGTCGGCAACGGGCGGATTTGCCCAGTCCGGAGCCATAGGCAATGCCCTTCCCGCAGGAAGCCGTGCCAAGATGGAACTCGCTCTGGTCGGCCGGATCAACCAGGCCGGCATGGATGCCTCCCGGCAGTCGTCGTCGGCCCGCAGTGCCGCTGCAGCCGAGCAGCGCATCAGTGTGGTCGTGCGCATGCAGCCCGGCAGCAGTCCCGACATACTGTCTGCCTACGGTGCCGAGATTACCTCCAGCGCAATGGGCTTCGCCACGGTGAAGGCCACTGCGGCACAGTTGGGCCGCATGGCAGCTGACGCGCGCGTCAGACACATGTCGCTGCCCCGCAAGGCAAAGCTCTTTCTCAACGACGCCCATGCCAGGACCGGTGTCAATCGTATCAAGAGCGGCGACGGACTGGTGCAGCCCTACACCGGCAAGGGCGTGCTGGCCCTGATAGAGGATATCGGTTTCCAGCCTGCCCATCCCATGATGATGCGCGCTGACGGCACGTCGAAGGTTGTTTATTTCCGCGATGAGGACGGCAATGTCCTCACGACACTTGGCCAGCTGCAGGAGTACGAGAGCTACCTGAACTACCATGGTACCCATACCTCTACCATCCTTTCGGGCAGCAAGGTGACGGCCGGCGGAGTAGCCTATGAAGGTGTCGCTCCCGGTGTCGACATGGCCTGCTTCGCGATGACTTTAACTGGACTGAATATGTCTGAGACCATGGTGCATTTGGCAGACTATGCCTACAAGCAGACGGCACGGCCCAAGGTGGTGAGCTTGTCGATAGGCGACATGGCCACTGCCGCTACCGACAACGACGACGACATGCTGGCGCTGCTCGACACGCTGGGCCAGCAGATGCCCGTCTGTGTGTCGGCGGGCAACTCCGGCTATGAACCTGCTTGCGTATATCATGTATGTGCCGCCGGCGGCGAAAAACTGCTGGTGCGTGCCTGCACTGCAGCCGAACAGGATGTAAGCGGCGAGTATCCGCCTGTGTCCGGTGAGTACTATTTCTCCACAACGACAGACAAACCGCTGAAGGTCACGGTCCTGATCACCCGGTACGGCGAGGTGGTCTACCGTATGCCCGTGCTCGACAAGAATACCGACGGCAAGTATACCTACCTCTCCGGCCTTGCCAGCGACGCCGACAACGACGAATATCTGCACAACGATACCTTCACCGAGCAGTTTGGCGGCGTTCTGGGCATCGCCTCCCGTCTCAACGGTTGCGGACGCTATGTCGCAACGGTGACGGTCGACAGACTGAACATGACGCCATACGGCGAGTACGGCATCGCCTTCCTTATAGAAGGTGAGGGCGGACAGGTCGTCAAGGCCTCGGGTGATGTCTTCAATACCTATCTGACGGCAGCCGATGAAAGTCTTGAGGAGGGCGCCGTGACCGACTGCCTTTCGGCCGACGGCAACGGCGATGCCTGGGCCATGGCCAAGAGTATCATACCGGTAGGCGCCTACAACAGCCGGATCTACGAAAAAGACATCAAAGTAGACCATGAGGTGCTCGACAGCCTGGCCACGTTCTCTTCCTATGCCCATCTGCTTGACGGCCGCACCATACCCTACATTACCGCCCCCGGCAATAATGTCACGGCCGGCTACAACCGGTATAATGGGAGTGACCGTCCCTATCTCCCGCTCATTGCCATCGATGGTACTGAGGACTCCCTCTGTGAGGAGGGCGGCACATCGATGGCCACTCCCTATGTGGCCGGCACCATCGCCCTCTGGCTGGAGGCCGATCCCAGCCTCAGTGTCAGCGAGGTGAAGGAAATCCTCGCCTCGACTGCCGTCAAGGACCGCTACGTGACCGACGATATAGCATGGGGACACGGCCGTCTGGACTCCTACAACGGACTGAAGGAGGTACTCTCGCGTGCTGCCACCGCCCTCCGCCCCATCAGCGCCGACAAGGACTTCCTGATGCGCCAGACCGGAAAGCAGGTCGACGTCTTTGTGGCCGGCGAGACCTCGCTCGCCGCCAGCCTGTACAATATGGGAGGCGCACTCGTGGTCCGCACTGCCGCATCGGGCGGACAGCTTACGCTCGACGCCTCGTCGCTCCCCGCCGGCGTCTATGTGCTGCAGGTGCAGGGCGCATCCACGTCGCACAGTGCGAAGATTGTAATCAAGTAAAAATGTGTATCGTGTATACGATGGATTCGTATGTATGATGGAATTTGTATATATGATGGATTCGTATATGTGATGGAATTTGTATATACAATGGATTCGTATATGTGATGGAATTTGTATATACGGGGAATATGTATCCCAAGCCCCGTAGGGGCGACATAATATAGAGTAGGGGCTCGCCCCTACCTCATAGCGATAATACAAAATATGCCCCTGTAGGGGGCGCATAATTCAATGTTGCGAATATAATTATGCGCCCCCTACAGGGGCATTTTGTTGTTGTACCGACAAAACGGTAGGGGCGAGCCCCAACCCTATATTATGTCGCCCCTACAGGGCTTCTGTAGTAGGTGCGGTGTCAGACGGAAAAGAATTTTTGTAAGATATGGATATTGTTTTGAGGATATTTTATTACTTTTGCAAGCGATATGCTTCTCTTGTGCTGCCTCGCGGCGGTATTTCGCATCATAAGTATGCACTTTATTTGCAGCCAAAGTCAGAAACGAATTTCTAAAACTTCATATTTATGGTAAAATCTCTACATCTCAGATCGTTTGCCCTTATGCTCCTCGCCCTTTTCGGGACGGTGGCCGGATGGGCCGACGATACGGTATTGCTTGATGTCGACTTTACGGCCCTGTCGTCTGCCCCGTCGGGCTGGACCGCCGTCGACAAGAGCGAAAAGACCGGCACGACATGGAAATTTACGGAGGCCGGCTACAGCGACTCCCAGACCTACTCCTACTATCCCTGCATCCGTCTGGGCCGCGACTGGAGCTCCACCCACAACGACTACTACGTGTCGCCCGCACTCGAGCTCAAGGGCGGTGTCACCTACAAGATCGTGACGCTGACCGGCACCAGCTACAATACGGCTGCACAGTGTGTCGAGATGACCCTTGAGGTCGGCACCTCGCAGACCGAGGTGTCGGGCTTCGAGACCCTCACGTCGCTCGAGCCGGTAGGCTACACCAAGAACAAGACCAAGGAAGAGCAGGCCGACACCACCGAGTTTACGCCCACTGCCGACGGTACCTACTACCTCGCCTTCCACGGCGTGGAGAGCGACAGCCGCTACTACGGATTTATTCTCGGCATGAAGGTCTATACCTCCGACGGCGAGTCGGGCGGCGGTACCGTCACCCCCGAGCCCGAACCCACGCCCGTATCTTCGACCTTGCTCGATTCCGACTTCTCCACCGAGCCTACCGACTGGACTATCCTTGACGCCAGCGAGAAGACCGGCACGACCTGGAACTGGAAGTCAAACTGTCTCTACGACAAGAACACCTACGGCTACCACAGTGCCGTGCGCATCATGCACGACTGGGATTCGCAGCACAACGACTACTACATCTCGCCCGCCCTCGACCTGAAGGCTGGCGTACAGTATACCGCCACGGCTCAGACCGTGAAGAACAACAACCCCATCCTCACGCTCGAGCTGGGCACATCGACCACCGATGCCTCTTCCTTCACGGCACTCGATACGCTCAACCCCGCTGCCGACTACACCGCCATCACCCCCGATACGGTGAAGTTCTCCGTTGAGTCCGACGGCACCTACCACCTCGCCTTCCACATCGTGGAGAACACCACATCGGGTACCTACGACGGTGCCTACCTCGTGGGCCTGAAGGTGGAGAGCGACGAGGAAGTGACCCCCGGACCCGGTCCTGATCCTACACCCGAACCTACACCCGACGGCACCGCAGTCGTAGAAGACGGCTATGTAGCTACCGGCGAAGGCTTCACATGGAATGCCGACATCGACTGGGACAAGCAGTATGTCGAGGCCAAGATCCTGGTCGGCACCTGCACCGGCGCCACCGAGAATATCCTCTCCTTCGGTAGCGAGACCAGCTCCTGGACTCCCTCCGGCGACGACAGCGAGGTGGTACACGTCTACTACAAGAAGGGCGACAAGCAGATCACGGTCTACACCGCTGCCAAGGGTACCGACCGCTACGCACAGGACAAGGGCTACACGGCCGCATCCGATACCGTGACCATCCTCGTGTCGAAGGAAGCCGGATTTATCGTCAATGGCGACACCGCCGTCGCTCCTGCCGGAATCGACAAGATACTGGCCATGACCAACGTGGAGTTCAGCGACAAGGAAGGCGCTTCCAGCCAGCGCTCGCACGCCACCTACGAGTATGTGCACGTCATCGACCTTGAACTGCCCGAGCCTGAACCCGTCGTTCCCCACGAACCGGGCGACACCATCATTGCCGGCGACTTCACCGCTGCCGGTGCCACCGACGGCTATACCCTCATCGACGGCAATGCCGACGGACACAGCTGGACTACCATTGACGGTATCTCCGGACTGACCTACGACAGCGACGACGCTGCAGCTGCTGCCGACGAGTGGATCATCACGCCCGCCGTGAAGCTCCAGGACGGTGTCGACTACAAGATCACCTGGGAGTTTGCCCAGCAGGGCGCCTTCGATCCCGACTCCATCGACGTGTGCATCGGTTCCGCCGCCACCGTTGAGGCCCTCACCACCGTGCTGGCCCACGAGTATGTCACTACCGACCACACCGGCAGTTCGCTGCGCTACTCCTGCACCGAGGACGGCGACAAGTACATCGCCTTCCACGTGAAGACCCCGAACCCCGAGAACGGACAGCTCTCGCTCCTCTCTCTCGACGTGACCTGCATCGAGAAGGCCACCCCGAAGGCCGTCTCCGACTTCATGGCCTCCATCGACAGCAAGACCAAGACCGTCATGCTCTCATGGAACACACCGACCGAAGATACCGATGGTCTGGCTATCGTCAACCCCGTCGGCGTGAAGCTCTACGAGAACGGCACCCTCATCGATACCTTCGATGACCTCAAGGCCGGCGAGATAGTCGAGTACGAATATACTCCCGCCACCTTCGAAGGCAAGGCTGAATACTCCGCAGTGGCCTTCATCGGCGACAACGAGTCTGCCGCCGTCAGCCAGACGGTCAACCTCGACGACATCACCGGCAGCGAGAAGCTCGTCAAGCAGTATATCGTCAACAGTACGACCAAGAACGACTGGACCATCATCGACGCCAACAGCGAGGAAGGCACCACGACCGGTACATGGCTCTACGACTACTCCGACATCTTCTACTTCAAGTACAAGATGGGTTCCAATATCGAGGACGACTGGCTCATCTCTCCCTCTGTAGCCCTGCAGACCGGCAAGCGCTACATCCTGAAGTACCAGTTGAAGACCGCACGCGACTATGAGGCCAGCGTCGATGTGACCATCGGCACCGCTCCCACCGCCGAGGCCCAGACCACGGTACTGGCTTCGCACCCGAGCCTGAAGCAGAACGGATTCGGCGATTTCGCCACCGAGCAGTTCAGCGTCAGCGAGAGCACCGACTACAACATCGGCTTCCACGTGACCGACGCCCAGTACTATCTGAGCATGCGCGGTCTCTGCGTATACTCTATAGAAGACGCAGCCACCGGTATCCACGACACGGTCGACGGCCAGAACATCGTGGCCTACAGCCAGGCAGCCAAGACCCTTCTCGTGCCTGCAGCCTCTGCAGTCAGCGTATACACGGTCGGCGGCGCTCTGGTAGAGACCGTGACGGCATCCGGCACTACAGTCGACCTCTCCGCACTTGCCGACGGCATCTATGTGGTGAAGGTGACCGAAGCCGACGGCAGCGTACACAAACTGAAGATTGTAAAATAAGGCGCGTTCCAAGATACGGAGCACGTCATAAGACAATAACCTGATGCTCGCGGATATGGACCGCCTCTCCCCTGGCCGTGTCCATATCCGCTTTTTTACGTTTTTTAGGCGCGGCGTTTCATTATTGCGCCAATATTATTTACAGACCAAGATGAATTACCTTTACAAGACATGCCTTCTCCTCGCTGCCGCGTGCTTCAGTATTGCCGCCGGAGCGCAGGACCTGTTCGGCCGTCTGGCCATGGAAGGCGTCGACATCGTGGGAGCCGTCACCTACGGCAAGTACGACTCGTACACCACCCTCGACCCCGGCTACTACTCCTTCAACTATGAGACCTCCTACCAGGCCCACCGCACCCCGTGCCTGCTGTCGGCCACCGTGGCCGGCGGATGTACCTATCACGACGGCAAGGTGTATGCCTGCGAGTATGACGATGCCTCGCACCTCACCGAGCAGCGCCCCATGTGGCGCATCTACGACGGCAAGACGCTCGAGGAGATCGACGCCCATGAGCTGGAGGACGGCTGCGTGAGCACGACCAAGTCGCTCGCCTACGACCCTACGACCGACAAGATCTACGGCATCAACCGGTCGTACTCCGAGACCTACCTCGTGTGCATCGACCCCGCTACGGGCGCTCCCACCAAGGTGGGCGAGAGCTTCGACTCGAAGTACCGCTATGCCGCCCTCGGCTGCGACAAGACCGGCAAGCTCTACATCCTCTACATGGAGCAGGTCAACGACGACCAGGGCATACAGGAGGATGTGTGGTATCTCGCCAAGGTGCGCAAGAGCGACGGCAAACTGGCCAAGGTCGGCGAGATCAAGATGACAGGGCTGCTCGACGGCGACTCCTTCATCAATGACACCCGTGCGCAGGCGCTCTTCTGCAACCAGAACACCGGAAAAATGTACTGGATCTTCGGCAGCTCGTCGATGACGCTCTATTCCGAGTACAGTTGCATCGCCGAACTGGAGACCACCACCGCTACCGCCACGCTCAAGGCGTACACATCGAAGCTCGTGCTGGTGAGCGGCGCCTTCTTCCGCGAACCGCTGGCCAAGGCCCCCGGCGTGATCTCCGACTTCGCCTTTGTGCCCGATGCCGAGGGCGCGACCACCGGCCGGCTGCAGTTCACCCCGCCCGCTACGGCCTACGACGGCAGCGCGCTCGATACGCCGGTCACCGTGACCGTCGTCGAAGACAAGGACACACTCGTCAGTGCTGTCTGCCAGCCCGGCGTGCCGTACACCAGCGATGTGCTCGAGCTGGAGAACGGGTCGTACAGTGTGACGGTCACCGCTTCTGGCGACGGCGGCGACGGACCGACCGTGACGCGAAAGTTCTTTGTGGGCTACGACATTCCTACCGCCTGCACCAATATCACGCTCACGGCCGACAGCCTGACCACCACCCTCACCTGGGATGCACCTACCGTCGGACAGAACGGCGCTCCCCTCAACAAGGACAACCTCACCTACACCGTCGTGCGCTATCCCTATGAGGTGACCGTGGCCACCGGACTGAAGGAGTGCCGCTTTGTCGAGACCCATCCGTCTGACATGACCCGCTACGTATACCTCGTCACCGCCTCCGACGGCGACAAGACCGGCAAGAGTGCCTACTCCAACAACCTCATCGTGGGCACGCCGCTCGATGTGCCCTACGGCGGCGCATGGACCTCTCCGGCCGACATGCTCAACTACTACACCATCATCGACGCCAACAAGGACAACAACTCCTGGAAATACGACGCCACCAAGAACTGCGCCCTCTACGGCTACAGTCCTACCGAGGATGCCGACGACTGGCTCATCTCCCCTCCCGTCAACTACAAGAAGGGACATACCTATATCCTCTCGTTCGAGGCCCACTCGGCCATGCTCGACTATCCCGAGACCATGGAGGTGTGCTTCGGCGACGCCCGCACACCGCAGGCGATGGACTCGCTCCTGCTCTACATCGAGGAGGTGCCCGTGCCGGTCAGCAGCGACAGCAAGAACGTCTACAACCTGGAGTTCACCGTGCCCGCCGACGGCGTGTACTACTACGGATTCCACTGCATGACGCCCAAGTACCACGGCAATCTCTTCCTCTCCGATGTCAGCGTGACCGACAAGGACGCCCCCAGCGGCATCTGCGGTCCTATGGCAGATGGTCTTCTGCCGTACACCCTCTCCGGTGGTGTCCTCTCTGCCGACGGTACACGGGAAGTGGGCGTGTACGATCTCGGCGGCCGTGCCGTATGCCCGCCGCTGAAGACTGCCGGCCACATCAGCCTGCCCAAGGGCATATATGTGGTCAAGTCGGGCCAAGCCGCACATAAAGTAGTGGTGAAATAAGAGCAGGTGAAAAATAAGTCCTCTTCCGGATATTATTTGTAACTTCGCAACATGAAACGAAACTTCTCTCCGCTGTCCAAGCGGTGGGCGGTCGCCAGTATGACGGTCATCGTCATAGTGGCGGCCGCTTTCGCATGGATGGTACGTCCGGGCGATGCCGACTCGATGCGGCGCAATGTGTCGCTTGTCGTCGTGCGCTCGTGGTACGAACTTGACTGCGACGGCCATGCCGTGGCCTTTTTCCGCAGTGTTCAGGGCGACAGTCTGCTTGTCGGCCCGACGCTCGAGCGCGACTCTGCCGTCACCGTCTCTGCGGTGGCCGGATGCTGGGTAGACCGCTATGTCGGCGTGCCCTCGTGCGAAGGACGCCTGGTGACGGTCACTGCCGCCCGTCCCGATACCGTGCGCTCGGGCGTGGACAGTCTGGTGGCGCATACCCGCAGGGCACTCTCGCGCCGCATTGCCGACATGACCCTCGAACAGTCCGAGCTGCAATACTATGTCCGGGTGCACGGCGTGCAGGACAACGGCTATCAGGAAATAGCCGCCCTTGCCGACCGCCATGCCCGGCTGCTCGCCGGCGACATCCGTACGCTGGCCGTTCTCGACAGTCTTTCTCCGAAGAAGCGGTACACGCTGCGTCGCAGCGTGGCCTATACCGCCTATGTGCGTACCGCCGCAGGCGGGGTGCAGGCCTTGAAGTGCCGGTTG
The DNA here is from genome assembly GCA_963637655.1 of bacterium. Taxonomy (GTDB): domain Bacteria; phylum Bacteroidota; class Bacteroidia; order Bacteroidales; family Bacteroidaceae; genus Prevotella. The sequence continues at coordinate 12,457 of CAVHOL010000008.1, read as the reverse complement.
GCCGCCGCTGACGCGTCCTCTTCTGCCGTCCTTCTCCGTACTGCCGACGGCAAGACTCCGGCGGACGTGTCGCCCGTGGGTATCCTGCCGTGGAGCGCGGCCGATACGGCCCGCATCGTCGTGCCGTCGTACGCTGGGGTGGGCGAGCGCATCGCTTCCGACACGGCTGCGCGGTGTGTCCTCGTCGGCGGCCGTCTTGGTGACGGTGTCCACGACCTGCCGGCCGTGCTCGTCGTCGACGGGTCGCCCGTATATACGGCGCGCGGACATTTCTCGGGACTGACCGACGGCCGCCGTGTCGTGCCGCGGGCCGTTGTCCGCCGTCTGGCGGGGAAAGGAGGCAGACGATGAAGCACTCTCCTGTTTTCCGTTCTTTGTTGCTCCTGGCGCTTGTGGTCTTCGGCCTTTCGTCTTGCAGCGACGTGCAGCCCGACACCGCCACCGTGCGGCTGAAGGACGGCAGTATGTACCGTGGCACGCTTTCCGGCGGCCGTCCCGACGGCTACGGCGTGCTGGCCGTGGGCGACAGTGTGGTCTATGCCGGACAGTGGAAGCACGGACAGCGCAGCGGCTGCGGCATCATGCACGACAGTCTCGGCCACCGTATCGTGGGCAATTGGGCCTCCGACACCCTTGTCAGCGGTCTGCATACCGACAGTACAGGTATCTATCAAGGCACGTACGACCGCAACGGTGCCTTCGCCGGCTACGGCTGGTTTCTGAGCAACAACCTGCGGTACTACCGCGGACAGTGGCGCGGCGGCCTGCCCGACGGTTTCGGCTTTTCGCTCATCCCCGGCAAGCGGTTGCGTGTGGGCGACTGGCGGCAGAACCGCTACCTCGGCGAGCGCCTCGAATATACGGCCGACCGTGTGTACGGCATCGACGTGTCACGCTTCCAGCACGATGTGGGGCGCCACAAGTATGCCATCGACTGGAGCAAGGTGCGCATCACCCATCTCGGTACGCTCAGCCGGAAGCGCGTGTCGGGCAAGGTCGACTATCCCGTGTCGTTCTGCTATATCAAGTCGACCGAAGGCAAGTCACTCCGCAATGCCTACTACCGCTCCGACTATGCTGCAGCCCGCCGGCAGGGCATCGTCTGCGGGTCGTACCACTTCTTCTCGACCATCACTCCGGCAGCGCAGCAGGCGGCGAACTTCCTGGCCCATTCCGTCTTTTCAAAAGGTGACTTCCCGCCGGTGCTCGATGTGGAGCCTTCCGATGCGCAGATACGCAAGATGGGCGGTGCCGAAGCACTCTTCAAGGCAGTACGCATATGGCTGCAGACCGTGGAGCGCCGTGTCGGCGTGCGCCCCATACTATATGTGGGCCAAAGCTTTGTCAACCGCTACCTGCCGCTGGCTCCCGACATCAAGCGCGGCTACAACGTATGGATCGCGCGCTACGGTGAATTCAAGCCCGACGTGCATCTGGCCGTATGGCAGCTCTGTCCCGACGGCCGCGTGGAAGGCATACGGTCGGAGGTCGACATCAATGTGTTCAACGGCTACCGCTCGGAGTTCGAGGAGTTCTGCCGGACACACTGTCTGAAGTGAAGACGGGAGTTGGGAATGCTCGCTTTTGCAAAGCAAAGCTAAGGAAGAAAAAAGAAGAAAAGGGGCGGTCACTATGAAAACAGCTCGCGCAGAACGGCGAGCGACCGCAGTTCGGGAAAATCGGGCACGTGGAGACTGTAGTATCTGATGATGGTCTCGACGATATGGTTGCGCTCGGTGCGCGTGAGGGCCAGCAGGTGCATCGTGTTGTACGACAGACGCATGAGCAGCCGTATCTTTTCCGCCTCCTCGGGGCGCAGAAAGTCGGGGTGGGGTGGGGCGATGGCCGTATAGCATCCGTCGCGAAGGTCGAAGAAACCGCCCTTGGCACCGTCTTCGAGGTTGGGGTAGAAACCGGCAAACTGCGAGAACCGCAGTATATATATAATGTGGAAATTGGCAAACGCCCCCTCGGCGGCATCGAGCCACCGCACACTGTTCTCCACAAAGGCAAAGAGCGGCGCGTCTTGTTGCTCGGCGCGCGTGCAGGCCAGCGTAAACTCGGCCAGGAAAAGCGCGATGGTCAGTTTTCTTGCGTCGAAAGGAAGAGAGGAGAGCGGGTAGGCCATCGCAGCCTCGCGTATCTTCTGCAGCCGCTGGCGCTGCCGGTAGTCCATCTCGATGAGCAGCACGGCCATAGGCTGGAAGAGCTGCTTGCGTATGCGCGATCGTCCGGTCTTGGGGATGCGCAGAATGAACGAAAGCCGCCCGTGGCTCTCGGTGAGCGTATCGACGATGAGCTGCGACTCACCGTACTTGAACGCCCGAAGGACAATAGCTTTCGTCTTGATGAGCATCTTTTTGTTGCCAAACAAGGACAAAATTACGAATTATGAGTCATTTGCGAAAAATAATTGCCGTAAAATTTTGCTGTATAGGAAAAACGTCGTACCTTTGCATCCGCAAAAAATAAGCCGCATGGTCCCTTCGTCTATCGGTTAGGACGAGAGATTTTCATTCTCTAAAGAGGAGTTCGACTCTCCTAGGGACTACCACAAATAAAATAAGAAGAATACAAAGAAGATGGCAAATCACAAATCATCACTGAAGAGAATCCGTCAGGACAAGGCCAAGACTCTGCATAACAAGTATTACGCAAAGACCATGCGTAACGCTGTCCGCAAGCTCCGCGCCATGACAGACAAGGAAGAGGCAGTGAAGCTCTATCCTAATGTCCAGAAAATGCTCGACAAGTTGGCCAAGACCAACATCATCCACAAGAACAAAGCCGCAAACCTGAAGTCAAGCCTCTGCATGCACATCAGCAAGCTCGCCTAATCGACGATTTGCGACAAAGATATTGAGCCATACTCTCCATGAGGGTATGGCTTTGTTGCATTTGTGGGATATCGGTAGGATGTGGCATCTGTATTGTGTACCCTGCCAGAAGAAAAACTGTGTCTGTCATTGCATACCCAGCCCCGTAGGGGCGGCATAGTATAGCGTAGGGCCTCGGCCCTACGTTTTAGACGTTGTGTTTTGGTGTTGCCCCTGTAGGGGGCGCATAATTCATCCGTATTCAATTTAATTATGCGCCCCCTACAGGGGCAACGTTTGAGATGTCCGTTTGAGATAGGGCCGAGGCCCTATCCTGTACTATGTCGCCCCTACGGGGCTGGATGTCCGATTTCGTCTCTCTTGTGGACGTCCGATTAGGTTTTTCGTGTGGACGTCCGATTTCGTCTCTTTTGTTTCCTTTCGCCTCGCCGTCACTTCTGTCCGGCGTAATACCCTTCGCTTCCTATTCTCAGGTATTTCTCCATTTGCTCGTAGCGCAGTCGGTATGCCGTGCCGTTGCTTTGCCGTGCGGGGCCGATGACCAACACCCAGCCGTCGATGTATCCGGCGTTGCCCACGTACAGTTCGTCGGCCGTCTGTACCTGCATGGCGATGCCGGTACGGGCACTCCACATGAGCCGTTTGATCTGCCGCTCGTCGCAGGAAAAGATCTCGTCGGGAGTGATGCGGTGTCCGTCGGCCTTGCTGAACGAGGCCACGTCGTCGGTCGTCCAGTCTACGGAGTCGCGGTCGGCCGTGTGCATGGTGAAGGTCACGCATGTCGGGTCCTCGTAGGCCCATGTGATCTCTACGGTGCGCGACGTGCACGTATCGTCGCCGAGGTATTCAGTCGCGCCCTGGCGCAGCAGGGCGGCGAAGTCGGCGTTGTCGATATTGGCGGGCGCATCGATGCCGATAGCGTCGCATATCCACAGTTTTGCGGCGTGTACGACGGCTCCGTCGCCCGCCACCGGGATGTCTACCGAAGCGGTGTAGGAACAGTCGCCGCGGGATTCGCTGACGCTGGCCGTCATCACCTCGATGAAGTCGCCGGCCCGAAGGCAGGCCGGCATCATGACCAGCAGGGTATAGAGTATCGTTTTGCGCATGTTATCCGGTCGGTTTGCAGGGCCGTCAGCGCGCTTTACAGAAGGGCCTGCAGGCGTTTTCGGCGGCCGGTTTTGTCGACTGTCTGCAAAGGTACGGCAAATCCCTTTGGCAGCGTCATTCGCCCGACAAAAATTTTGCCGTAACGCAATTTTTATGTAAATTTGCATATTCATTATTGTGTAAAAACAATGGCAGAGATACAAAACAACGAAAGCAACTATTCAGCCAGTAATATACAAGTCCTCGAGGGACTTGAGGCCGTGCGCAAACGCCCGGCAATGTATATCGGTGACATCAGCGAAAAAGGTCTTCACCACTTGGTGAACGAGACTGTGGACAACTCCATCGACGAGGCTATGGCCGGCTATTGCACCCATATCGAAGTGACCATCAACGAGGACGAGTCAATCACCGTACAGGACGACGGCCGCGGTATACCTGTCGACGAGCACAAGAAACTGCACAAGTCGGCCCTTGAGGTCGTCATGACCGTGCTCCACGCCGGAGGCAAGTTTGACAAAGGTTCCTACAAGGTAAGCGGCGGTCTGCACGGTGTCGGCGTAAGTTGTGTCAACGCCCTTTCCACACACATGAAGTCGCAGGTATTCCGCGACGGCAAGATCTATCAGCAGGAATACGAAAAGGGAAAGCCCCTGTATCCCGTCAAGGTGGTCGGCGAGACCGAGCTGCGCGGTACCCGCCAGCAGTTCTGGCCCGATCCCACCATCTTCACCACCACCCACTACCAGTGGGACATCATCGCCCGCCGTATGCGTGAGCTTGCCTACCTCAATGCCGGTATCAAGATCACCCTGCGCGACCTGCGTCCCGACGAGGACGGCAAGACGCGTGAGGAAGTGTTCCATGCCAAGGACGGACTGAAGGAGTTTGTGCGCTACGTAGACCGTCACCGCACCCACCTCTTCGACGATGTTATCTACCTCAAGACCGAGAAGCAGGGCATACCCATCGAGGTGGCCGTGATGTACAACACCGACTACTCGGAGAACATCCATTCCTACGTCAACAATATCAACACCATAGAGGGCGGTACCCACCTTACCGGATTCCGTATGGCCCTGACCCGCACGCTGAAGGCATACGCCGACGCCGACCCTGCCATCTCGAAGCAGATCGAGAAGGCCAAGGTAGAGATCGCCGGCGAGGACTTCCGCGAAGGACTGACTGCCGTCATCTCCATCAAGGTGGCCGAACCGCAGTTTGAGGGACAGACCAAGACCAAGCTCGGCAACAGCGAGGTGGCCGGTGCCGTGCAGCAGGCCGTAGGCGAAGCCCTGGCCTACTATCTCGAGGAGCATCCCAAGGAGGCCAAGATGATCTGCGACAAGGTCATCCTCGCCGCCACCGCACGTATCGCCGCCCGCAAGGCCCGCGAGAGCGTGCAGCGCAAGAACCCGATGACGGGCGGCGGACTGCCCGGCAAACTTGCCGACTGCTCCAACAAAGACCCGAAATCGTGCGAGATCTTCCTCGTCGAGGGTGACTCCGCCGGCGGCTCGGCCAAGCAGGGACGCGACCGCTACACCCAGGCCATCCTCCCGCTCCGCGGAAAGATACTCAACGTGGAGAAGGTGATGTGGCACAAGGTGTTCGAGTCGGAGTCGGTCATGAACATCATCCAGAGCATCGGCGTACGCTTCGGTGTCAACGGTGAGGACGACAAGGAAGCCAATATCGACAAGCTGCGTTACGACAAGATCATCATCATGACCGACGCCGATGTCGATGGCTCGCACATCGACACCCTCATCATGACCCTCTTCTACCGCTTCATGCCCCGCGTTATCCAGGAAGGCCATCTCTATATCGCCACGCCTCCCCTCTACCTCTGCACCTACAAGAACAAGGCCAAGGAGTACTGCTACACCGAGCAGCAGCGCCAGGCCTTCCTCGACAAGTGGGGCAACGGCACCGAGGACGGCAAGAGCATCCACACCCAGCGCTACAAAGGTCTGGGTGAGATGAACCCCTCGCAGCTCTGGGAGACCACCATGGATCCCAAGACCCGTCTGCTCAAGCAGGTGACCATCGAGAACGCCGCCGAGGCCGACGAGATCTTCTCCATGCTGATGGGCGACGATGTGGAGCCGCGCCGCCAGTTCATCGAGAAGAACGCCACTTACGCCAACATCGACGCCTAAGTAATATTCAAATAATAACTTACCCAATTTTGTAGAATATCAATACTAGTTCACATATCTGACTATCCCTGTCTTTTTGCCGCTTTTGTGACTTCTTTTCAGTCACATAGCCCGCTATGCTCCTTCAAAGAAACCAGAAAAATCGACTAAAAATACAGGGCAAAATTGGGTAATTTATTTTTTTTGAACATTACTAAGCGGCCTTCCTCCAAGACGACCTGCCATCGAACAGAACCGAAAAAGATGAAAATATCCGCAAGAGTGGCCCGCATCATGCAGTGGCCACTTTTTTTGTATCTGTCGCTTCTTGCCGCGGCCGCAGTCAGTCCTTCAGAGACTGCGGCGCAGGCGTACCTGCAGTCGTGGGTGGCTTCGCCCGCAGCCGACAGCAGCGCCCACGTGTGGTTCCGTCAGACCTATATCGAGACCGGACGGCCCCGTCGGGCATGGATGACGATCGCCACTCCCGGACGGTTCGAACTCTATGTCAACGGGCGCAACGTGTCGCGCGACATCCGCATGCCGCTCCGCTCTGCCGCCGCCGGCGACTGTGTGATGGCCACGACGTTTGACGTCGCCCGCTTTCTCCGTCCCGACACCAATGTCGTATGCGTCGCCTACTCCCCGCTGTACCCCCGTGCGGAGCGCCGGCAGGTGTCGGTCGTCTTCTGGGGCGAGTACCGCGATGCTACCTCCTTTCTGCGCTTCTCCGACGGCGACTGGCTCTGCCGTAAGGCCGACAGCGGACTGCTGCCCGACGGCGGAGAGTGGAAGGACGCCACGCTTTGTCCGCAGCGCTGGACGGACACGCAGACAGACCTTGCCCGTTGGCGCTCCGTCGATGTGGCGCCACCACTGGACGACCGGACTGTGGTCTATGCGCCGCTGCTCCGTCCGGCCGAGAGGGTGGTGCACATCAGCCGTCCCCGCTTCTTCGACCGCGACGGTGACCGCATCGTCTACGATTTCGGCAAGGCCTTCCACGGCATCGTGCGCGTCACGCTCCGCGACACCCGGCCGGGCGAGCGCATCTCCATCGGCGGACTTGAGTATGTCTGCAGCGGCGAGATCGACGAGCAGGCGTTCCGCCGTTTTACTGTCACCGACCTGCGCCGCGTGGAAATCATCGGCGACGACAGTTTCTCTCCCGACCAGATACAGTATGTCGAGGCGCTCGAGACAGGTGTCGTCGGGGCGCCGTATGGTTTCCGCTATTGACAGTTTTCTTTCTTATTAGTTGTACGAATGAGGGAAAAAACGTACTTTTGTCGACGAAACGTTAGAAACCGGTCACTTTTTCTTCATCTGTACCCTTCCTTGACAAATAATCTTTTTTATCCATCAATATGAACAAATTCTCTACACTTCTGTCAAGAGGCGTATCGTCGTTTCTCCTTGCGCTTGCCGCCGTCGGCGTGTCGGCGCAGCAGCAGGACGATACCGTCATCTACGGCAGCGTGCTCTCCTCGATGAACTGGGGAGAGGGGCTAGGTGCCGGACTCTACTCGTTTGGCGCGACGACCGGCACAGGGTTTACTCCCGTGAAGGTCGACGACCGTCTTGCGGCGCAGGGCGGCGGTGTCTATGCCAACGGCAAGTACTACTCCATCAATGCCGACACCAAGACGCTCAGCGTCTATGATGCCGACACCTGGGAACTGCTCTCGTCGAAGCCTGTCGACCATGTGGCGCTCGACCTCGCCTACGACCCCACCACCGACTGCATCTACGGATGCTTTGTAGACAACGGCGCCAAGCTCGGCGTGCTGCTTCCCGAGACCGGCGGCTACCGTCAGGTGGCCGATCTCACCGCCACGCTCACCACGCTGAGCTGCACGGCCGACGGCCAGCTCTATGCCATCAGCTCGGGCATGCTCTGCACCGTCGACAAGGAGACGGGCGACATCGGCTATATCGGTTCGGTAGGCATCTACCCCATGTATGTGCAGTCGGCCACCATCGACCCCACCACCGGCAAGTGCTATTGGGCCTCCATGCAGGCCGACTTCACTTCCGCGCTCTATGAGGTCAACCTCGAGACGGCCGAGTGTACCCTCTGCAAGTCGTTCCCCGGCCAGGAGGAGATCTCCGGCCTTTACATCCTTCCTCATGTGTCGGCCACCGCTCCGGCCAAGGTGTCTGACCTGCGCGCCGCGTTCGACGGCGGCAGCACCGAGGGCACGGTGTCCTTCACCATGCCCTCGACGACCAAGGGCGGCGTAGCCCTCGACGCTTCCGTAGCCCTCGCCTATACCGTCACCGTCGGCGATGTGTCGTCTACAGGCAATGCGAAGCCCGGTGCGCACGTGTCGCTGCCGCAGACCCTTTCGCGCGGACAGTACAAGGTGGTGGTCACCACCGCCAATGCCGACGGCGAGGAGAGCGAGCGTGCCGTCCTCTCTCTGTGGGTGGGCAATGACAGTCCGGCCGCAGTCACCTCACTGACGCTGAAGCGCACATCCGCCTCCGGCCTGTCGCTCTCGTGGAACGCCGTCGACAAGGGAGCCCATGGCGGCCATCTCGACGCTTCGAAGGTGACCTACAAGGTGGTGCGCCATCCCGACGGACAGACTGTGGCCGCTGCGCTCGCGCAGACCACGCTGGCCGAGACCTTCACCAGCGACACGCTGGCCAATGTGTGGTACGACGTGACACCTTCGGCCGAAGGGCTGGAGGGCGACAGCACCCTGTCCAACAAGGTTGTGCTCGGACCCGGCATGGACGTGCCCTACACCGAGGATTTCTCCGCCGAAGCCCCCTTCGACTACTATACGGTGAAGGATGTCAACGGCGACGGCAAGACCTGGTACTACAGTGCCGCCTACGGCAGTGCCCAGTATGCGGGCGATGCCCAGACCACGGCCGACGACTGGCTCATGCTGCCCCCGCTCAGCCTGTCGTCCGACGATTTGTACAAGGTGTCGTTCGACGTGCGCTGCAATTCGCAGAATACCCACCGCCTGTCGCTCTCCTTGGGCAACCTGCCCGAAGTGGAGGCGATGACCACACAGTTGATTGCCCCGACCGACGTGACTACCAATTTCGAGTCGCGCACGATGGAAGCCAAGTTCCATGTGGCCCAGGGCGGCGACTATACGCTCGGATTCCGCCTGCAGAGCGAAGCGCTCATGCACTCGTTTGACATCGACAATATCCGCGTGACGCGCCTCACCTCGTCGGCTGCCCCCGCAGCCGTGTCCGCCCTCACGGTGACCCCGGCCGCCAAGGGTGCGCTCAAGGCCGACATCTCGTTCCGCCTGCCCGAGAAGACTGTCGCTGGCAAGACAGTCGGCACCATCACCAAGGCAGAACTGTCGCGCGGCGGTACCGTCATCCGTACGTGGAACAGCGGACTTACGCCCGGTGCGTCGCTCACCGCCACCGACGAGTCACCCGTCAACGGACTCAATGCCTATAAGGTAGTGGCCTACAATGCTGCCGGACTTGGCAACGACACCACCGTCACTGTCTACGTCGGTGTCGACACGCCCGCTGCCGTAGAGAACATCACGGCCGAGGAGACCGTCGACGGTACCGTCACCCTGCACTGGAATGCGCCCGCCACGGGTGCCAACGGCGGATATGTCGATCCCGCCCAGCTCACCTATACCGTGAAGCGCAACGGCTGGAAACTCATCGGCGACACCCTCACCGCCTGCACCGTCAGCGATGTGATCGACGATCTCGGCGACGCCCAGCGCACCATCGGCTATACGGTCAACGCCTACTCCGTGGCCGGCATGAGTGCCGATGCCTACTCTCCCTATGTATCTGCCGGCCGTCCCTACGCCACACCGTTTGAGGAGTCGTTTGCCAACGGGTCGGTTTCCCACGGCGAGTGGACCACCTTCCCCGTCATGTCAAGCCGCTCATGGGCTGCCTCCTACGGCAGCGAGTCGAGCGACGGCGACAACGGCTGCATCGTCTTCAGCAATGTGTCCACCCCCGACGAGTCGGTGCTCATGTCGCCGAAGATTCAGCTTGACAATACGGTACGTCCCGTGCTCTCCTTCCAGACCAAGCACTCCGCCATCGACGACGACCTGCAGGTAATGGTCTACACGCCCGACGGACAGCAGCACGACCTGCTCTCCGTGGACCTCTCGGCCGAGACCGACGGATGGAAGACCTGCACCGCCGACCTCTCCGCCTTTGCCGCCAACCGCTACATACAGTTGGGCTTCCGTACCGACAATGTGGCCAAGAGCGCCACACTGCGCATGGACGACATCACCGTGACCGATGACCTCGACTACAACCTTGCCGTCGGGAGCATGAAGGTGGCCGCCCGTATCAAGGCCGGCGAGGAGAATGCCGTCAAGGTGAAGGTGAACAATGTGGGCCGTCTCGCAGTCGACAGCTACAGCGTGGCCCTCTACTCCGGTGACCGCTGTCTGGCTACGGCCGAAGGCCCGTCGGTGGACGCCGGCGAGAGCGCCGAGGTCAGCCTCTCCGTCACGCCTGCCGTGACCGACCAGCCCACGATGGCCATACGCGCCCAGCTGGTCTGCGACCTCGACCAGAACCCCCGCAACGATACCCTGTCGGCCTTGTGCACGGTTGTCGCTCCCGACTATCCTGTGGCTACCGGCCTGACCGGTTCATGGGACGGATCGACTGTGAAACTCTCGTGGAAGGCTCCCGACACCCAGAGTGCCAAGCCCGAAGCGGTGACAGAAGATTTCGAAGGCTATGATGCCTTCACGATCAGCGATTTCGGCGACTGGACGACCGCCAGCTCCGGCGGACGACAGTTCACGCAGGAGTTCCAGACCTCCGACGGCCGCTGGATCACCTATACCAACAGCGGCGACTCTCTCTCCTATCAGGTCATCGACCTGTCGCAGATCATCGCCACCGAGAAGGACGGCTGGAGCAGCGTGTCGGGCGACAAGATCCTCATCACGCCCTACCGCGGACTTGACAAGCAGGACTGGATGATCTCTCCCGCCCTCTACGGCGGCGCACAGACCATTTCCATCCATGCCAAGAGCCTCAATTTCCAGCACAGTGGCCTTGAGACCTTCTATGTGTTCTATTCCACCGACGGCAATACGGTCGATGACTTCATTAATATCGACGAGGTAGACGGCGTGCCCGAAACCTGGACAGAGTACACCTTCGACCTGCCCGAAGGCACCAAGTACTTCGCCATCTGCGCTTCCGAGGTCAATTCCGCCATCTTCTTCGACGATATCTCCTACATCCCCGAAGGGTCGGCCGCTCAGACCTTTGTCGTCAAGGGCTACAATGTCTACCGCGACGGACAGCTGATCACCGCCACGCCTGTGGCCACGCCAACCGTCACCGACAGCGATGTGGAGTGGAACAAGACGTACACCTACCGTGTGACCGTCGTCTACGACCAGGGCGAGTCTGACTTCTGCGCACCGCTCACCCTGTCGCTGACCACCGGTATCAGTACCGTCGTCGCCGATCAGGCCGACAAGACCTCGGGCATCTATGGAATCGACGGCCGCTATCTTGGCCGCGACTTCGGTGCACTGCCCCGCGGCATCTACATCAGAAACGGAAAGAAAGTGGTGAAGTAAATATGATTGTCGTGTCGTGACCCTCGTCACTGCCACGCATGATACCCAATAGAAGGGGGGTGGAGAAGCAATTGCATTTCTCCATCCCCCTTTTCTTTTTCGGTCAGCCAGCGTAGCTGGAGACGCAGCAATTGCAGGAAAATTGTACGGCAAGCCCCGTAGGGGCGGCATAGTATAGGATAGGGGTTTTTGCTAAGGCAAGCGACAAAGTCGAGCGTACCCCTATCTCAATCGGAATACGCAAAAGCTGCCCCTGTAGGGGCGCATAATTCAATCATATTCAATTTAATTATGCGCCCCCTACAGGGGCACTGGTCAAAAAACATCCTTAAAAACGTAGGGCCGAGGCCCTACGCTATATTATGCCGCCCCTACGGGACTGGGCGTACTGTGAACGGCTTTGCGCACAATATCCAAATACGGAACTTGTACTATAGCTGGGCATTCTTACAATTGGCAATGTTCTTTCCGGGTACACATACGAAAAAAGCAGCAAGATCCTTGCTAATCTTGCTGCTCTCGGTCGGGATGAGGCGACTCGAACGCCCGACCCCTACGTCCCGAACGTAGTGCGCTACCAACTGCGCTACATCCCGAAATTTGCTTCCGATCATTCTGAAAGCGAGTGCAAAGGTACACCATTTTTTCGAAACGCGAACATAAAACCGAAGAAAAATCCTTAAAAAGTTGTGCGGTTGACAATAATCTTGTATCTTTGCACCCGCAAACAAGCAACAACGTCGGTGCCATAGCTCAGTTGGTAGAGCAAAGGACTGAAAATCCTTGTGTCCCCGGT
>CAVHOL010000007.1:0-54788 GCA_963637655.1 bacterium | reverse complement strand
GCAGCATTAAAAGCGTATGCACAAACCGCTTAAATTCTAAATCCGAAACTTGAGTTCTTAAAATATTCAGTTTTAGAGACTTTTTAATATAATTTAGACCGCTGTGCACCGACTCCTCGTTTTTTATGTTGTAATTTTGCGATAAATTTTAATACGCAGAACAATGGCAGAATCTATTGATATCCGGGAACTGAACATTCGGATAGAACAGCAAAGCGGTTTTATCACCAATCTTGTGACGGGAATGAACCGCGTGATTGTGGGACAGCGTCACTTGGTCGACTCCTTGCTCATTTCCCTTCTGAGCGACGGACATATCTTGCTCGAAGGTGTCCCCGGTTTGGCCAAAACATTGGCCATCAAAACATTGTCACAACTTATTGATGCTGATTTTAGCAGAATACAGTTTACCCCTGACCTTCTACCGGCCGATGTTATCGGTACGCTTGTATATTCTCAGAAAGATGAAGGGTTCCATGTGAAGAAAGGTCCCGTATTTGCCAATTTTGTATTGGCCGACGAAATCAACCGTGCACCGGCAAAGGTACAGAGCGCCCTGCTTGAGGCCATGCAGGAGCATCAAGTCACCATTGGCGAGAAGACATTCGCCCTTCCCAATCCGTTCCTTGTGATGGCTACCCAGAACCCCATCGAGCAGGAGGGTACATACCAATTGCCCGAAGCACAGGTCGACCGTTTTATGTTGAAGGTCATCATCGGTTACCCGTCGCTCGAAGAGGAAAAACTGATTATCCGTGAAAATCTTGCAGGAAGTCTTCCCGCCGTAACCCCCGTGACTACCGCAGAAGAGATACTCAATGCCCGCAAGGTGGTGCGCGAGGTATACATCGATGAGAAAATCGAGCAGTATATCGCTGATATTGTCTTCGCTTCCCGCTATCCTGAACGCTATGGGTTGCCTGAGCTCAAGGACATGATCACCTATGGCGGTTCTCCCCGTGCAAGCATCAATTTGGCTAAGGCTGCCCGCGCCTACGCTTTCGTCAAGCGCAGAGGCTACGTTGTCCCTGAAGACGTGCGTGCTGTGGCCCATGACGTGATGCGCCACCGTATAGGACTTTCTTATGAGGCGGAGGCCAGCAATGTGTCCAGCGAGGAAATCGTTTCCAAGATTATCAACAAGGTAGAAGTGCCTTGATGTTGCCACTTTTGTGCGTTGCCTTTACCGCGTACAACGAATAGCGAAACATCAAAAAACAAGTAATTCGTGGAAACATCAGATATATTAAAGAAAGTCCGCAAGATAGAAATCAAGACACGCGGATTGAGCCAAAACATCTTTGCCGGCCAATATCATTCGGCCTTCAAAGGGCGCGGTATGGCTTTCTCTGAAGTGCGCGAGTATCAGTTCGGCGACGACATCCGCGATATCGACTGGAATGTGACCGCACGTTTCCGCCGGCCTTATATCAAGGTGTATGAGGAAGAACGTGAACTGACCGTCATGCTGCTTGTGGATGTCTCGGGGTCGCTGGATTTCGGTACTGCTGTGCAGATGAAGCGTGATATGGTGGCCGAAATTGCTGCCACCATAGCGTTCAGTGCCATACAGAACAACGACAAGATAGGCGTCATCTTCTTCTCCGACCGTATCGAAAAATACATTCCTCCCAAGAAGGGACGAAAGCACATTCTGTACATTATCCGCGAAATGATCGATTTCAAACCGCAGAGTCTACGCACCGATGTGGGAATGGCGGTGGAATATCTTACGCGTGTTGTCAAGCGGCGTTGTACCGCTTTCGTACTGAGCGATTTCTATGACGGAAAGGATATGGAAAAGCCTTTCCAGATCGCCAACAGTAAGCATGATGTGATGGCCATACAGGTTTACGACCAGCGAGCCAAGACCTTGCCCGACATCGGTCTGATGAAGGTGCTCGATGCGGAGACAGGGCACGAGATGCTCATCGATACCAGTTCTAAAAAGGTGCGGCAGGCCCACTCCCGCTATTGGCAGATGCGTCAGGAGCGACTGCGCCAGACATTTGCCAAAAGCAATGTCGACTGGGTGTCGGTGGCCACCAACGGCGATTATGTACGCTCGATGATGGCACTGTTCTCTTCCAGAGGCGTTTGATTGTATGATGAATGAAAAATGAGTAAGACATTGAAAAGACATATTGTCCTTTTGTTCTTCTCGCTTGTGGCAGTCGTCTTGCAGGCGCAGGTGCATGTCGAAGCGAAGATAGACTCCGTACAGATACTGATTGGCGAGCAAGTACGGATGACAGTTGAGGTGACGGCCCGTAACGGCGCCCGTGTGACGTTTCCGACTTACAAGCGCAGTCAGCTGATCGTTCCAGGCATCGAAGTGCTCGACTGTTCTTCGGAAGAGAAGACAGACGTTGACGGGCTGACGAAAGTGTCGCGTTCGTACACGTTGACCAGTTTTGACGAGCATTTGTACGCCATCCCCGGCATGAAGGTCAAGGTTGACGGCAAACCCTATACTTCAAATACGTTGGCCCTCAAGGTTATATCGGTAGATGTCGATACCTTGCATGCAGACCAGTTCTTCCCTCCAAAGGATGTTCAGGACAATCCGTTCCTTTGGTCGGAATGGTCACCTGTATTATGGATGTGTATTTTCATATTGCTTCTGTCGGCTGTATGCCTTTATCTTGTGGTCAGACTTCGGCAGAACAAGCCCATCATCACACATATCCGTATCGTCAAGCGGGTGCCGGCCCATCAAAAGGCGCTCAATACTATAGATAAATTGAAAAACGAGCATCTTGCTACTCCGGAGAGCCAAAAGGAGTACTATACACGGTTGACCGATGCCTTACGTCAGTATATCGAGGAGCGTTTTGGCTTTAGTGCCAAAGAGATGACCAGTTCGGAGATACTCTACCGCCTGCAAGAGCAGGGCGACCGGAAGATGCTTGAAGAGTTGAAGGAATTGTTTACGACGGCCGACTTGGTGAAGTTTGCCAAGTATTCCACGCTGCTCAACGAGAATGACCTCAATCTCGTCAATGCCATCAATTTCATTGACCAGACCAAGACTGAAGACCAGCCGACCACGGAGCGCATAGTTCCCGAACTCAGTGCCGACGACAAACGCACCCAAAACAACCGTATCGTCATCAAGACTGCCATCACGGTTGTCGGCATCGCCATTGTCGTGCTGGCGTCATTGGCGGCCTATCGTTTGTATCTGTTGCTCGAATAAGATTAGGAAATGGAATTTGCAAGTAAAGGATATTTCGTGTTGCTCCTTCTGCTAGTGCCCTATATACTGTGGTACTTGCTTTATCGTAAGAGCAGCGAACCGACTATGAGAATGGGCAGTACCGATGCCTATCGGTATGTGCCCAAGAGTTGGCGTATGCGTATTGTGCATCTGCCGATGGTCTTGCGGTGCGTCGTCTATGTGTTGGTCGTGTGTGTGCTGGCACGTCCCCAAACCCACAATTCTTGGGACAACAAGTCGGTGGAGGGCATCGACATCATGCTGGTCATGGACGTTTCTACTTCCATGTTGGCAGAGGATCTTCGTCCCAATAGGCTTGAGGCCGCCAAGACCGTGGCTGCCGATTTCATCTCCGGGCGTCCCAACGACAATATCGGACTTACTATCTTTGCCGGCGAAGCCTTCATGCAGTGCCCGATGACCACCGACCATGCCTCGTTGCTCAATTTGCTGCAGGGCGTCCGTACAGACATCGCTGCACAGGATATCATCCACGACGGTACCGCTATCGGTATGGGTGTAGCCAATGCCGTGTCGCGTCTGAAGGATTCGAAGGCCAAAAGCAAGGTTGTCATCCTGTTGACAGACGGAAGCAACAATATGGGTGACATCTCTCCCATGACCAGTGCACAGATAGCCCAGAGTTTCGGCATTCGCGTCTATACGATTGCTGTAGGTACCAATAAGGTCGCCCCTTATCCCGTGCCGGTGGCCGGCGGTGTGCAATATGTCAATATGCCCGTAGAGCTCGATACCAAGACCCTTTCCGACATCTCCTCCGTGACCGGCGCCAGTTCGTACCGCGCCACCAACAACAAGGAACTGGCCCAGATATACAAAGATATAGACAAACTCGAGAAGACCAAGATGGATGTCAAGCGCTACTCCAAACGTTATGAGGCCTATCAGCCCTTTGCTCTTGCGGCTGTCATCCTGTTGCTTTTCGAGATCATATTGAGAACAACGGTTTTGCGCCGTATACCTTAGAATATTGTCATGTTCAGATTCGAAGATCCTATATATCTCTGGCTGCTTTTGGCAGTGCCTGTGCTGATGCTGGTTCGCATCATCACTTTCCGTGTGCGCCGCAAGCGCCTTCGCACTTTTGGTGACCCCGCTTTGTTGCGGCAGCTCATGCCGCAGGTTTCCCGCTATCGTCCTACCGTGAAATTTTGGTTGGTGACAGCCGCATATGCCCTTTTGGTCATCGTACTGGCCCGTCCGCAGATGGGATCCAAGGTATCCCGAGACAACCGCAACGGCATAGAGGCCATCATAGCGCTGGATATCAGCAATTCCATGCTGGCCCAGGATGTGGCGCCTTCCCGACTCGACAAGAGCAAGATGCTTGTGGAGAATCTTGTCGACAAGTTTACCAATGACAAGATTGGTCTGGTCGTGTTTGCCGGCGATGCATTTGTGCAGTTGCCGATCACGAGCGACTATGTTTCCGCCAAGATGTTTCTACAGAGCGCCAATCCTTCTCTTATCTCTACACAGGGTACAGATATCGCGCGGGCCATCGATCTGGCCTGCAGCAGTTTCTCGAAGCAGGATAAGATAGGGCGTGCTGTCATTCTCATCACCGACGGCGAGGACCATCAGGGCGGTGCGATAGAAGCTGCCAAAGCTGCCAAGAAGAAGGGTATCAATGTGTTTATACTTGGAGTGGGAAGTACATCCGGTGCCCCCATACCTTTGGGAAAAGGCGATTATATGCGTGACGCTTCCGGCCAGACCGTCATGTCTGCCCTCAATGAGCAGATGTGCAAGGAGGTCGCTCAGGCAGGCAACGGCACGTATATTCATGTCGACAATACCAATGATGCCCAGGAACGTCTCAACGGCGAGTTGTCCAAACTGCAGAAGGGTGAGACCCAAAGTGTAGTCTATAGTGAGTATGCCGAGCAGTTCCAGGCATTTGCCATCTTGGTGTTGGTATTGCTTCTCGTTGAGGCTTGTATCCTTGAAGCCAAGAACCCGGCTTTCAGAAATATCCGTTTGTTCAGAAAGGGAGAAAAATGAAAAGAACCATCCTTCTATACTTGTTGACCTCGCTTGCCGTAGCGGTTTCAGCGCAGGCCGACAGACAATACATACGCTCGGGAAACAAGTTTTTCCGGCAACAGAACTATGCCAAGGCCGAAGTGGAATACCGCAAGGCCGTCTCTGAAAATTCGGCCAACGCCCAGGCTGTCTACAATCTCGGATGTGCTCTGATGATGCAGAACAAGGATTCGGCTGCAGTCGAGCAATTCCAGCGTGCCGGACAGTTGGAGACCAGCAAGTTGCGCAAGTCCCGGTCGTACCATAATATCGGTGTCATCTGTCAGACCAAAAAGATGTATGCCGAGGCCATCAATGCCTACAAGGAGAGTCTGCGCAACAATCCTTCTGACAACGAGACCCGTTACAACCTTGCCCTTTGCAAGCGGTTGCAGAAGAATGATCCGCGCAACAACCAGAACAAAAATCAGGACAAGAACAAGGACAAGCAGAACAAGGATAAGCAGAACAAGGACAAGAACAAGCAACAGCAGAACAAGCAACAGCAGAACAAGCAGCAGCAAGACAAAGAGCGTATGAGCAAAGACAACGCCGAGCAGCTGCTCAATGCGGCCATGCAGGACGAGAAAAACACGCAGCAGCGTGTCAAGGACGCGATGCACCGCTCCCGTCCCAGAAAGCTTGACAAGAATTGGTAGACGGAGTCTAATTATAATGCATTAATTTCAACCCATGATGATAATTATGAAACGCATGCTTGTGGCTTGCCTCCTGAGTTGTCTTGCGCTACTCGCCCAAGCCCAGCAGATTGTTGTCTCAGCCCCCTCTCATGTGGCCGTCGGAGAAAATTTCCGTATAGCCTATACCATCAATACGACCGATGTGTCTGATTTCCGGTCCGGCAATATACCGTCAGGACTTGAGGTCATCGCCGGGCCCTACACTTCGCAGCAGTCCAGTTTTCAAGTCGTCAACGGCCATACCAGCAGCTCGTCGTCGGTCACCTATACCTATACCCTCTACGCAGAGAAGAACGGCACGTTCACCATACCGGCAGCAAGGGCCGTCGTCAACGGCAAGAGCTGCAGTTCGCGTCCCGTGCACATCACCGTTTCCGGCAATGCCAGCAGAGGCAACGGCGCTCCGCGCATGCACGAGGACGACGGCGGAGAGGACGGCATGCGGGCTGCGGGCAGCCGCATCTCTGGCAGCGACCTTTTTGTGAAGGTGACGGCCAACAAGAAACGTGTACATGAGCAGGAACCCATCCTGCTTACCTACAAGGTATACACGCTCGTCAATTTGACCCAGCTCAACGGCAAGATGCCCGATCTTGCCGGTTTCCATACCCAGGAAATTCCTCTCCCGCAGCAGAAGAGTTTCCATATAGAGAATGTCAACGGGCGCAATTACCGTTGTGTCACATGGAGTCAGTATGTCATGTATCCCCAAATGACGGGGCAGATGAAGATACCAGGCATCACCTTCAAGGGCGTCGTCGTGCAGCAGAACAGGAATGTCGATCCCTTCGAGGCCTTCTTCAATGGCGGTTCGGGATATGTGGAGGTCAACCGTGACATCGTCGCGCCCGGTCTGACCATACAGGTAGATCCGCTTCCGGCCAAGCCTGCCGGCTTCTCCGGTGGAGTGGGGCGGTTCGGCATCACGGCCCAACTCTTGTCGAAGACGGCCAAGGCCGGCGAACCCTTGACCTTGCGTGTCGTGGTCAGCGGTGTCGGCAACCTCAAACTGATCAAGCAGCCCGTCGTCGAATTCCCCAAGGATTTCGACAAGTACGATCCCAAGGTGACCGACAAGACGCGGCTGACGACCAACGGCATCGAGGGCAACATGGTGTACGACTATCTTGTCGTGCCGCGTAACCAGGGCACCTATACCATACCGGCGGTCAAGCTGACCTATTACGATACGTCCTCTTCGTCCTACAAGACGGTACAGACACAGCCCATATCCGTCACCGTAGAAAAGGGCAGCGGCAAGAGTTCCGCTGTCGTTGACTATTCGCAGGCGCAGCGCAATGACATACTGCCGTTGCACGAGGGCCCATCGCGTCTGCACGATGTCGGGGACTTCTTCTTCGGCTCGTCGCGCTATATAGTGACGCTCATCGTTCTGCTGGCAGTGTTCGTCATACTGATGCTGGTTTTCAGAAAGCATGCCGTCGACAGTGCCGATATTGTCAAGATGAAGGGTCGCCGGGCCAACAAGGTAGCCACAAAGCGGCTCAAGGCCGCCCACCGCCTGATGGAGTCCGGACGGCAGGGCGAATTCTACGACGAGGTGCTGCGCGCATTGTGGGGATACGTCAGCAACAAGCTCAATATGCCTGTCGAGCAACTCTCGCGTGACAATGTCGCCGAAGCACTGTCCCGCCATCAGGTGAGCCAGACTACCATCGATACATTTATCAGTGCCCTCGACGAGTGCGAATACGAACGGTATGCGCCCGGCGATGCGGCAGGAAACATGAACAAGACCTACACATCGGCCATGAATGCCATTATGGATATCGAAGACGCCATACGTGCAGCCCGCTCACGGAAAAAGTCAGGCGCGCTGTCCTTCCTCCTGTTCTTTATGCTCTTGACGGCGCTACCCACATCGGCCGTGACCAAGGCTGAAGGCGACTCTGCCTACTCGCGTGGCGAATACCAGCAGGCCGTGGCGGTCTACACCCAGCTCCTTCGCCAAGGGGTCAGTGCCGACGTGTACTACAATCTCGGCAATGCCCAGTATCGGGTGGGCAACCTGCCCCAGGCAGTCCTTGCCTATGAGCGCGCCCACCTCCTGTCGCCCGGCGACAAGGACATATGGTTCAATCTCCAGTTTGTGTCCTCGCGCACCATCGACAAGATTACCCCGCAAAACGAGATGTTCTTCGTCACTTGGTACCGCTCGCTTGTCAATGCGATGAGTGTAGATGCGTGGGCGGCGCTCTCGGTCGTAGCGTTGGCTTTGGCGTGCGTACTCCTGCTGCTGTACCTGTTTGGCAAGCGCCTCCTTGTGCGTGAAGTCGGATTTTACGGCAGTATTGTTCTTGCTGCGGTCTTCCTGCTGGGCAATGTTTTTGCCTGGCAGCAGAAGCGGGCCTTCGAGCAGCGCAGCGGAGCGGTAGTCGTCGCGCCGGTCGTCACTGTCAAGAAGACGCCCGCAGACAGTGCCAACGATGCCTTTATCATACACGAGGGAACACGTGTCGACATCACCGACAATACCATGAAAGGATGGCGTGCGGTGCGCCTGGCCGACGGACGTGAGGGCTGGCTCAAGACTACGGCCATAGAGGAAATCTGATTGTGGCATAAATGGCATAACGTATGGACATACAGACAATCATAGACCTCGACCACCAGTTGCTGCCGTTCTTCAACGGCAGTGACTCGTTGTTCCTGGACCGGTGGATGGTGGTCCTCACCTCCGGCATCACTTGGATTCCGCTCTATCTGTCGTTGTTGTACCTTGTAGTGAAAAACAACGAGACGATGGCGCAGATACTCCTCATCGTCGCTTGTGCCTTCCTGTGCGTGGTACTCTCCGACGGCATGGCCGATCTGGTCGCCAAACCGCTTGTGGCGCGTCCCCGCCCGGGCAATGATCCGCTCTTCAAGTACACTGTCCGTGTGGTGAACGACTTGCGCGGCACCGACTTCAGTTTCTTTTCTGCCCATGCCGCCAATACATTTTCGCTGGCAGTGTTTTTCTGTTGTCTTGTGCGCGACCGCCTTTTGGGCGTAGTGCTCGTGGCATGGTCGTTGCTCAACTGCTACACCCGCCTGTATCTCGGCCTGCACTATCCTTCCGACATCACTGTCGGCCTGCTGTGGGGTGCCGTTTCCGGCGCGGTCGCCTACTTCACGTTCCGCAAGATCTACCGCAGGATATCGCCGCGGCTCAACTACATTTCCTCCCAGTACACTGCGACCGGCTATCAGTGCAGCGATGTCGATATCGTCGCCGTGGTCTTTCTACTGACCCTGGTCTACACATTATTCAGAACTATACTTTAGCATTCCATCAGAACACACCTATATTGTATGGATACCAAACAGATACACATTTCCGACTACAACTACGATTTGCCCGATGAGCGCATCGCCAAATTCCCCATTGCCCAGCGCGACCACAGCAATCTGCTCGTCTATCGCCACGGCGACATCTCCGACGACCATTTCTACAATCTTCCGCAATATCTGCCTGCCGGCGCACTGATGGTGTTCAACAACACCAAGGTTATCCAGGCGCGGCTCCACTTCAGAAAAGAGACCGGCGCCCTCATCGAGGTCTTTCTTCTTGAGCCGGCTGCCCCCACCGACTACGAACTGATGTTCCAGAGCCGCGGACAGTGTGCGTGGCTGTGTATGGTCGGCAATCTCAAGAAGTGGAAGGAAGGCACCCTGCAGCGCACGCTCCGCATCGGCGACAAGGATGTCGTACTCTCGGCCACACGCCGGGGTGAGCATGGCAAAAGCCATTGGGTAGACTTTGTCTGGAATGATGACACGGTGTCGTTTGCCGAAATCCTCGAGTCGGTCGGCGAACTGCCCATTCCTCCGTACCTCAACCGCGAGACGCAGGAAAGCGACAAGGTGACCTATCAGACCGTATACTCCAAGATCAAGGGATCGGTGGCTGCGCCAACCGCCGGACTGCACTTCACCGACTCCGTACTTGCCGATCTCGACCGTCACGGCATCGACCGGGAGGAGATCACACTCCATGTGGGAGCCGGCACGTTCAAGCCCGTCAAGTCGGAGACCATCGACGGCCATGATATGCATACCGAGTATATCTGCGTGCATCGCGAAACACTCGAGAAACTCATCCGTCATGATGCCTCGGCCATCGC
The DNA here is from genome assembly GCA_963637655.1 of bacterium. GTDB lineage: Bacteria > Bacteroidota > Bacteroidia > Bacteroidales > Bacteroidaceae > Prevotella. The sequence continues at coordinate 44,694 of CAVHOL010000007.1, read as the reverse complement.
TGTAGGCACGACCAGCGTGCGTACTCTGGAGAGCCTTTACTATATCGGGTGCAAACTGGTGCACCGCCCCGACCTTTCCGAAGACGAACTGCACGTCAACCAGTGGGATCCATACGATGCGGCTGCCATGACAGAGGGCATCTCTCCCTTGGATGCCGTCAAGGCCATACTCGCCTATCTTGATGCAAACGGCCTGAGCACCCTGCATACCAGCACGCAGATCATCATTGCTCCGGGCTACGAGTACAAGATAGTCAAGATGCTTGTCACCAATTTCCATCAGCCGCAGAGCACCCTTCTCCTGCTGGTCAGCGCCTTCCTGCACGGCGACTGGCGCCGTGTGTACGACTATGCGCTCGGCCACGGTTTCCGCTTCCTCAGTTACGGTGACAGCTCGCTGCTTATACCATAGACTTTGAAACATGAACCTTGAAATCCAACCGAAGTAGTGTCGCAACAATGAAGAACAATAGACCATGGGCTATCCTTGGAGCCTTCCTTCTGACCATTGCCCTAGGTGTCCTTCCGGCCACCGCCGCCCCCATGGCCCAAAGTGCCGCCCAAAAGACGTCTGCCGTCAAAGGACTTGTCGTCGACGCAGACGGTGAACCTATCATCGGTGCAAGCGTCATAGAGGTGGGCACCACCAAGGCCACAGTCACCAATCTTGACGGACAATTCGAAATCGGCGTCACCCCCGGCGCCGCTTTGCGTATCTCGTATATCGGCTACAAGACCGTGAACACCGCTGCCGTGCAGGGCATGAAGGTAGTGATGGAAGACGACAATGCCATGCTCGACGAACTTGTCGTCGTGGGCTACGCCCGGCAGAAGAAGGTCAACCTCACAGGTGCCGTGGCCAATGTCGATGTAGACAAGACGCTCGCCTCGCGTCCCGAGCAGGATGTGGCCAAAGCCTTGCAGGGGGCAGTCCCCGGACTGTCTGTCGTCAACAGCAATGGCGATATCGGCGCGCAGCCTAGCATACGTATCCGTGGCTTGGGCACGCTCTCCAACAACCAGACCTCCAGTCCGCTGATCGTGGTCGACGGCGTGCCGGTCGACGACCTCTCGATGATCAATTCCAGTGACATCGCCTCAGTCTCCGTGCTGAAGGATGCCGCGTCGTCCTCCATCTATGGCAGCCGTGCCGCCTTTGGCGTGATCCTCATCACCACCAAGCAGGCCGACAAGGGCGACAAGGTGTCCGTGAAGTACAACGGACAGGTAGCCTGGGACCGGGCGACCGTCCTGCCCGACTTCCCCGATGTGCCCACCCAGCTTACGGCCGCTATCCAGGCCAAGGCGCGCAAGGGCAGCGGTACGGTGGAACTGTTCGGCATGTATTTCGACAAGCTCCTGCCCTATGCACAGAAGTGGAAGGAGCAGAACGCCGGCAAGAAGGGGTACAGTCTCATGCGCCCCTATAGCGGCGACAACAGCGTGGGCGACTACCGTTTTGTCGACGGCCAACCGTTCTATTATGCAGACTATGACATACAGGACATCTGGTACGACAAGGCGGCTCCGTCGACCAGCCATGACCTCTCGGTGAGCGGTTCCAGCGGGAAGACCGCCTACTATGCCGCCCTGGGCTACAACTACAAGCAGGACGTCATGAAGTACAACCCCGTCAAACGCAGCCGGTACAACATGACGCTCAATCTGCGTACCGACCTCACCGACTGGCTGACGCTCGGTGCGCGGGTCAACTTCGCCCGCCGCGACGTGAGCCGGGCCAATTCGTTCAGCGACATCTACCAGTACATCTGGCGCTGGGGATCCTACTTCGTGCCTTCGGGATATATCGTGGGCGACGACGGTACCGCTACCGACTACCGTCTGCTGGCCATACAGAAGCAGGCGGCGCGCTCATCTACGGTACACGACATGCTGCGCATGAATGTCTATGGCATTGCCCATATCACGCGCGACCTGACGCTCAATGCCGACTTCACCTACCAAATAGACAATACCAACTACAAGTCGGGCAGCCATAGCGTGTACGGCATGAACTGGAACGGCACCACGCCCGTATATATCGTGCAACCTTCCTCCACGCAGGCCACACGCTACAATACCAAGGCCAACCGCTGGATAGCCAATGCCTATCTCTCCTACAGCCATTCTTGGCGCAGTGCGCACAACCTCAACGTCATGGCCGGTGTCAACGGCGAGAACTATTCCTCAGACTACTTCACGGCCACCCGTACCCAACTCTACGACGAGAACTATCCCGAGCTCAACCTGGCCTACGGCAGCATGACCGAGGCCATGATCGGATCTTCCACCGGCGACCGGGCTACGGCAGGCTACTTCGGCCGCATCAACTACGACTACAAGGGCATCTACCTTGTGGAGCTCAACGGACGCTACGACGGCAGCTCGCGTTTCCCCGCCGGACACAAGTGGGCCTTCTTCCCCTCCTTCTCCGTAGGCTACCGTTTCACCGGCGAGACATACTGGGACCGTCTGCACGACTATGTGAGCAACGGCAAGCTGCGCTTCTCCTACGGCGAGATCGGCAACGAGGCTGTCGGCGACAACATGTTCCTCTCCACCATCTCGCAGATAGCGACGGGCAGTGTCACCTGGCTCGACGGCAGCAATGCACGCGTCAATCAGTTTGACATGCCCACATGGGTCAGCCCGTCGCTGACTTGGGAGCGCATCGAGACGGCCGACGTCGGCATCGACCTCGGATTTCTCCACGACGAACTGACCGTCGGCTTCGACTGGTACCAGCGGCTCACCAACAACATGCTTGCCCCGGGCATGGCCCTTCCCAGTGCGGTAGGCGCATCGGCCCCGTACACCAATGCCGGACAACTGCGCACGCGGGGATGGGAGCTGACCGTCAACTGGCACCGGCACTTCGGCAAGAACCTCGAACTGTATGCCACGTTCAGCATCGGCGACGCCAAGTCGAAGATCACCAAGTGGAACAACTCCGCAAAGATCATCGGCCATACGGCCGGCATCGATTCCTATGCCAACGCCCTGACCTATGCCTACGAGGGCGAGACGTGGGGCGACATCTGGGGTTTCGAGACTGAACGCTACTTCACCGAGAACGACTTCGCCGGCAAGAACGCCGACGGGTCATGGATATACAAGGACGGCGTGGCCGACCAGACCGGCATACAGACCGACAACTTCGTCTACGGCCCGGGCGACGTCAAGTTCAAGGACCTCAACGGCGACGGCAAGATCGACGGCGGCGACGGTACGCTTGCCAACCACGGCGACCTGAAGGTCATCGGCAATACCATGCCCCGCTACGAGTACAGTTTCCGTATCGGCGGATCGTACCGCGGTTTCGACATCGACCTGTTCTTCCAGGGCGTAGGCAAGCGCAGCATGTGGACGCAGTCGTCGTTTGCCTTCCCCGAGATGCGCGAGCCCGACCTCGCCATCTACTCCAACCAGACGAGCTACAATGTCTACGACCCCGACCATGGCGTGGTGAACATCTCCGAGGCCAATGCCTATCCGTGCCTCTACCCCGGCAACGAGTACGCCGGCAATGTGGCCGCCCTTGCCCCCATCGGCGGGTGCCACAACTACTATCCGCAGACACGCTATCTTGTAGACCTTTCCTACCTGCGCCTGAAGAACATCACCCTCGGCTATACGCTCCCCGAAAGCCTTACACGCAAGGCATACATGCAGAAGGTGCGCTTCTATGCCAGCGTCAACAACCTCTGCCTGCTGCACAACGGAGCCAAGAATCTGCCCATCGATCCGGAAATGAACGACGGCCCCTCGGGCACCTACGGCTATGGTACATGGGGCCGCACCTATCCCGTCACCCGCTCGTGGGCCGTAGGGTTCCAAGTATACTTCTGATCCCCAACAACAACAAAGTACACCATGCGTATCAAGAATATATTGACCGCCGTGTCGCTGGCCGTGTCGCTGGCCGGATGCAACGACATGCTCGACAAGTCGCCGCGCGACGTTTTCACCGACAATACAGCCTTCTGGAGCAATGCCAATGCGGTAGAGGCCTATACCAACAAGTTTTACGACGACTATGTCGGCTACAGTCAGAGCGGCGCGTTCGGCTGGTACTATTTCAAGACGCTCGGCGACGACCAGGGCAACTCCGGCTTCGACGACTGGCTGTTCACAGCCGTCCCCAGCACATCGGCCTACTGGACTGACGGGTTCCGCGAGGTACGCCGTGCCAACTATGTCATACAGAATGTCGCCCGCTCCTCGATGACGGCAAGCCAGAAGGCCTACTACGTGGCCGTAGCCCGGCTCAACCGTGCCTGGCAGTACTACCAGCTGGTGCGCGAGTACGGCGACGTGGAGTGGCTCTCCGGGGTCATCACCGACGTGAACGACGGACACGTATACGGCGAGCGCACCTCCCGCGACATCGTGATGGACTCCGTGCGCAACGATCTCGACTATGCTGTGGCCCATCTGCCTGTCGTGACCGACAAGACCAAGTGGAGCAAGCACATGGCCCTGGCCATGAAGAGCGACGTGTGCCTGTACGAGGGCACCTTTGCCAAATACCGCACGCAGGCCGACAACGGCCTCGCCCCCGATGCCGCCCGTGCCGCATCCTACCTTGAGGCCAGCGCCAGTGCGGCCGATGCCCTCATCACGTCGGGCTGTTACCGGCTTACCCCGCAGTATGGCGACGTGTACCATTCGGTCGACCTGGGCAGCGGCACTGAGACCATATTCTACCGCAACTACGGCAAGGATCTTGTGATGCACTGCCTCATCGCATGGACCAGCGGGTCGGCCGAGCAGTACGGCATCACCAAGGATGCGTTTGACGCCTATCTCTTCGCCGACGGCCGCCCGCTGGCCACCACCACGCTCGACAGGGACGACCGCTCCACCGTCAATGCCAAGGGCCACTGCTCCATCGCCCGCGTGCTGGCCGTGCGCGACAAGCGCCTTGGGCTGACCGTCGACTCTATCGTCAGTTTCAAGGGCCACAGCTGGGCCCGTGTCAATGACGAGGGCGTAGCCGAGGCCGACCTCATGACCTCCTCTACAGGCTACACCATACGCAAGTACGACAACCTCACCCTCGACAAGTATTACCGCACCTATACCTATACCAACTACACTGACGCACCGCTCTACTGGTATGCCGTGGTGCTGCTCAACTATGCCGAAGCCAAGGCCGAACTGGGTACGGCCACGCAAGCCGACCTCGACCGCTCCGTCAATCTGCTGCAGGCCCGCGCCGGCCTTCCCGCCATGACGCTGCATCCCGCTGCCGACCCGGCCAACAATATGGGTGTCTGCGACCTGCTGTGGGAGATACGCCGCTCGCGCCGCTGCGAACTGATCGCCGACAACTGGTACCGCTACTGGGATCTTGTGCGGTGGCACCAGCTCGACAAACTCGACACCACGCGCTACCCCAACATCAACCTCGGCGCCAACCTGTCCGGCATCAAGGACGTGTCGGTCAGCGTCAATGCCGACCATTATATTGTGGTCTGCAGCAAGACGCGCAAGTACGACAAGAAGCATTACCTCTTTCCCGTACCCACCAACGAGCTCAATCTCAACAAGAACAACAAGCAGAACCCCGGCTGGTAGTGCCCCCGGCCGTCGCCAAAGATGCCAATGGCGGACCGCGCAGATGTACTCTGCGCAGTCCGCCATTGATGTTCTACGGCCGTCATGATTCAGTACGCAGCCAGTACGCAGTATCGCGTACTCGAGTACGCGGGCCCCGTACTCGAGTTTTTGCGGCCCCGTACTGTCCGCACGCCTCTGTCCGGCCGTTGCGCTGGCGTGTCTCTGCCGTTGCGCTGGCGTATCTCAGCTGCAGAGAGAGCGGCCGCCCGTCGGGGTCAGTCGCTCCAGTCTATGGCCTCCTCGTAGGCGTCAAAGTCCATCGGTGCGGTGACTCCCGCCATGCGCAGCGCATCCTGTACGATGGCCTGCTCCTCGGGCGGCATCGGCCTTTCGCCGCGCCGCCGCTCGAAAAAGGTGGTGCGCGAGAAGCGGCCGACCAGTATCTGCATGAACGTTGCGTACTGTTCGGGATACATCCGCTTCTGCATGCCCTTGAATCCGCGGGCATAGCGCACGGGGGCGCTGCTGCGGTAGTGGCGGCAGGAGGCGTCCTTGCTGCACTGTGAAGGGTTGACGATGCAGAAGCGGTCGCTCGTAGATATCAACTCCTTGTAGGCCACCTGCCTCAGACAATTGCCCGACATGGGGCAGTCGGTGTGCTGGCAGGCCGCGTACGCATACGGTATGGTGGAAGAAGGGCTTTTGGGCATCATATTGCTAAGTTGTTTGTAGGTGTGGCAAATATACGGTTTCTTGGGCAAAGCAGCAAACTTTTCCTTGTCCATCTGCCGCCGACGGCCGACGGCACCGTCACCCGGCCGACGGTGCAATGTCCCGGCCCACAGGTGAACGGCGGACTGCAGCAGCCATACACGCTGCGCGCGTATCCCCAAAAATGCAGGCCGTTGTTGTGCATAACCGGAAGAAAATACGTATCTTTGTCCTGTCTACAAGGTGACGCACACATATAATCGATAGACTCGTGAAGGACTTTGACCGATTGCTCGTCCGCTTCCGTCAGTTCGGCGGTTGGCGCCTTGTCTTCCGGTATGCCCGTATGGGCGTGCTGGGAACGGCTGTCGTGGCCCTTGTGCGCTGCATCCTAAGCGGCAGATCGCCGAAGGAGGTCTATCCCTCCGTCACGCGGAAAGTCGACGATGTGCTGACGCGCCGTTACCGTCATATTATGGACCGTTATGCCGACAGTGCCGGGTGTCCGGACCAGGGGAGCACCATGTCCGGTGAAGTACCCAAGATCATCTGGTCGGCATGGCTTCAGGGCATCGACCGTGCACCCGATATGGTCAAGGCCTGCCTTGAGTCGCAACGGAGGCACTTGCCCGGATACGATATGCGCGTGCTCGACATGGACAATTACCGGCAATGGGTAGACTTGCCCGAGGATATCGTCCGCAAGTACAGCCGGGGGCGCATACCTCCGGCTTCGTTCAGCGATCTGCTGCGCCTGGCCGTGCTGAAGAAGTATGGCGGCATATGGATGGACGCCACTGTCTACTGCTCGGGCTTCGGCAACGGGCATCTGGAGGTCCGCTGGCAACGCATCATGCAGGGCGAACTGACCCTGTTCCGCTATTTCCGCAAGGGCGCGGCACAGCCCGCCGGCCTGTCCACATGGTTTGTGGCCGCCGTGCCCGGACAACGGAATGTGGCCGCCGTGCTCGACATGCTCCTGGCCTATTGGCGGGACTATGACTGTCTGGTAGACTACTATATCATACATCTGTTCATGGGCCTGTCGCTCCGCCGGTTTCCCGAAGTGGCCGCGCGCATGCCCCGCGAGAACAGTTTCCACAGTCTCCTGCTCGGCCGTGCGCTGGCCAAGGACTACAATGCGGAGAAATGGGATGATCTCGTGGCACATGTGAGCATCCATAAACTCAACTACCGCAAGGCCGCGGAGGCAAGCAAGAACCAGAACGGGTACTACTGGCACCTCTTGGGGCTGCCCGGCGCAGCGCCAAAACCTATACCCTCCTATAATCGACAAGATGTTTAGACTGAAAGACTTGAATATATTGGGCAGCCGGGCCGCGCTCGCCACTTTGCCCGAGGGCAAGCTGCTGATCAACACCATCAACGCCCATTCGTACAACACGGCCCGCCGCGACTCCCTCTTTGCCGAGGCGCTGACCTGTGGCGACGTGCTCATCCCCGACGGAGTGAGCATCGTCAAGGCATGCCGGTGGATAGGGGCCAAGAGCCGGCCCCAGGAGCGCATTGCCGGTTGGGACCTTTTCGAGTACGAGATGGAGCGGCTCGACCGGAAGGGCGGCACGGTGATGTTCGTGGGCAGCAGCGAGCGGGTGCTTCGGCTCATCGTGGAGCGGGCTGCCGCGGTCTATCCCCGTCTGCGTGTGCTGACCTATTCGCCGCCCTACAAACCCGAATTTTCCGACGACGACAGCCGCGCCATTGTCGCTGCCGTCAACGCCGCCCGGCCCGACCTGCTCTGGATAGGCATGACGGCGCCCAAGCAGGAGAAGTGGACGTATGCCCATTGGGCGGAACTCGATGTCGACTGTCATGTAGGCACTGTCGGAGCCGTGTTCGACTTCTTTGCCGGCACAGTGGAGCGCGCACCGCAATGGTGGCAGCGCCACGGTCTGGAGTGGCTATACCGCCTGCTCAAAGAACCCAAGCGCATGTGGCGCCGCTACATCATCGGCAACGCCTTGTTTCTTTGGAATATCTTTGTACACGAGTAGTCCCTTGTATGCCAAAGGACGTCTTCAGGGAACCCGCCTAAATATAGAAGAAGATGAACGACCTCTATTTTCGCTTCATACAGTTCTCGTTGGGACTCTACGAGGGCAAGGAGTTTCTTGACGGAAGCGCTTTGCGCCAGTTCGACTGGGCGGCCTTCTACAAGTTTGCCGGCGAGCAGACCATCTCCGGCATCGTGTTCGACGGCGTGCAGCGCCTTGCCAAAGGCATCGCCCCACCGTTGCCGTTGCTCATGAGGTGGCTCGGCGTGAGCGAAAGTCTCAAGAAGCGCAACCGCGTGCTCGACAAGGCCACCGCCTACGTCTACCGCCGGGTGACGGAGGCCGGGATGCCGTGCTGCATACTCAAGGGGCAAGGCAATGCCGTACTTTACCCCAACCCGTCGGCCCGCACGCCGGGCGACGTGGACGTGTGGGTCGATGCGTCGCGGGCGGACATACGCATGCTTGCCGCAAAACTCTCTGAGCTCAACGGAAGGGTGGGGGAGGAAAGCCTCAACCATATCGAACTGACCGTGAACGGCGTCGCCGTGGAGCTGCACACCACACCGGCCATCATGTCCAATCCGCTGCACAACCGCCGTATGCAGCACTGGCTGCAGGAGAACGTTTCGGCCCAGTGCGCCAATCTGTTGACGTTGGCCTCCGCTGACGCCGGACGGGTGGCAGCGCCCACTGCGGCGTTCAATGCCGTGTACCAGCTGTTCCATCTCTATCACCACTATTTCTTCGAGGGCGTGGGACTGCGGCAGGTGCTCGACTACTACCACGTACTGTCCGGATGGTCGTGCACGGCCGAAGAAAAGGCCGCTCTGCAGCGTGACCTGCGGCGGCTGGGCCTGTGGCAGTTTGCCGGGGCCATGATGTATGTGCTCCGTGAGGTGCTGGCGATGCCGGACGACCGCATGCCAGCCCCTCCGGATGCCCGGCGCGGTCGGCTGCTGCTTGAGGACATCGTGTGCGGAGGCAACTTCGGACAGTACGAGACCCGTTACCGTTTCGGCCACGGTGCGGTCGGCCACAATCTGCAGCGCCTCTTCCGTGACGCCCGGCTGCTGGCCTACTATCCGGATGAGGCCTTGAGCGAACCTTTTTTCCGCATAGGCCATTTCCTGTGGCGGATGAAACAATAAAGGCGGGTCCGTATGGTGAACCCGCCTTTATTGTTGCTTTTCTGTCAGTCTTTTGCTATTCCGACTTTTTGGTCATCACACATTGCATGCCGGTGTAGATGTAACTGAACCCGCCGTACCATGCTCCGAAATTGCTGAAGGTGATGGTCTTGTCGCTGTTGACAGTGCCTGTCACGGCGGCCGTCTCGTCGTCGGCATCGGCGAAGGTATAGTAGCCGCCCCAGTTCTGGGTGGGGCTGATGGTCAGCGTACCGGCTTCAAGGTCGACCGTGGCCGTGAAGTTGTCCTGCCAGTCGTAGAAGTTGTAGATGTTGACCGTGCCGTCGCCGTTGTCGGTGACGGTGACCTCGTCGGTGCGGTCGATGGTGGCCCATGAAGTGAAGTCGAAATAGTCATAGCCCGTCACATGGGCGCTGTATGTACCGCAGATGTCGCCGATGGTCAGTGCGGTACTTTCCCACGTGAACGTGTCGTAGCCCCATTCGCCGACAGACGTACCGCTCATCTCGTAGAGATAGGTGCCGAACCACAGTTCGCCCTTGCTCTTGTCGCCCTCGAAGTTGGAGTAGGTCGCGTCGCCGAGGTAGGAGGCGGTATAGTACTGGCTGCTGGGGTAGAAGTAGGTCCATCCGTCACTGTCGGTGTATGCATCCTGCGGCACGAGGATGCCGGTGGTTGCGTCTACGCTGAAGCTGATGTTGTAGCCCTCTTCCCCGAACGGCTTCTCTATCGTGTAGCTGCCGTCGTCGTAGGATACGATATCGGCCGTGAAGTCCTTGTCGAGTGCGGCCGAGTGGTAGGTGCCGGTAGCCCGCCACTGTTCGAGCTTCTTCTTCTCTACGCTGAAGGTGACGGAGAAGGGCTCGGAGTCGGAGTAGTTCTCGTCGCTGCTTGTGGCGATGAGGGTCAGCGTGTAGTCGCCCACTGCAAGGTTGCCGAAGGTCACGCTGTTGCCCGATGCTGCACCCGAGTCAATGGTCTCGCCGCCGCTGGTGAGCGTGTAGGTATAGGCCGTGGCGTGGTCGACTTGGGGCCATGTGACGGTCACTGACGAACCGTTGATGCTGGTCTCGGCTTCCTGCGGCTTGCCCAGCGGCTGCGGCGCATTGGTCGTAGCCGTGAGCGTAGCCACGGGCGATGTCGTGCGGTTGCCGTCGATCGGCGAGTAGGCCCAGACCTTGAGGGTGTAGGCTGTGTTGTGCTTCAGTCCTGTGGCGATATATGAAGTGGCGGTGGTGACGCCGCCGTATCCCGACACCTGCTTGTCGTCGGCGTCGTACAGTTCGTAGGCATACTGCGATGCGCCCTCTACCGGGGCCCAGCTGAAGGCGATGGTGCTTACCGTCTTGGCGCCTTCGCTGACAACGGGAGCCTGAAGCGGTGTCTTGGCCACCGTATCGTCGCTGCAGGAGGAGAGCGTCATGCAGACGGCGGCCATGGACAGTAACAGATAATATAGTCTTTTCATAGCGGTCTTACTTTTGCGGTTGGAAATACATGTACACATAGTTGTAATACTCGTAGGTGCCGTCGGCGTAGGTGGTATACCATGTGCCGATCTGGGCAAATCCTTTCTTGAATGAGATGTAACTGTAGTCGGTGGTGCCGTACTGCCTCATGAAGGCCATCTCGGTGACGGTCTTGCTGCCGAGGGCAAACTCCGCCATCTTGTCGCCGGCCGTATCCCAAAGGTAGAAGCCGGTGACACCGTAGTCGGTATCGGCAAAGTTGTAGTAGTTGCCGGTCGGCTCTATCTTGTTGTAGCCCGACACCGTGGCCGCATCGCCGACGGTGAAGGTGAAGGCGAGTCCCGAACCGAGGAAGTCCTGTACGCGGTAGCGCCCGGTCTGGCCCAGACGCTGCAGGGGTACGATCCACTCGTAGGTGTTGCCCGACGAGGTGACATATATGGTGTCATTGGGTATGTAGTCTACCCATGCGGCATCCATCACGTAGGAACTGTAGGAGGACGCGCCGTCAAGTTTGGAGTAGTGGTCTACATACTCGTCGGGAAGCGCGAGGGAGAAATTGTACTTCTTCGATGCTTCGAGCGCGCCGAAGGTGATGGTGAGCGTGGCGGTCTTCTGCCCGGCACCGAACTTGACGGACGACGGTATGGTGAGTCCTGCGTCGGCACTCTTGCATACCACCGGTATCTCTGCGGCTTGGGCGGTGTCTATACGCGATATATATACGTCAATGCTTGTAGCCGTGCCCGGTTCGTTGATGAAATCTTCGGGATTGCTGCTGTCGAAGTATACTTTCATGCAGCCGTCGGCTGTGGGCTGTCCGGGGGTATAGTCTGTGTCGGCACTGTCGGCGCATGAGGCCAGGCAGAGTGCGGCCAACAACAGGATGGACAGGTATTCTATGGTCTTTTTCATAGTCGTTTGGTATTATTTACAGTACTGTTTCGCATAGGAGGTGGCATCGGGGTTCATGGCAATGCCTTGGTTGAAACTGCGTTCTGCTTCGGGTATGTAGAAGTTGAGCCACGGGGCAACGTATCCTCCGCCCTTCGAGCTGTACTTGTAGGAGGAGAGGTAGTTGCTCCCTTCATAGGTGCGGTCGATCTTGAGGCCCAGGCGCTTGTAGTCGTCGAACATGACGTCCTCGCCCCAGAACTCTATGTATTTCTGGGCGATCAGCTCGGCGATGAATTCGTCGGTGCTTGTCGCCTTGCACTTGTAGGTGCTCTTGGTGTAGCGGTAGGAGTTGATGAAATCCTCGAGCATCTGCTTGGCAGCTGCGAGACCCTGGGTGTGGAGAGCCGCCTCGGCCTTGATGAAGTACATCTCCTCGACGCGCATCAGCGGTATCTCTACAAGAAGCCCTTCCTCCTCGGCGTCCATATTGCCGCCGGCCGCACGGAACTTCAGTGAGGCGTAGGCAGGCAGACGGTGCCAGCTCGTGTTGTTGGCGGCAGTGACCGCTGTGGAGTCCTTGAGCTGGGTGTTGTATTTGGCGGGGACGGTGTGTGCCCCGGCATCTTCGGGTGCCACCCATGAGGTCTTGCGGAAGTCGTCGTCGCCCATCTTGTCGAAGAGGGCGCTGCTGATGCAGCGGTATTCTTTCGTGTATGCGGGGAATGCCCATGCTGGCTCTACGGCGTAATTGCCGGTGAGGGTCATCCAGTAGCGCGGCGTGTTTTCGGTCGAACCGTATTTGATGTCCCATATCCAAGCTTGGTTGGCGGTGTTGAAGCCGGTCTTGGTGTCCTGCCACTGGCTCTGGGTGGTGGGGGAGTATCCGGCGCCGATCACTTTGTCGGCGTAGGCAGACGCCTTGCGGAAACAGTCGTTGGCAGTGGTGATGCCCAGTGCCTTGTAGCCGTCAGCGTCGGACTCATGGCTCAGTTGGGCCGCAAGGTCGTCGGCGTGGAGGCTGAACCGCGAACCGAGTATCATCCAGAAGCGGGCCATCAGCACGTTGACGACATCGATGTTGATGTCGTTTTTGTCGCTGCGGTCGTAGTCGCTGATGTTGGCTTCGGCCGTGGCGAGGTCGTTGTAGATGAAGCGGTACATGGTGTAGAAGGGTGCGCGGGGATTGTTTTTGGCTTCATCGTTGGTGGTCTTCTCTGTGACGAGCGGGACGGTCAGTCCCATCACGCCGTTGGACTGGGCCTTTTGGTCGAGCCCGTCGATGCCGGTCTTGTAGTACTCGTACATCATGCTGAGGTGCAGATAGCACAGTGCCCTGTATGTGCGGGCGATGGCCAGCTGCTGGCAGATGCTCGCGGGCGATGTGGCCTCCTGGCGTGCGGCCAATATACGGTTGCAGTTGTTGATGAAGCTGTAATAGTAGTAGTACGGGTATCCGCCGTAAGTCGCCAGGTTGGTGCAGGCTTCGGTGGCGTACTGATAGTTGAAGTCAGTGCCTGTGGTCGGCATGCCGTCGAGGCAGACGTCGCGCATGAGCATGTAGTTGGGGTAGCCCCAGTCGGCCACGGCCTCAGTCCACGACCCTACATAGTCGCTGCTGGTACCGCCGTAGGTGTCGGTCTGTATCATTTTTGCCTTCAGGCCAGTGATCAGTTTGCTGAACGCTTCGCTGTCCTGGCTGATTTGGCTGGTGGAGGCAATGGAGCTTTGCGGCTCCAGATTGTCCATGCAGCTGCCCATTGTGAGTGTGAGCGCTGCTACAGGAAGAAGATATGTTTTCTTGAAGAATGTTTTCATAATCGTATTCGCTGTTTAGAATTGTACGGTAAGTCCCGCTGTGACAGTGCGGGCCGGGGCATAGCTGATGTTGCTCACCGAGCCTGCGTAGCTGACGCGGGGGTCGAAGCCCTTGCGCTTGCTCCAATAGGTGAGGTTCTCGCCCGACACATAGAGCCGTATGCTTGACAGTCCGAGATGTGAGATCCAGTTATTGGGGAAGGTGTAGCCCAAAGATACGTTTTGCAGAGCCAGCCAGCTGGCATCGGTTAGGAACCGGTCTGACGTGGCGGCCGAATAGGTATCGTCGTACTGCAGACGCGGGACGTTTGATCCGGGATTGCTTGTGCTCCACGCATTGAGCAGGTCTTTGTGCAGGGCCTTTCCGGTAGAGCCGGCGGTAGGATTGGCCATGAGGCTCATGTAGGTCCAGTCCATGGCCTTGCCGCCGACGGAGTAGGCGAAGGCGATGTTGAAGTCAAAACCGTAGGCGGACAGCGTCGTGTTGAAGCCTCCGTAGAAGTCGGGCAGTGCAGTGCCGCAGTTGTAGTAGTCCTCGTCTTTGGAGATGTCAGTCGGATTCTTGGTGGTGGTGAGGTTGCCGTCGGCGTCGTGGATGTACCACATCGACTGTCCGTCGTCAGCCACGCCTGCATATTTTATCAGTCGCCAGGTGTACATGGGCAGGCCTTCGCCGTAGTAGTAGGAACCGCTGGTGTAGCCCGGATGTCCGCCGTCGAGCGTGTTGTAGCGGTTGTCCTCGTTGAGGCGGGTGATCTTGTTCTTGTAGGCGGTGAGGTTGGCTCCGATGGTCCACTTGATGTCTTTGGTCGAGACGGCGTCGCCTTCAAGCTCGATTTCCACACCCTTGTTGACCATGTCGCCCACGTTGCTGGAGTATCCGGCGTAGCCTTGCGAGAGCGGTACGCGTACGGTGCAGAGCATGTCGGTGGTCTTGCGGTAGAAATAGTCGATGCCGCCGCGCAGACGGCTGCCGAACAGCTCGAACTCAAATCCGGCATTGACGTTGCTTACCGTCTCCCACGTGATGTTCTCGTTGCCCACATTGCTCAGTATCAGGCCGATCTCGCTGCCGTCGCCTTTCTGTATGGTATAGGTGTCGGTGTAGAGGAAATCGCTGATGTTGTCGTTGCCGTTTTGTCCGAAGGAGGCCTTCAGCTTGAGAAGATTGAGCCATGTGATGTCTTTCATCCAGTCTTCTTTGGAAAGGATCCATGCTCCGCCGAAGGAGTAGAAATTGCCCCAGCGGTGGTCGGGATGGAAACGCGACGAAGCGTCGCGCCGGTAGGAGACTTGGCCGAAGTATTTGCCGTCGTAGTCGTAGAGGCCGCGGAATAACCATCCTTCAGTCTGGTATTGGCTCTTGTACGATCCGTTGCTGATATAGGTGGTGGCGCCGTTGAGCTCCTGGTTTCCGAAGTAGGAAAACATGTTCTTGCGGTCGCCCGTCATGTAGTCGTAGGTGTGTGAGTAGTTCTCGTGGCCGGCAAGCAAGGATACGTTGTGCTTGCCGAAACTCTTGTTGTACTTCAGCAGTTCCTGGAAGTTGACCGAATAGTAATTGTAGTTGTATTTGTAGACGTAGCCCGAGGGGTAGCTCATGTAGCCGTATCCGTAGAAGGGGTTGATCGTCTGGGTCATGCGGTTGCTGCTGCTGTAAACGCTTCCGTTGAGGGTGGCTTTCAGTCCGTCAAGAATGTCGATGTCTGCAAAGCCGTTGAGCGTGAACGTGTTTGACGTGGTATTGTGGGTATTGAGGCCGGCGTCGGTGATGCCGTTTACCTGCTTTTCGTAGGGGCGGATGTAGGAAGAGCCCAAATACACGCCGTCGCCGTAGTCACCGATCTTGCCGTACTCGTTGGTGAGGATGTTGCCGTCACCGTCGCGCAGGTACACGGGGTAGATGGGGCCCATAAGGCTTGCCTGGTAGAATATGCTTGAACCGCTGGTGTCGTCCTCGTCGGCATTGTTGGTGTTGGTGTGTGCGAAGTTGATGTTTCCGCCTACGTTGAGCCATTTCGTGGCTTGGTAGTTGGCCTTCATGCGGGCGGTATAGCGCTCGTAGTCGGAGCCGATCACGATACCGTCATTGTTGAGATAACCCAGCGAGGCATAAAACTGTCCTTGCTTGCCTCCGCCGTTGATGCTCAGATTGTATTCCTGTCTGAGGGCCGTGCGGTAGGTCTCGTCGATCCAGTCGTCTGGGTAGATGGTGTATATCTGCCCGTTGTTGTAGATGCGGTTGCCGAGTGTCGCATTGGGATTGAGCTTGCCGTTGTCGCCGATGAGGTATTGCCCTTCGGGTACGGAGTAGGGAATGTAGGTCAGGCCGCCGTCGCCTGACGACTTGTAAAGCGTATTGTTGGCATTCACGTGCGCCGTATAGGGACTCTGGCCGTTGGCTATATTATAGTTGTAGTGGGCTTTGTAGTAGGTCTCAAGGTATTCGGCCGGGTTGTCGATGGTCTCGTAGCGCTTGGAACTGCGGCTGCTCCATCCCAGTTTCGCGTCAAATGTGATATTGGTCTTGCCCTGGCTGCCTTTCTTGGTGGTGATGATGATGACGCCGTTGGCGCCGCGCGCGCCGTAGAGTGCATTGCTCGCGGCGTCTTTGAGTACCGTGATGCTGGCCACATCGTTGGGGTTGATGCTGTTCCACAGACCGTCGTAAGGTACGCCGTCGAGCACGATGAGCGGGTCGTTGCCGGCGTTGAGCGAACTGATACCGCGGATGCGGAATTCGGGATTGGCATCGGGAGAACCGGAGGTTGAGTACGACTGCAAGCCGGCGACATTGCCCTGGAGGGCATCCATCACGTTGTTTACCTGTCGCTTCTCTATGGCTTTGCTGTCAACGATACCTGCAGAACCCGTAAACGAGGACTTCTTCTGCTCGCCGTATGCTACGACAATGACCTCGTCGAGCAGGCTGTCTTTGGAGCGGAGGCTTACCTTCATGCCGGGCTGGGCTTTTACGGTCTGCGATTCCATACCGAGATAGTTGATCACAATCATCTGGCCCTTCGTCGTACTTGGCAAACTGAATTTGCCGTCCATGTCAGTCACGGTACCGGTCTTTGTCCCTTTTACCGTGATTTGGGCACCCATCACCGGTTCGCCGCTCTCGTCGAGAACCTGTCCGCCTACTGTCGCAGGTTGTTGTGCCATCAGTTGTCCCGATGCTGCGAGCAGCAGGGAGACTGTCATAACCTTAATTCTCATATTCTGTCTTTATCTGTCTCTCTTTGTGGGGTGTGCTTTCTTATTATGTCTCTCTCTTATAGTCGTATTCCTGAAAACGGTAAGAAAACTTTTGCAAAGTTATTGTTTTTAATTTACATAACAAAACATAAATCTCATAAAATGGATGTAAATATAGCAACTTGCTTTGCTTTGCTGTGTGTTTAGGTGCAGAAAGTCATTATCTTGATGTTGCCTTGTGCGTGTCTTCTGATAATGATAATGGCCCATGTACCAATGAAAAAGGGTTGTGTCATTGTATGTCTGACACAACCCTTATTGTGGTGTATGCGATAGTCGCAGAAGGCTGACAGCTACTTATGACAGGCCTTCTATTTCTCCGTTGATGATATCTATATGGTTGGCTTGCGGGTCTTTGGGCAATCCAGGCATGCGCATGATGTTTCCGGCAATGATGACAATCATTTCGGCACCGGTATTCAGGACGATGTCGCGTACGTTGACCTCAAATCCAGAAACGGCCCCATACAGTTTGGCATCCGTCGAGAAGGAGTACTGCGTTTTGGCGATGCAGATGGGGAAGTGGCCGATGCCGAGATCGCTGATCATCTGCAGCTTCTTCTTGGCTGCTGCGGCGAAGGTGACTTTGGCTGCGCCGTAGATGTTTTTGGCCACCTTCTCTACCTTTTCCACGACACTGTCGGTGTCCTCGTAGGCGTACTGCACGGGGGCGGAAGGATGCTTCTCGATGGTTTCGGTGACGAGACGAGCCAATTCTTCTGCTCCCTCGCTGCCTTTGGCATAGGCACTGTTGACGGCAAACCCTACGCCGAGCGATTGGCAGTGGGCTTCGACGAGTGCTATCTCGGCGTCGGTATCTTCTGCAAACCTGTTGAAGGCAACGACTACGGTCTGGCCGAAGCTCTGGAGGTTGTGGATGTGTTTGTCGAGATTGGCAAGGCCTTTTGTCAGTCCTTCCTCGTTGGGTTCCTTGATTTTGTCTACCTCGACGCCGCCGTGCATCTTCAGGGCCTGTGCAGTGGCGACGATGACGGTGAGCTTGGGCTGCAGTCCGCTCTTGCGGCATTTTACGTCGTAGAATTTCTCTGCGCCGAGGTCAGCGCCGAAGCCTGCCTCGGTGATGACATAGTCGCCGAAGGTCATGGCCATCTTGGTCGCCAGAATAGAGTTGCAGCCGTGTGCTATGTTGGCAAACGGTCCGCCGTGTACGAATGCGGGCGTGTGCTCGGTGGTCTGTACAAGGTTGGGAGAGAGGGCGTCGCGCAGCAGAACGGTGATGGAACCGGCGATGCCAAGATCCTTGACCGTGAAAGGCTTGCCTTCTATGGTGAATCCGAGCAGAATATTCTCGATGCGGCGGCGCAGGTCGTCCTCGTCAGTGGCCAGACACAGAATGGCCATGATCTCGGAGGCCGGTGTGATGTCGAATCCCGATTCGCGCACGATGCCGTTGGCTTTACCGCCCATACCGGTCACGATGTCGCGCAGACCGCGGTCGTTGACGTCGAGCACACGGTTCCACAACACTTCCTTCAGCGCAAATCCCTTGTCCTTGTTTTGGTACATATAGTTGTCGAGGAGCGCCGTAATCATATTGTGGGCTGAGGTGATGGCGTGGAAATCGCCGGTGAAGTGCAGGTTGATCTTCTCCATCGGCAACACTTGGGTATAGCCGCCGCCGGCCGCTCCGCCTTTCATGCCGAAGCACGGGCCGAGCGAGGGTTCGCGTAGCGCACAGATGGCTTTCTTTCCGATGCGGTTGAGGCCGAGGGCCAGACCGATGGATACTGTGGTCTTGCCGATACCGGCCTTGGTCGGCGTGATGGCAGTCACCAATATGAGGTTGCTCTTCTTCACCTTCTCCTCGTCGATGAGGCGTACGGGTACTTTGGCGATGTAGTGGCCGTAGTTTTCGATCTCTTTTGACGGAATTCCGAATTTGTCAGCTACTTCCTGGATTTCAGCAAGCTTTATGCTGCGTGCGATTTCTATGTCTGATTTCATATGTTGTAATAAGGTATTTACGGAGATATGCGGCCGGCATTATGCCGTTGGAGTTTCTTGCCTGTCGGCCTGTGCCAGTTCCTCGTAGGCGTTGTCCATTTCGTCTGCGAGAGTCTTGACGTTGGCTTCTGTCTTGCACACCTTAAGGAACATCTCGCCGATGTTGTCGTCAGCACCCAAGCGTACCGGTGTGTCGCCCGTCAGTGCATTCATTGCATCGAGCATGAGATGAAGGAGCGAAGCCTGTCGGAATGACTTTTGTCCCGTAGCGCCGTGCTCTATACCCTTGGCGTAGGCTGTCATTACTGTGCGTACCACGAGACGTATGGCCAGACTCGTTTCGACTGACTCTTGTTCTGGCGATGTGTTGCGTGTGTAGTTGGAGAGGTGCTCGGCTATAGGTACAAACTTTCCGCCTAGAAGTCCGGAGAAATTCTTGCGGTATTCCGCTATCATGGCTTGGTATAGGGAGGCAGAGGCGCAGGCTTTCTCTACGAGTTCCATCATAGATTGCTTTTGCGCGGCGGCAACACTTACGATAGCGGCAATCTGGTCATAACTGAAATTCATGGCAGCAATAGGGTAGAACAGTGTGTCATGAAAGACGCCGGATATTTCCTCGTAGTGCTCGAGCATAAGGCGTTTGATGTTTTTGGGGTCGTTTTTCTCGGAGGTGTCGGTCGTATGGCAGTCTATAATACCCGTTGCGAAGGCTCCGAAGAATCCGCGTACCATGGCACCCATCAGTCTGTATTTGTCTGTCGTTTGTTTCATAAGAAAGTCAAAGTGGCTCGGCCAATGCAAAGTTAGTCATTTGTCGGCGTAATTCGGAACTTTTAGAACATTTTATAAAGGTATGACGAAATTGGCAGTGCCGTGTAGAAGTCTATCTCCCGAAAAAAACGTAATTTTGCATCATACAGCAGGCGCCTGTCAAAGGGCGATGCTCAAAAAGCGAAAACAGATGAATATTTTAGTTACAGGAGCCAACGGGCAGCTCGGCCATGAGATGCAGTTGGCGGCCCAATGCACTGACGGCTCGTTGGCGATGGCCGGGAAACACCGCTTCATCTTCACGGATGTGGCTGACGGATACGATAAACTTGACATCACCAACCTGGAGGATATCCGGAATATGGTGAAGACATACCGTGTGGACCTTATTGTGAACTGCGCAGCGTATACGAATGTCGACAAGGCGGAGTCGGATGAACCGACGGCTGACTTGCTCAACAATATAGCTGCCGGAAACCTGGCCAAGGCCATCGCTGAGGTCAACGGTACGCTCATACATATATCTACTGACTACGTCTTCCGTGGAGACCGCAACATACCCTGCAAAGAGGATTGGGATACCTGTCCGCTCGGCGTGTACGGGAAGACCAAATTGGCCGGTGAAAAAAGCATTCTTGCGACAGGTTGCAAGGCTATTATCATCCGGACGGCATGGCTGTACTCGCAGTGGGGCAAGAATTTCGTGAAAACCATGCGCCAGCTGACGGCTACGCACGACTCTCTCAATGTCGTATTCGATCAGGTGGGTACACCTACTTTTGCCGGTGATCTGGCCCGTGCCATTGCGCATATCATAGCTACCGGACAAACAGACAAGACCGGTATCTACCATTTCTCCAACGAGGGCGTATGCTCTTGGTATGACTTTGCAAAGGCCATCTGCGAGCTGAGCGGAAACACTTGCGATATTCGCCCGTGCTACAGTGACCAGTTCCCCAGTCCAGTGGAGCGTCCGCACTTTTCTGTACTCGACAAGACCAAGATCAAGAGCACGTTTGGTATGACCGTACCCTATTGGACAGATTCGCTGAAGACCTGTATCGCTCAGTTGGAGCGTCAAGCGGACTGATACGTATTCAATCACCGACAAAAACATATTCAATACATATTTTCATTATGGCAGAATACAAAAGATGCATCGTCATCACCGGCGGCGCCGGATTTATCGGGTCGCACGTCGTGCGCTTGTTTGTAAACAAGTATCCTGAATACCATATCGTCAATCTTGACAAGCTGACCTATGCCGGCAACCTGGCCAATCTGGATGACGTGAAAGACAAGGACAATTATACCTTTGTTCGCGGTGACATCTGTGATTACCCTGCGATGCAAAAGCTCATGCAGGATTACCATGTGGACGGTATCATACATCTGGCAGCCGAAAGCCATGTAGACCGCTCCATAAAGGATCCGTTTACCTTTGCCCATACCAACGTGATGGGTACGCTCACCCTTTTGCAAGTGGCAAAGGAGTATTGGGAAGGTCTGCCTGAGAAATATGAAGGCAAACGCTTCTACCACATCTCGACCGACGAGGTGTATGGGGCTTTGCAACTGACGCATCCCGAGGGCCTGGAGTCTCCCTTTACGACCAAGGCATCTTCCGAGCACCACCATGCTTACGGTACTGAATTCTTTACCGAAGAGACAAAATACAATCCCCATTCGCCCTATTCCGCATCGAAGGCCAGCTCCGACCATTTTGTACGCGCATTCCATGATACCTACGGTATGCCGACGATTGTGACCAACTGCTCCAATAACTATGGTCCGTACCAGTTTCCGGAGAAGCTGATCCCGTTGTTCATCAACAATATCCGTCACCGCAAACCATTGCCCGTATACGGCGAAGGACTCAATGTACGCGACTGGTTGTATGTGGAGGACCATGCGAGAGCCATTGATCTGATTTTCCATCAAGGGAAAACAGCCGATACGTACAATATCGGTGGATTCAACGAGTGGAAGAATATCGACATCGTGCATGTACTCATAAAGACGGTAGATCGTCTGCTCGGACGGAAGGAAGGCGAAGATGAGACCCTCATCACTCATGTCACCGACCGAATGGGACATGACCTCCGTTACGCCATCGACTCACGCAAACTGCAGCGTGAACTGGGTTGGGAACCGAGTCTGCAGTTTGAGGAAGGTATAGAGAAAACCGTGCGCTGGTATCTCGATCACCAGGCTTGGATGGACAATGTCACTTCCGGTGACTACCAGAAGTACTACGAGAATATGTACTCCAACAGGTAATGTCAAAGGCAACGCCAGTATTCTTTCCGGCGTCCGCCTCATGACTACAACAAGGGCCTTGTGCGATTGCTACAAGGCCCTTGCCGTTTTCGATACTTATGCGTCACCTGATGAACATCTCATGAAGCAAGCGACTTCCTGACGGTGTGCGGAATACGTGCTTCTCGAAAGTCAGTATGCTCTCTTGGGACAAGCTGTCTTCAAAGGCGTTGACCAAAAAGTCTGCCTCAAGAAGTATCTGCCAGTCTATGCCTTCCACACCGTTGTAGGTATGATGGTGGCCAATCAGAAAGCACACACGCTCCATTTGGACTTCTGTGTATCCTCCCACTTTTTTCATTAGACTCAAGGCCTCTGCAGGTCCCAGCTCTTCTTGGTGCTTCCCTCCGGCATTGCCGTATATCTTTTCACTGGCGTGAATGCCTATATCATGGAGTATGGCGGCTGTTTCAAGAATAAAGGCGGTCTCGTCGTCAACGTTTTCCAGACGGGCAATCGTTGCGGCGAAGTCGTGCACCTTGATGAAGTGTTGTATGCGGGGAGCGTCACCATGGTCGTATTCTACCATGGCTGACATCAGTTTTGCATGTTTGTATTCCATTGTGTCTCGATCGAAGGCGTGTCCTGAGAACACGCATTATAAAGTCCTGTCATGACGGGAATTTCAATGTTCGCTTGCAGTCCCGTACAGTTATATTGCAAAGGTAAGGTATTTTTGCCAATATCCGTATTGTACGTTTGGCGCTTTCGGGAAAAAATGGTAATTTAGCGACATAAACAAAAGATGAACCATAGTTTCGTTATGAGAGAATTCAAAGACTTGAAGATTGCCGTAGCCGGTACTGGCTATGTGGGTCTCAGTATCGCTACCTTGTTGTCGCAACACCATCAGGTGAAGGCGGTCGACGTAATTCCCGAAAAGGTAGAAAAACTGAACAACCATATTTCCCCCATCCAGGATGATTACATAGAAAAGTATCTGGCCGAGAAGCCCTTGATGCTGGAGGCTACGCTTGACGGACGTACGGCTTATGCCGATGCAGATTTTGTCGTGATAGCAGCACCGACCAATTACGACCCCGTCAAGAACTATTTCGATACGTCGCACGTGGAGGAAGTGATAGACCTTGTGCTCGAAGTCAACCCGGATGCGGTGATGGTCATCAAATCGACCATTCCTGTAGGATACACCCGCAGCCTGTATCTGAAGTATGCCCAAAAGGGCGTAAAGAAATTCAATCTGCTCTTTTCTCCTGAATTCTTAAGAGAAAGCAAGGCCTTGTATGACAATCTCTATCCGAGCCGTATCATCGTAGGTTACCCCAAACTGATAGACAAGGACGTGTTCGCTGAGGAAAACAAGGCCATATCGTCGGTGACCGATGTAGAGATGCTGAAGGAAGCAGCCAAGACCTTTGCGGCTCTTTTGCAGGAAGGCGCCCTCAAGGAGAATATCGACACCTTGTACATGGGTGCGAAGGAGGCGGAGGCAGTCAAACTGTTTGCAAACACCTACTTGGCGCTGCGTGTCAGCTACTTCAACGAATTGGACACATATGCTGAGGTCAAAGGACTTGATTCCCGTTCTATTATCCAGGGCGTAGGACTTGACCCCCGTATCGGGACGCACTACAACAATCCGTCGTTCGGTTATGGAGGATACTGCCTGCCGAAGGATACCAAACAGTTGTTGGCCAACTATCGTGACGTTCCCGAAAACCTTATCGAGGCCATTGTGGAAAGCAACCGGACGCGTAAGGACTATATCGCCGATGCTGTACTGAAAAAGGCCGGCTATTACGGTTATGACGAGAACAGCAGTTTTGACGTGCAGAAGGAGCACAACTGTATTGTCGGCGTTTATCGCCTGACGATGAAGAGCAATAGTGACAATTTCCGTCAGTCCGCCATACAGGGCATCATGAAGCGTATCAAGGCAAAAGGTGCCGAGGTGATAGTGTACGAACCCACTCTTGAGGATGGAAGTACGTTCTTCGGAAGCAAGGTGGTCAACGACCTTGCCGCCTTCAAACAGCAAAGCCATGCCATCATAGCCAACCGGTATGACGCTTGTCTTGACGATGTGAAAGAGAAGGTCTATACGCGCGACCTGTTCCAGCGCGACTGATCGCAAAATCACCGATAACTGGCGAAAGAGCCAAGGATGTGTTTCTGTGAGAATACATTCTTGGCTCTTTCGCTTTTTGTGTAGCGAGAAATCCCCTTTTGTCGGGTCAATCAGAGCGGACTTATAGATAGCAGAGTTTTCTGAACGGACATTCCATGTGTTCGTTGAGACATTGTTTGCGGTTTTCTGTCGGTGTGAAGGGCGTTTCGGGATCGAACATGCCGGTAAGCACGTGCTGAAGCCGCTCTGTGAATTCTTTCTGATAGAGGCTGACATCTGTCACCGGTGAGTCGTTGATGCTCAATATAGGGCTATATTGGTCTGTCGCCTTTTGCTTGATGAAGAGCAGACCGGGCGAGACCGGCATTTTGTCGGCATTCAATGTAGAGGAGTGGTCAACGATGTTGGCGTAGAAAATGGTCTGGAATGCATATTCAGCCAACTGCTTTGTTTTTTCGGTGCGGAAGAATATGTCTTCGACCGATTTCACGTTTGCCTTCTTGGGCCTGCCTGTCTTGTAGTCGATGACGCGAATGGTAGTCTTCCCGTCTTTGCCGGTCACGGCATCAAGTCGGTCTATGATACCCCCGATGTGTAAAGGAATTGCCTGATTTCCGGGAATGCTGACGTTCAGCGTTGTGTCGACTTTCATCTCGAGACCCAATATTCTGAACGGAGCCAACTGCCGGTCGATGGCGAGCAATTGGCGAAGGTAGCTGATGATCACTTCGCGATTGATGATCTGCAGGCCGTTGTATTCAGGCCGAGAGGTTCTCTTGCCGTCTGTCTTGAACAGTTCGTCATCGAAAGCCTGGTCCACGATTCTGTCGATGACACCCTTCTCTTGTAACAGTGCGTCGATGTACTGTTGGCTTACATTGCCGCCGTCTGCGAGTGCCTGACGGTATGCGAGCTCGGCTGCGCGGTGGAAAATGAGTCCGAACATACGGTTGTCTGAAATATCATCGCCGCAGTCCGGTTCCTTGATTTTGGCTACATGCTGATAGAAAAAACGTAGTGGGCAGGCAATGTAGCGGTTGATGGCTGATGGTGACAGGTATTCGATGCTGCGCATTTGCTGCATGACATGGCCGTCTTTCACTATTGGGTGTACGTTGCGGACTACCGTGTTGTCGCCAGTCTGCATGGCAAGCCTCCGTATTTTCAGCGGACTTTCCACCAGCAGCTGTAGAAGGAAACGGCTGGGCTCTTTCGATTTTCCCTCGGCCTGCACATCGCAGTAGGCAATGGTGATGTCGTTGGCACGCTGAAGCAGCCGGTGAAAATAATAGGAGTAGATAGCCACCTTGTTGTCGATGGTAGTCAGACCGTAAGCCTTTCGTAGGGAGTAGGGTATGAAGGATGCGTCGTTGACTCCTTTGGGCATATTGCCTTCGGTACAAGAAAGCAGCAACAAGTGGTCGAAGTCTATGTTTCGTGTCTCGAGTACACCCATTATCTGCAAGCCGATGGCCGGCTCTCCATGGAACGGTACGGAGGTAGAGTCGATGAGTTGTGTGATGAGCCGGTGCAGGGTGATGATGTTTACATCGATATCTCCATTGGCAGAAAGTGTTTCCAGACGGCTGAGTATAGTGTAGGCACGGAATACAGATTCTTGGAAGAGAGCATCTGCATCGTCTTTCCCTTGTATGCCGATTCGTTGTGTCTGGTCGGCCATCCATCTGAGCAACAGTAGATTGTACTGTATGTCGGCGCTGAGTGTGTGGTCTGATGCACAGGCGTATCGGCCGAGTGACCCAAAGAGGCTGCTCAGACCATCGTCTATGCCCAGCCTTTCGAGTGTAGGGTAATAGATGCGTTTTTCTGTGAGTTCCTGTAGAAGTTCTGATGATTTTCCTGAGAGGTATTTGGCATAGGGGTGCCGCAGTACCTTGTTGACATAGTGCAGGTTGTATTTGTCGGCTCTTTTTCTTATGCCAAGGGTCCTCAGATCGAGCAGTTGGTTGATGAGCGAGGCCACTGGTGTCTGGCCAAGCGGGTAACCCGTCGTGACGTTCACCTTGTCAGTCTCAGACGGAAGGTTGTGCAGCACGGCCTGGAGTACGTTCTCGTCGCACATCACGATGGCGGTATGACGGCCGGCCTTCAGTCTTTCTCCCTCCTCAAGCCACTGGACAACATACCGGGCCTGTACGTTTTCGGTCGTGGCATTGATGAAAGATATGGTTTTAGACCTTACAAAATTGGCGTATATGTCCGCATTGTGGTTGTCAAGCTCATTGGGAAATGCACTGAGATATTGCGCGATGTAGTGTCCGGCCTCGTTGCGCAAGGCGTTGGGCCGGTTGCCGTTAGACATATAGTAGGAGTCGAAGTCCCAGTAGAAAAAGGCTTTGCCATCCTTCTTGAGACGCTCGAACAGTTTCTGTTCTACGCGCTGTAGCATATTGAAACCGATGAAGATATATCTGTCGTACTCAAATGTCTGCTCGTCATCGGTGGCTACTTCTCGGTAGAGGGCACCCTCATAGGTGATACCTTGCTGGCGAAGCAGTGTGTTGTAGTGGATATAGATGTCGCCGAAATGATTCCACAACTCTTCGAAACGCCGTTTCAGCTCGGTATCATGTCCGTCGTTGAAAGTGTTGAAGAACTGCCGCAACAGTTCCCTTTGTTCGTCGGTGAGGTACGACGTGTCGTCGTAGGCGTGAAGATTCCGGAGATTGCTGAATACCTTCTCGGCATCCGCCATATTCTTGTCGATGTCATCGAAGTCGGCCAGCAGCAACTGTCCCCATGCATAGAAATGGTCGAGGGTCTCGGTGGAGCGGGTACAGTGGGTGAACGATTTGTGTAGATTGCAGATGAGCTTGATCGGATCGGCCACTTCGAGAGCGGAATGCTGGCGGAAAAGGTCGCTGATGGTGATATACGTCGGACTCCATACCGGCTTTTGGGCAGCCTGTACGAGGGCCTCGTTGAGAAAGAGGGCTGCACGCTTGTTGGGGAAAACAATGGCGGTGCGCGACAGATTCGTACCCCACTTGGCAATCATGTCTTCTGCTACATATTCCAGAAACGTTTTTGTTTGCGCCTTCATTATTTCACTTCCTCTATTTTATTGGTGTATACATACCACAAGTATCCCTTGACGTTTTTTTCGCCCATGCTGGTGACAAGGTCCATGTATTGTCTTACTTGTTGGTGATATTGCGGTTTTGACGTGCCGAACTTGAAATCGATAATGACCATCTCGTGTCCGTTTGTGATGACCCTGTCGGGGCGGTGCTCAACGATTTCATGCGTCTCTTCGTCGAAGGACAGTATCGTACATTCGTTGTACACCTGCCATCTGTCTGAGAACCAGTCGGCCACCTGCGGGGTCTCCAATCTTTTTTTGAGCAAGTCTTGTATCTTTCGGCGGCTGAGACCGCCTTCTGAAAGTACTCCGTCGGACTCCAGCTGGTCAAGGGCCTTGTCAACATCGGAAGTTGTCCGTATGCTTGCGAAAAGATTGTGCAGCAGGTTTCCTGTCTTGATATATGACTGTTGCTGGTCTTCTTCCTCTCCGGAGACGAATTGTTGGCTTTTGTTGCTTTGCCGAAAATCGATGTGGGTGGTTGACGTGTGAGGAGAAATGTGTACGGCGACTTTCTCCACATCGGACAAAAAGACGTTTTTGCTTGCTTTTTTGGTATGGTTTTCGGTGCAGTCGCTGATGCTGCCGTATTCGTATATGTAAGGATCCTCGCCAGAACCTTTTGTCACCCGGCTTCCAGGAAGCTGTTGTTCCATCTTGGTGACGACATCTTCTATGAGCTTTGACCGTATGCTGCTGTCCCCTTTTTTCCCGATGACGAACAGTCTTTTTTCTGCGCGGGTGAATGCAACGTACAGAAGATTGAGGTCGTCTACTGTCTTTTGCAGATGTTCCTCGTTGTATTCATCTTCGTAAATGCTGCCCCTTACCTTTTTATTGTAGTCGATGGATACCAGCGGAAGAGCGTTGAAAGGGGACTCTTTCGGGGAGCACCAGAAGGTTTCGTTTTGCTTTTCCTTTTTCCAGTCGCAGTAGGGGATGATGACGTTTTCGTACTCCAATCCCTTGCTTTTATGGATGCTGATGAGTCTGATTCCGTCGGTCTCGTTGGCTTGGATGCTCTTCTTGTGAATGGATTTTCCCCATTCGTCAATAAATGAGTCGATGTCAGTGGCTTTGTCCTGAAGAAATTCGTTGAGGGCATCGTAGAATTCGCACAGGTATGCCTCTTGCCCTTTTAGGGCTTTCAGTCCGAAAATAGTGTACAGTTGCTCTGCCAAATCGTAGATGGGGGTTGAGAGCAGGCGTTCCCGTTCTTGTACAAATGTTTTTGGCAGGGCTGTCGCTCTGTCTTCGCAGACCAGCAAGTCGCTGTCCGTCAGTCCGTCGCAAAGGACGTGGTTGTGATAGGCTTTGACGAGTGTCGCTTCTGCCAATGTGTCTTCCGGGTGAGTCAGACAGTGCATGGCCTCGACGATGATGCATACAGCCAGAGAACGGTCAAGCGTGAACGCCTCATCGGAAATCAGTTTGACTTCCGGTAGTTCTTTTGACAAGTATTCTCCTATCTTGTGCAGTGTACTATTGGTGCGTGACAATATTGCAATCTGCCTTGGGGCTACGTTTTGTGACAGCAGTTCTCGGATTGTGTCGCTGATAATTTTCGGTTGATAGTCCTTATCGCTTTTTGATGGTGTGAGCGTCACTCTGACGTAGCCGGTATCAGGCTTTTGACCAGGAACCTGTTGCTCGACATCGGCATACGCTTTCAATATTTGTTGGGCGGAAGCCTCATTGAGGCCGGCCTGATCTGCATACTCCTGATTTGCTGCCAACCGGAAGAATGTGTTGTTGAAGGTGATGACCTTTCTTGATGACCGATAGTTGGTATCGAGCGGACAGAAAGAGAGCCTCTCATCGGCATGGGAGAAATGTGTTTCTATATTATTGAGCAGACGCCAGTCGCCGGCACGCCATCTGTAGATACTTTGTTTGACGTCGCCAACAATCAGGTTGCCCTGTTGACCGTGGCTCATACATTCCTCCAGGAGAACTTTGAAATTTTCCCATTGAGTGGTGCTCGTGTCCTGAAACTCATCAATCATGATGTGTTCCAATTGTGTGCCTATCTTCTCGAAGATAAATGGAGAGTCTGTATCACGGATAAGTGCGTGAAGCAGTGACTGCGTGTCGCTGAGCAGAAAGCGGTTGGCCTCTGCATTCATCTCGCGTACTTTTGCTTCGATACGGTTGAGCAGACGCAACTGGTTGAGATGGGCGAGGGTAAGGTTTGCTGACTGGTAGTCGCGCCATGCCTGCACACGTTCGTTCTCTGTCTGTCGGAGCAATTCCATCAATGTCGTTTCGGCAAGACTGCGTATGGTCTGCTGCAGTTGCTTGTCCTTCATACTCTTCTTTGCCCAACAGTCGGCATCTTCAAGTGCACTTGCGACGTATGAGTTGATGGGTTCCTCGTTGAGTATTCCTTGGCTGAGTTTGGTGAAATATCCGCCGACTCCTTTTTTACCATAGTAGAGATCAATGGGCTCAATACCATGGCTGGCAATGATGTCGAGAAATTGTTCTCCCCGTTTTTTGATGTTCTCTATCGCCTGTTTTTTGATGGCGTATAGTTTTCCCCTGTAGTGCTTGAAAAAATCGGGTTGCAGAAGTATTTCATTGAGCTGTTGGCTTTTGTCCTTGTATCGCTCGTTGAAGATATATGTACCGAAACTTTTGATGGATTCGATGACATTCCAGTCCTTTTCATCCTCAATATTGTCTTTGATATAGGACATAATCCAGTCCAGCGTGTCGTCGTGCGGACTGAGGTCTTCGATGAGGCTGTCGACGGCGTTGTATTCTATTTGTTTGTCGTTCAGTTCGATGCGTAGGTTGGCCGTCAGATCAAGTTCGCGCGCCAAGTTGCGCAATATGCTTTGGAAAAAGGTATCAATGGTTTGAATACGGAAGTATCCGTAGTTGTGTACGATGAGCCGTAAGGCAATTCCGGCGCGGCTGGAGGCATATTGTGTGCTGACGCGCAACTCTTTTGTGATTTTCTCCGTGTAACTTGCAGAGTCGGGCAACTGTTTCCAAATACCATAGAGCTGACTGAGAATGCGTTGCTTCATTTCTCCCGTAGCCTTGTTGGTGAAGGTGACGGCCAAGATGTTGCGGTAGCTCTGTGGATTGTCGATGAGCAGTTTGATATATTCAGTGGCGAGCGTGAAAGTCTTTCCACTTCCAGCGCTCGCTTTATATACGGTCAGTTGTTTTCCCATGGTGTGTGGGCGTAGTGTGTAGCCCCTTGTGTGCCAAGGGGAAAAGATGTGTTATTTCACGATGATCTTCTTGTTGCCTCTGATGTAGATGCCCTGCGGAAGACGGGTAATGTCGTTGCCGAGCCATGTGCCGTCGATGGTATACACATCGGTATCGGCGTCATCAGACAATACGTTGTCCTTGATGCCTGTAGATGAGGACGATACGAAATTGAGTGTGACGGTTTTCGACTGAGTGTCTTCCTGTATGTCGGTCAAGGAAAAATCAAGTGCGGTGTCGTCTGTAAACCATTTCGCATTGGGCAAGTCCATGTCCGGAGTCAGATTTGTGACAATAGTCAGTCCGGGGAATACGTCACCGGCTTCTTCATTGCGGTAGGCAGAACTCAGCTCTTGTTTTGTGAGCTCGGAGTATTTGTCATTCTTGCGGTTCATCAGCAGACCGTCTGCAGGAATGACTGTCATGCGGGGATGTCCGATAGTGTTGTTTACGGCGTTGTTGTTGACCGAGAATATTGTCGGGTCGTAGTCTACATGGTATACCAACAGTCCGTGCCCGCGTTGTTTACGGTTCCATCCTTCCTGTTGGATGTTCTGCATGACGAAAACTTCGTTGGCGTTGGTCTTGTGTTTTACCTGATAGGCTGTTCCGCCATTGTCAAGATTGGTCAAGGAAAGTCCGGCTTTCGATTCTGTCAGATCAGACAATGAGGTCCATCCGAAGAAGGCACGTTCCCATGCAGTATATGCGGTAGGGCAGTAACCGTTGCTCACATATTCTCCCGCATCCATAAGACTCCACTCTTCCATGACCTGGTTTTCGGCTTTCTTGCTCTCTGCGTTGCTGCTGGTGACATAGAAGTCGGGGAGGCCCATTGTATGTGAAAATTCATGGCAGAAGGTGCCGATGCCGTCGATATATTTCACTTGCTCTCCCTCAATACCGTTCAGCTCGGTGGATACACCATACCGTCCCAACTTCTTCCCGTCAAACGTTTCGGAGAAATTTCTCCAACCCGAGCGGGGCCAAATGTATTTCGTGTCATTTCCCCATGCTTCGGAGTAACCTGCGCAGACGACGTATACGAGGTCAATGTAGCCGTCATTGTTCTCGTCGAACTGTGAGAAATCGACTCCCAAATCATCCTTCGCCTTTTGACAAGCATCAGGTATGAGCAGGTCTGTACGTTCCGCACTTCCATAATAGGAAATGGGATGGTCTAGTTTGACAGGGCCAAGCACTTTGAAATTCGGCTGGAATGTGCCGGAACTCATATCCTTGAAATATTGTGCCACGCTTCCGTAGTTGCTTTGGTCATGGTTGCCGTAGTCTACCATTTGGGTGTCGTCTTGTGTGCGGAGCTTGTTGAGAAACTGCTCGTAGGCACTGTTGGCATTGTTGATGGTGTATTGTACGTCGCTGAACTCTACCATAATGACAACTGCTGTGGGTGTGCCGGTATGGGTAAAATAAGGCAGGTTGGACGTTTCTTCTTTTGTCGCGCTCTTTGTACGGATGTCCTGCTGATGACTAAAATACAGGGACATGTTCTGTGACTTGATAAGTGTGCGCTCCTTGTCGCTTCTCATTGCTGCGTCATGTGCCAGACAATTGGTCGCAGTCAGCGTACCGTCGGCTTCGGTTCGGGCGATGAAGAAATCTTTTCCTTGGTGGAAAAGCAGTGCGCCGTCAGTTGTCGTATAGTAGTGGTAGTGCTCGTCGCCAAATCCAATCACAGTAAGTTGTGTTCCGTCTTTTTGTGTGACGGTGACGGGTTTGGGGTAGGCGTTGACTGCCCATGATGTTGTGGCCAACAGGGCGAATACAAGTGTGGTAAGCGCTTTTTTCATATTTATATTGTTCTCGTTGTTTTTTGTATGATGGGGAATGTCCTCTTGCTATTTGTGGCCCATATAATATTGCCCTTTGTTTTTGGTCTGGTGTCCGAATTCAATGGCGTGCGTAGGGCAATGGTGGTAGCATGAAAAGCAGGTCATGCATCTGCCGTTGTGTTTCCATTGCGGTATTTGTCCTTTTCCGCCGGCGATATCACCGACTGGGCAAACCGATGCGCAACGCCCGCATTGTATACAACGCTCATTTTTGACCTTGAAACGGCGGTCGCTGACCAGATACTTATGGAACAGAGGTCCGAGAAACCGACTGTTCGTCTTGGGCCAGTGTCCGGCATGGGTGATGCGGGTGGAACTCTTTTCTCCAGGACTTTTTGCTTGTTTTATGCTTGCAATGAATTCTTGCAAGTCATGCTGTGCTTGCTCGATCTTCCGCTTCTCGTTTCCGGGATGGTCGACATCCATAAAAGGCAGACCTACATAGGATTCCGGCATGAGCAGGGCGAACCAGTCATTGCAATGTATGCCGACGGCCTCCAACTCCTTTTGAAGTATGGCGTGAGTCTCACCAGTCGTGTCTCCTGCCGTGCAGAGAATATAGGCGTAGTGATGCTCTGCATTGGTGATATGCAGCTCACGCACAAATTGCAGAACGATGGATGGCGGGCGCCATGCATGGACGGGTATACAGAATCCGACCGCTTCCTCGGGGGCAAGATCATAACAATGCTCCTTGGCCTCCGACATGGATATGATACGGTCGCCAGTGCTTTCTGCAATGGTGCGTGCGGCCCATGCTGTATTTCCTGTAGCAGAGAAATAGAAAATCATGTGGTGGACGTGAAAACGAAAAAATGGCTGCCGGCTTAATGCCACACAGCCATTGATTATTGTTTACGGCATTGTGGAAAACACATCCTTTATTGGGCTTCTTCCATGACTCCTTCTATGTAGAGACGTGTCATTTCGGTCTCGCCATTGGTACGGATAGTCACGCTTTTTTTGAAGTGTCCTGGGAATTTTCCTTTGCCATTATAGGTAACGGATATCTCTCCCTTTTCGCCCGGCTGTATAGGAGCCTTGGTGTATTTGGGTACCGTACACCCGCAACTGGCTACGGCCTGATTGATAATCAGTGGTGCATCGCCTACGTTGGTGAACTTGAATACACATTTTTGTACAGGGTTGTTTTCCGAGAATGTGCCTAAATTGATACATGTTTTCTCGAATTTTATCTCTGCTTTCTTTTGGGCAAATGATGTGCAGACGACGGTCAGCATCATCAGGCTCATGAATAAGAATTTTTTCATATTTGAATGATTTATATATTGTGCAAAATTACGAAAAGAAATAAGTGTGGACTCTCTATCTGATGTATTTTTACATATCTTGGCTGATTTTGATATATTTTAATGTATTGACGTGCGTCTTCAAGGTATATGTGCATGCCCTGTTGTCAGAATGGATATCCGATGGCGAAATGTAGACTTTGACTGTCTTTGAAAGAAGAGAAGTTGTAGAATCCGCTTTTGTAAGGAAGGTGCAGGCCGATACCCCAATCCAGTCTGAGAACGAAAAATTCGAGGTCGTAGCGTATACCGACACCTGTTCCGAGAGCGGTCTCTTTGAGCAGATTTTTCAGTTGTAGTTTGGAATTCGCACGGTATCCGTCATCGTGCATGGCCCATACGTTGCCTGCATCGAGGAAGATTGCACCATAAAGGTTTCCGAATATTCGCGGACGGTATTCCAGATTGAGCTGCAGCTTGATGTCGCCAGTCTGGTCCATATACGACGACTTGTTGTTGGTGGTGTAATAGGCACCCGGGCCGACGCTTCTGATGTTGAAGGCGCGGATGCTGTTGGCGCCGCCGATATAGAATTGCTCGCTGTAGGGCGCATCGGTAGAGTTGCCGTATGCCCAAATCACGCCCGCACTGACATGTCCTACCAGTTGGCTGTGGCTTGCTATTTTCCAAGTCTTTCTCAGGTCACTTTCTATTTTTACGAACTGGGCATAGGGGTTCTTGAACATTTGCTTGCCTTTTGTTCCCCACTTCTTTCCGGCTGCCATGTAGCCGAGTGACAATATATTGGATGCTTCGCTGACAGATGTCTGCCAGTATATCGGGTTCTGGTAGTTGGAGGGACTGGAGTAGGTATAGGTGTAGGTCATCTTGGGAACGAACTGGTCGGCCATGGACATGAGCAGATAGGGATTTTCCTGCAATACCTCGTTGAATGCGTCCGTCTTCTTTTGCATATATTCGTATTGCAGGATGAGCGGACTGTACTGATGGACAGACGTCGCAGTCGGCTGGAATTTGTAGGTGAGTTCTCCAGATACGATGTGTCGTTTGAAGAACTGTGAGCGGTTGATGACGTCAGACGATACCTTGATGACGGTAGATGGGGTGGTGTACCAGCGGGTGTGGCGGAAAAATGGCAAGAGAAGCCGGGGCAGCTCGAGAGATGCGTCTGCTCCATATTCGTATGAATTGATTTTGGAGCTTGTGCCGTCTGCCCGGTGTCCTGTCTGCCATTCGTATGACCCCTTGAGGTTGATTTCCAATTTTTCACCTCCTCTGAAGGCGTTTCTCTTGACGAAACCGAGAGTCAGTCCGGGGCCGAGCCGTCCGGAAGATTTTCCGATGAGGTTGGTCTCAACATAGATGTCGTACGGCTTGTCGAAAATACAGTTGAGCGTGAGGTCGAGTGTGTCGCAGAGAGCCGAAGTATCGCGAGGCGTAAAATTGAGGTCTACCATACTGAACAGTCCTGTGGACGTGAGTTTGCTCACGGTCTCCATATGGTTTTCATAACTGTACAATTGACGGGGACGGATTTTCATGTCGCGAAGTATGACGCGTGGACGTACAGGCGATTTTTTGCCTTGGTATTTCACCGTGAGGCTGCGCCGTTTGATTGAGTCGGTCAGTTCGTCGGTATACTTCTTCCGTAACTGTATTTCCGTTTTGCCGATGTACCAGGGTCTTTGGATTTTCGGTGAAAGACTGTCTGCCAGCTGAAAATGAAGCAAGGCCTTCCCTGGTGCAGAAATGGTGTCTGCCAGGTAGGTGGCGTAACCGGACTGATAGTAGAAGTAGCCATTGTTTCGCAACAGTGTGCTTATACGGTTGCGTTCAGCATCAAGGGTAGATACGTCAAACGGGTCGCCGTTGTGTATGGCAGCATTGGCGGAATCAGCTTCTATCATGGACATCGCTTCCGGTGAATAGTTTCTGTATGAAAGGGAATCGATGGTGTATAAGTGCCCCAGATTGACATCGTAGGCGATTTTTGCTTCCTTGGGATTCTTTTGCTCGGTGATTTCATAAGATACGTTTGCCCCGAAATAACCGTGAGCACGCAGCATCTGCTGGGCGACCTGCGCGCGAAGAGTCGGGTTGACCCAACTCATAAGAACCGGACGTTTGCCGAACGATTTTGTTATCCATTTTCCGATAGGCGTTTCCGACTTGTTGAATGCATTCCATATCCACAGACGGTAGGGAAACGGTGTCCGGTAATAGGAACTGCCGAAGAGCGCACCGTTGGGGGCAGTGGCAAGAGCGGCTTCCACCTCTTCTTGTATCGAAATGAAGTGGTCGTTTTTCTCGTAGTTGTTGTATGCAATCTTTTTCAGACCGATGAAGAGCTGGTCTTCGTCTGGAACGCCGCTTGTCGATGAGCAGGCGGTGAAGCATGCCGCTGCTACGATAAGAAGGACGGCAATGTATGCGGATGGATGTATCTTCTTCATTCTTATTTCGTGGTCTTTGTAGAATCGTTTTTGTTTGCTGCCGGGACGATTTCATCCTTGTCAGACTTGAAGCGGAATATGTCCTTGAAATGTTGCAGTTTGCGTCGCCAGATAAATCCGCCTCCGTATTCCTGCACATTGCCCTCCAGCCAGTCGTAACTGTCGCGCTCATAGAACAATTTGAGATACTTGTTGGAATTTTGGCTAAGCCGGTACTCGAAAGTGACGTTGTCGAAGAACGTATCGTTTTGGTTCTGTACTTCTGCACCGGATGAAACTTTTCCGCCGATGACAATGCGCAGACGGTTGTTCCAGAAGCGCTTGGCGAATTTGAAGGAGTAGTCGGTATGGGTCTGTCCGGTTCCGGTCGTACTGTTCTCCATTCCGAAACTCAGATCCAGGGTGCGGAGGGCATTGCCGGAGATAGCATTGATCTGGCTGTTGAGGAATGCCGACAGGGCGCTGTTCATGGAGAACGAACTGGTATTGCCGCTTGCGAGATACATGCCTGTGGTCAGCATGCTGACGGCTATCTTTCCCCGGTTTTCCTTTGACATGGTCTGTAGCTCGTTGTGTATGGACATGTCTTCGGGTGCATCGATGATGAATTGCAGGCCCATATCGTTGAGTGTCTGCGTGATGGCCACTCCGCACTCGAATAGCACAGTCTTTTCGGTACCGCCGGTCGATACGTTGGCCTTGTTCTGTTCTGTTGCCGTGATGTTCAGGGTCGGGTTCATCGGGTCGCCGTTGAATTCGACGTAACTTCCGTCTTGAATGGTAAAGGTCTTGAGCGGAATGACTGGCAACGAGTACTTCATCTCACCGTTGCTTAGGGTGTATCTACCTCGGATCAGTATGTTGTCTGTCGTATTGTACTGCATGCGCAGACTTCCGCCGCCGATGAGGTCGATGTAGTTGGAGTGGTCGGTGTTGAGCGCACACAATATGTGGGCACCCTCGTCTATCTCGACGGTGAGATCCATGTCAAATCCAGTGAGAGGAGGACGGGTCACTACCTGCTCCTTAGTGTCTTTGAAGTCGACAAACTTCACCAGCTCGTCCAGTTGGTTGTCGGTAGTCAGGGGGGAGTCTCTCAGAATGTATGTCATGTCGGTAGATCCGAGTACGTCAAGTTTTCCTCTCATTTTCAGAGCGGAAACGGGGCCTCTCATCATGCCGAAGAAGTTGACGTAGGCCTTGCCGTAGGTTTCCGACCGGTTGTTTTCCTTGGAGTCGATTAGTAGGTAGTTGGTAGCCCTCATCTTGGTGTCAAGGTACATGTTGTCCATATCGGAGAAGTCGAAGTATCCGGAGACGTTCAGCGGACTCTCGTTGTGGGAGTATATTTCGAAATTCTCAAAAACAAGATGACTGTTGGATATGATCACGGGATCGTCGGCAAAACGCATTTCGACACCGTAGGGTTCGCTGGCGATATAGGCTGAGTCAAGATAAAGTTCGCCGTTGACGTTGGGCTTGTCAAGAGCGCCTTCTACAGACAATGTGCCTTCTGCATAGCCTTTGAAACCGAAAAGACGGTCGGGGATAAAACCGTTGAGCAGCAACAATGGAGTATGGGTGAGGGTTAAGTCTGCGCTAAGATTTCCTTTCCCCGCCGGGTTGTATGTACCTCTCAGGGCGCCGACCTCGTATCCGTTGCAGGCCAGATTGCCGTCGACGTAGTGCGTGCCGTCCTCTTTGGGCATATAGACAAACTCTGTCGAGACGTTGCCCATAGGACAATGTTCGTAGACAAGGTCGTCAATGGCTACGGATGAGGACACCGACAATTCTTCCGTCGTCTGTATAACATGAAAATCGCCGGACATTTCGCCTGCCATCTGCGGAGTATACGGGATGACGGAAAGAACTTTTGCCAAGTCGAAACGGTGTAAGCCGATGGTCAGGTCCTGCAAGGCATCGGTACTGTCATTGGTATAGACCTGCACGCCCATTCCGTCATTGGCCAAGAGACTGAGATTGGCGGAAAGATGGTTGTCGCGTCGCAGAAGGATGTAGTTGTCGTCGTTGACACTGAATTCCTTGTATCCCAATATCGGATTTTTCTTGCCCAAGGACAGCTGTATGCCGTTGTCGGCCATCGATGCACTGAGTCCGAGGGCTATGCCTAGTTTGTCTTTGTCGTCAAAGACGCGTGTACCGAAATATATGCCGCGCTCGTAGAATGTACCTCCGAACATGGCATTGAATACATACTGTGGATTTTTCTTGTTGTTGCGTATCTGTCCTGAGAAGAACGTGTTGGTAGAGTCGGAGTGTACGGCAAATCGGAGCGTATCCAGTTTTATTCCCGATGTGCTTAGCGCATTGACTTGCATGTCGCCATTGATGCCTTTGACAGGCGAGGTCTCCATTTGTATTTTGGCGTGTTCTATCTCGTATCCCCAATAGTTGAGGGCACGGCAAATCATGTTCTCTTTTCCCGTGTTCACTTCCAGTGATGCGTAAGGGAGGATGGCGCGCAGACGTTGCTGGTTGATGTAACGGTCTTCCTTCTGCTTGAGAACCTCTTTGCCGAGGCGGTCGCATGCGGTCAGCAGATGCTCGTAGTACCCGTGGGCATCCATCCGCATGGAGAAATCTCCGCTTTCAATGCTGGCATGTGTGGAATCTTTGCGTGTGAAGGCGTTAAGGCTGATATTTTCAGGGTGGTATGTGCGACAACTGTCTTTCAGATAGATGTCACAGATCTGTCCTCTTACTTCGTGGGCATTGGTGAGGTTGCTGGCCACGTTGACTTGCGAGCGGAGAGATACGGTCAAGGGCTTCTTGGTTAGACAGAGACCATACAGGTCTGCTTTTTTCAGGTCGCAGGATAGTGTGCCTTTGAGCTGCTTCTTGCTCATGAGCGCATTGACTTCTATCAGACCGTCAAGCAGAGGGTTGTGGCTGTCGAGCTTGCAGTGGCCGATACCGTTTTTTACGTTTGCAGACAATTTCGTCCCGTCCAATGTGTAGTTGGAGTATTTGAAGCTGGAAATGCTGGCGTTGACATTCATTTTTGTGGCCGGTGACAGAAGATCTGTCCCGCATCCTTCGGCTTCAATGGTTCCAGAGAATGGCGACAGG
The DNA here is from genome assembly GCA_963637655.1 of bacterium. Taxonomy (GTDB): domain Bacteria; phylum Bacteroidota; class Bacteroidia; order Bacteroidales; family Bacteroidaceae; genus Prevotella. The sequence continues at coordinate 5,668 of CAVHOL010000007.1, read as the reverse complement.
CCGTAGTTGGGCAGAAAGTGCTGGAGCTGAACGTTCCGGGCGGCAATCAGTGCCTTGTACTTCATGCTTTTTGTGTCAATGTCGCCTGTTGCTGTCAATATACCTTTTCCTTCTATGACATTTGCTGCTACAGCGTATTTGGGGCCGTTGGTGTGGACTTCTCCATTGATAGAAATACGGTTGGGTATGCTGAAGGCAGATGCAATTTCTTTGGGGAGCATAGCCGAAAGAAATCGCATGTTGTAGGTGTCGCCTTTGAAGTCGATATCAGCGCGCAGCCTTTCCATTTTGTCTGCATTTGCAACAAAGCCTTTTGCCGAGAAGTCGAAAGCCGTTGGCAGCTTTATCTGGAATCCTACAATGTGTGCGCGTTTCATGTTGCCCTTTATGAGGCTTTTGACAGAAAGCGGGTAGTTGGGCCAGTGGCGTATGAGACTTTTGTCTGTGACCAACCGGGCAATGTCTTGTTTGCCGAACCATCCATCTATGTTGACGGACATTTTCCCCGGATTCTCAGATGCGAATGTGTTGAAATCCATTGCGACCTCAGCCCGTATCTGGGATTCGGACGTCTTGACGAGAAATTGCGGTATGTCAATGTGTACGGAGTCAAGGCTAATTTTGGTTTGCAGAGCCTGTATGCCAAAACCGGATTTCTCCTGGAATTTGCAATCCTTGACAACCATCTGCAACCGACCGTCTGCGTACCGCACCGAGTCAATGCGTGTCTCAAGGGACGTAAGGCTGATATGGTTGTAGTCAAGGCCATTGACCGGCTTCTCAAATCTGTTATCGTATTTTACGCTGCTATCTTTCCATGTTAGTGTGCGGAGGGTGTAGTCGTTTTTCCCGAGGTCGAACAGTCCGCCTGCGATGCCGAGCTTTCCTATTGAGGTTTCCACGTTCAGCGTGTCGCCGGGCATGTGGAGTAGGGCATGGCTTTGGGCGATGTCCAGTTGGCGGACATCAATTTTCCAATAGGTAGGTGTCTTTGTGGTGTCTTCGGGCACGGTGTCGCTCAGAGCGACATCGATGTTTGCCTTGGAAAGCGAAGCCTTGTTTAGGGTGAGGTGCTCATTTCTTAGGTCTATTCCGTGGCTTTGCAGAAAGAGACGCCCTACACTTCCTTTTATACGTGCACTTTTGATAAAATCGGCTGTGTTGAGATGTACGTCTTGAAAGTCCAGTTTGTCTATTTCTACCTTGCTTTGCAACAAGGGTAACAATTCTACGCTTACGAACAATTGTTTGGCGTAGGTGATGGTGTCTGCGCTTTCATCTTTGGGGGACGCCTGGGTCATGGTAAGTCCGTTGACGCTCAGGTCTAACGGAAATGCCAACCGTACATAGTCGATGCTGACGTTGTATCCAGTATTCTTGCTTGCATATGTCGCTATCTTGTGTACCGCCCAATTCTGTATAGGTGGTATGTAGAGGAGAATGGCCAAAACAAGAAACAGGGCAATGGGGGACAACAAAAGGGCTCCAACCCAGAATATTGTCTTTTGCTTTTTCGTCATCATGCTGTCGGTCGATTATTTTATAGCGTTGGAAATATTAGAACGCCTTAGGACAATCCTGTGGCAATGGCTTTCCATAGATTGTCTTCCGGCAGAGGGGCAGTGAGGGAAATATGTTCCTTGGATACGGGGTGTATGAAGTCTACGTGGTGTGAAAACAGTGATATACTTCCGTCCGCATTGCTGCGTTGGGCACCGTATTTGAGGTCACCTTTGATAGGGCATCCGATATGTCCCAGCTGGCATCTTATTTGATGGTGCCTTCCGGTAAGCAGATTGATTTCTACTAAGGTGTAGTTCTGTGACCGTGTCAGTGTCTTGTATTTCAGTATGGCCTTCTTGGAGCTCGGAACTTCATGGTCGTATGCGTAACTTTTGTTTTGCTTCTCGTTTCTGGTCAGCCAATTGGTGAGAGTTCCTTCTGCCGGGACTGGCGCGTTTTTGGTGATGGCCCAGTAGGTTTTGTGTACTTCACCGTCGCGGAACATTGTACTCAGACGCGACAACGCCTTCGATGTTTTGGCAAAAATCACCAATCCGCTCACAGGCCGGTCTAGTCGGTGCGGTATGCCAAGAAATACATTGCCAGGCTTGGCGTATTTCTCTTTGATGTATTCTTTTACGGTGTCTACCAATGGTTTGTCGCCGGTCTTGTCTCCTTGTACGATTTCTCCACTGTGCTTGTTGACGACGATGATATGGTTGTCTTCGTATACGATGTCCATGAACGTGTTTGTTGGGGAGTCGGGGCGGTTGGGGGTGGAAGATAAACAGAAGAAGAGAAAATGGCAGGTGGGGCCAAAAGGCTTCGCCTGTCACTTTCTCTATGTGGGGGTGTGGCGTATTACATATTCATGCCGCCGTCGACCTGGATGACCTGGCCGCTCACATAGCTTGACATGTCAGATGCAAGGAAGAGGGCACAATTGGCAATGTCTTCCACGTTTCCGCCGCGGCGCAAAGGAATCTTTTTCATCCAGTCCTTGCGTATGTCTTCGGGCAGACCTTTGGTCATGTCTGTGTCAATGAAGCCGGGGGCAATCGCGTTGGCGCGGATACCCTTGGGGCCCATCTCCTGTCCGATGCTCTTGGCCAAAGCGATAAGACCGGCCTTGGAAGCTGCGTAGTTGGCTTGTCCGGCATTGCCGTGTACGCCTACGACTGAAGCCATGTTGATGATGGATCCCTTGCGCTGGCGCATCATGACGGGAATGCAGGCATGGATAAAGTTGAACGCACTTTTCAGGTTGACGGCAATGACGGCGTCCCACTGGCCTTCGGTCATACGGAGCATAAGGCCGTCTTTTGTGATGCCAGCATTGTTGACAAGAATGTCGATGGAGCCGAAGTCCTCGTGTACTTTCTTGACAACTTCCTCAGTCGCACTGAAGTCGGCGGCGTTGCTTGCATATCCCTTTGCGTTGACGCCAAGGGCTTTGATTTCGTCTTCTGTGGCTTTTCCGTTCTCATCGATCACAAGGTCGGTGAATGCGATGTTTGCACCTTCCTGTGCAAACTTCAGCGCGATAGATTTTCCGATACCGCGCGCTGCACCTGTGATAAGGGCAGTCTTACCTGTAAGTAATCCCATTTTCTTATTATTTGTTGGTTTTGTTGTTTACTTTTCTGCCGGAGACGTTTGCCTGTCCTATTTGGCTCCGGATTTTCCCAATGCGCCATAGACAACCTTGGCGACAAGCGGTTTGCTCGCTTCTTCTGTCATGCCGTGTCCGAGCCGTCCGTAGATGAAGGGCACTTCGAGACCTTTTATACAGTAGTGGGTGATGTCGGCCACAAGGTCTACGTCTTCGATGTCGAATTCTCCGTCTGCCTTTCCGTCAGCGTAAACTTTGCGGAACAGTTCGATTTCATCTTCATCGAAATTTTTCCGGACTTTCTCTACCATCCAGATGTTTCTGAAGAATTCTGCACGCAGATTGCCGTTTCGTACGACAGTCTCGCGTATCATACTGAGATGGGTGTAGATGAGTTCTATGATTTTGTCTTGTGGACGTATTTTCATTGCGGCGACCTCATCGAGCTTGTCCGACAGACGTTCGAGCTCAGACTCGATGACAGCCGAATATACATCTTCCTTGCGGCTGAAATAGGTGTACAATGTTCTCCTGCCTTTTCCGGATGCAAGGGCGATATCGTTCATCGTAGTGTTGGCAATGCCGTTTTTTGCAAACAGCTGCCGTGCGACATCTACAAGTTTTTGTCGTGTTTTTGATATAGACATATTGTTCTTCTCTCTCCTTCAGTTGGGTTGCACATCATATTCTTTCTGTGCAAAAATAAAACATTAATTTCAATTACCCAAAATATACCATGATATTTTTGTTTGGGGTGGAGAATGGACAATTCTTTGCCAATGAAAACAAGATGGCGGTTTTGCTTTGTCTAATTGCAAGAAAGGTTTTGGGAATCCGCAAAAAAGATGTGTGCAAGAAAGACGTGTTGTCGACTTTCTTGCACACATCCTTGGTGCTGGTCTATAATTTGATTCGCTTTTTGGCTCCCTTGCTTTCGTTACTCATCCTGTCGAGTGAGGTGACAATGTAGGTGTATTCTTTCGTACCGTCGACATATGGCAATTTCAGCATTGTTTCGGAGGTAACCGCGACAATGTGTGATGCATCGTCAAGGTCTACTTTCTCCCCTTTGGCAAATCTGTAGACTGCATACCTGACGGCCTCGTCTTTCCATCCGTTTCCTTTGGGCTTTGTCCAAAAGAGTACATAGTCGTCATCTATCCGCAGCGGTTTCAGTTTGCTGGGCTTCCGTGGCGCCTTTCCGTCGATGAAGGGCATCAAGGGCTGAAGTGCCGGGTATTTCCAGTAGCCGTTGCGCAATACCGAACCGTAATTGCCTATATTGTCAACAACTGCTTTCGCATACCATAGTACGGTCCCTTGTATGTAGGGCATTTGTGTATGAAGCCGGTATTTAGCCGGCATTTGGTTTTGATTGGCAATGTCGGGGTCTGCATATTTGACGGTTCGCTCCACGTCTTCCCCAATATACAGAGGACGTTTTGAAGCGTATTTGTTCCACCATTCAATGAGTGTCTTGTAGTCCGCAGTAGGGTGGCCGATTTGCCAGTAAATTTGGGGTACGCAGTAGTCCACCCATCCGTTGTTTACCCAAAGCAGCACGTCTGCGTAAAGGTCATCGTAGTTCTGGGTGCCGCGCGTGTCACTTCCAATAGGAGAGTTGCTTTTGTTGCGATAGATTCCGAAGGGGGATACGCCAAACTTAACCCAAGGTTTACGGTGGTGTATGGTTTCGCCCAGTTGCTTGACAAATACGTTTACATTGTCGCGCCGCCAGTCGTTTTTGTCTCTGAAACCGTTGTTGTATACAGCGTAGGCATTGTCGTCTGGTATGGGAAGTCCGGCAACGGGGTAGGGATAGAAATAGTCGTCTATGTGTATGCCGTCTACGTCGTAGCGTGCCACAATATCGTCAACAATGTCGCAGATGTATTTTCGGTTTTCCGGCAGTCCGGGATTTAGGATGAACTGTCCGTCGTAGGGGAATATCCGTTCTGGATGCTTGATGGCAATGTGGTTTGTCGCAAGGTCTTGCGTACCTTTCGTCTTTGCACGATAGGGGTTTATCCATGCGTGCAGCTCCATGCCTCTTTGATGGCATTGCTCTATCATCCATTGCAACGGGTCCCAATATGGACTCGGTGCCTGGCCCTGGCGTCCTGTGAGGAAACGGCTCCAAGGTTCCTTGTCGCTTTGATAGAGAGCGTCACATTCAGGACGTACTTGAAAGATGATGGCGTTTACTCCGTCCCGTTGAAGCTCGTTCAGCTGATAGATGAGCGTTCTTTGTATGTCTGCTGTTGCCTTTCCGCTGAATTGTCCGTTTACGCATTGTATCCAGGCTCCTCTGAATTCGCGTTTTTGACGGTTGTCTGCATGGATAATCTGAAAAGCGCAGAGTATGTATAAGAGGATGGCGTATCTGAGTGATTGTATTTTCATTCGTGTCTAAAGGATGTTTCTAAAAAAATGACAGCCTTAGTAATGTTCAAAAAATAACTTACCCAATTTTGTGGAATATCAATACCAGTTCACATATCTGACTATCCCTGTCTTTTTGCCGCTTTTGCGACTTCTTTTCAGTCACATAGC
>CAVHOL010000006.1:0-59335 GCA_963637655.1 bacterium | reverse complement strand
TGGTGTCGGCCGGTATGTAGACGGCCGGCAGGACAATCTGTTCGGATGAGGATGCTCGGATGGAAATCTTATGCTCGCTTTTCTGGAGCTTTACGGGGCGTCCTCCGCAATAGTAGAATGTTTCTTGGGCGGTAATTGTTCCAAAAAGTGAGAATATACAGGCAAATATTGCAATAGACCGGTTCATGCTAAATGGGGATATTAAGGTTGTTTATGAATGTGGAACGAAAACACTGGTTGCCGCCCCGCCATTTCACTTCACCGAAATCTTGTCGCTGTGCCCGCCGACGTTGACGATGTACAGTCCTGCTGCAGACAGGACAAATGCGGTGCTGTGTTCCCGGCATACCGTATTTTGTACTATCCGTCCGTCAGGCGAGAAAATGCGTATCCGCTGCCCTTGGGCATTGTCGATGTGCAGTGTCTTCCCGTTGCAGTGTATGTGCGGTCTTTCTGCCTGGGCGCCTGTGGTTATACCCGTGACGTTTCCTCCTTTGATGTGTATGCGCATTTCCTCGTTGGAGATGTCGTTGCGGTAGAGTAGGCGACTATCAGTCATCACTCCTTCCGGAACGACAATTGTATAGTCGGCACCGTCTTCCAATGGTATAGAACCGTAAAAGTCGAAAGACAGGTTGTAGGACAGATGATACATTGTCAGTACGTAGCTGTTATAGTTCAAGATTTCTTCGCCTTTGTATATTGTGGGCCTGAAGTTGGATTGGTAATCTTGTCTTGCAGACAAATTTATCGACATATTTTTGAGTTCATTCAGTGTCTCGCCTTCACGTGGAGATTGGCAGTCCATTTTGATATGGGCAGGAACATTGAAGTCTCGTCTGATTTCGGCATTTGTGCATGAAGGATTGTCTTGTTTATAGATACTCCCGGCTTCAATTACCAATGTGTAGTCTTTGCCTTTGGGCAATAATAGGGAGTCAAATTCAGCCTCTACATATCCTCCTTTTCCGCCGGAGTATTCTATGGCATAATTTTTTAGGAATCCTTTGGCGATCGTATCGTCTTCGCAAAGGATAATGGCAGGGGCTGCAGGCTTAACGTTGACAGGAACATCAAAGGAAAAGTACAGTTGGTTTTGAAGGGCATAGATTAGCTGTGTCCCGTTGTAGGTGTTGTCAAGGGTGAAATGCTTGGGTATAAGCGGCGTGTCCTGTTCCTGTGCACGCAGTGTTGTACCGCAGATTGCCAATCTGAAGATGACAAGAATCACCTTGAGCATAGACCAAGGCTTGAGGCTATTGTGAAAAATCATAGGCTTTTTTTGAAAATTGATATTGGGCGAGGTGTTTCGCTTGATGGAATTTTACCGGGAAGAATCATTCTCCACCCGTAAAACGGATGCAGATTTCTTTGTTTGACAGATTGTCGCTTCGGTCGCGCGCTTGAAAAGCGTCCTCTTTGACAACCAGACTGTATTGCTTGCCTTTTTTGAAGTGCAATGTTTTTTCAAAATTGGCTTCTGCAGTTAGATAACTGCCCCAATCGTCAATGACTTGCATGGGAAATGTCTCTATAGCATTGTCTCCTTCATAAAGTGTAACGCTCGGGTCTGACTTCTCAGTAACGTAACAATGAAACATGACGGAAAACTTTTGCAGCGTCTTTACCGTATCTCCGTTTGCGGGACATGTCTGCTTGGTGTGGAGACAGTCGGCAATGCAGATGGGCCGTTCTATAATGTCATCTTTTAGTTTGGAATTGTTTTTCCACCAGAGTGTTCCGGCTGGAATAACCAGGGTGTAGTTGCCGACAGGCAAACGGAGAAAGTCGAAAGCGCAATTCAATGACGTCATACGGTATGTGACGTCTTCGAAGCCGCTATAAGAAATATATGGCCGTGTAGAGCCGATGACAACCCCGTCTTGTACGAGAAAGGCTCGTGCGTTTTTGTCAAATGCAATAGTATCCTCAAACGAGAAAGCGATCCTGTCATACAGGATGCTGCCTTGTGTTATATATAATGTCGGATCGATGAGGTTTGTGCCGTAATATAGTGGAATGGGCGGTGCAGTCTTCTCTTCTGTTTGTGCAGAAACTGTTGACTGCAGACACGTCAGCAACGTGACTATGAGGAGTAGGGTTTTTGTTGTTCTCATGATAGTTTTTTTTTATTGGTTCTTTTTCTGTTCTTTTCTCTGTAATGTCATTTGTACGGCACTGTCGGCATCTACCAGTCCGTAGCCGTAGTATTCGTTCCAGGGGCCGTATTCTTTCTCCGTGTCGTATTTGTAGGGTCCGATTTTCTTCGCGGTCTTGACCAAGATTTCACGGACTTCATTGTATGTGAGTGATGGGGCTGTTTCCAATATAAGTGCGGCCACGCCGGCTACATGTGGCGCAGCGAATGAGGTTCCTGTTACGCTGCAGACTCTGTCATATAAATACGGGGCGGCAAAAACACTGGTTGCCGCCCCGCCATTTCACTTCACCGAAATCTTGTCGCTGTGCCCGCCGACGTTGACGATGTACAGTCCTGCTGCAGACAGGACAAATGCGGTGCTGTGTTCCCGGCATACCGTATTTTGTACTATCCGTCCGTCAGGCGAGAAAATGCGTATCCGCTGCCCTTGGGCATTGTCGATGTGCAGTGTCTTCCCGTTGCAGTGTATGTGCGGTCTTTCTGCCTGGGCGCCTGTGGTTATACCCGTGACGTTTCCTCCTTTGATGTGTATGCGCATTTCCTCGTTGGAGATGTCATCGCGGTAGCAGGTCCAGCTTTTTTTCATCACTCCTTCGGGTATGACAAGCGTATATTCGGCCCCGTCCTCAAGGGAAATCGGATTGCTTTGGAAGTAACTGCCGAATTTTATGTTTATGGCATTGCTGTTGTAGAAACTTGTTACGACATCCTTGCCATAATCTACCGCTTCACCTCCTTTGTATAGTGTGGGCTTGAAGCTGGACGTATAGTCCTGTCTGGCAGACAGAGTGATTACGACGGTGCTCAGTTCGCTCAGTGTTTCGCCGTCTGACGGTGAACTGCCGAGCATCTTGATGTGGTCAGGGATGTGGAATGTACGCCTGATTTCGGCGTTGGTGCATGAGGGGATGTCCTGTCTGTGGATGTTGCCGGCACCGATCACAAGTGTGTAATCGTTGCCTTTGGGCAAGAACAGGGAATCAAAGGCTGCTTCTACATACCCGGCGGTGCCTTTCGAGTATTCTATGTTGTATGTCTGGAGCGCTCCTTTTGCGACAGTGTCTTCCCCGCAGATGATGGCGGCTGTTGCTGATGACCCTATTTCAACGGGGGTGTCAAAGGAGAAAAACAGTTGGTGCTGTATGGCGAAAAGGACATTCGTCCCGTTGTCGAGATGGTCGAGGGAAAAGTCTGTCGGGACAAGAGACGGTGCTTGTTCCTGTGCGTGTGTTGCCATGCTGCATGTCATGCTGAGGCTGACAAAAATACTGCCTATGACGGAGCGTATCCGGAGTGTATTGTGTGTAATCATATTTCTTTCAGTTTGTGGCGAGGACAGAGAAATTTTGCTTCTCTGTCGGGGTTTGGATAAACGGTGTACGGTTTATGTCGGAGATTTTCATTCCCCTCCCATGAAGTCGATGCGGATCTCTTTGTTGGACAGATTGGCAGGGACATATTCCGGTTTTGATGCGAAAGCGTCCTCTTTGATGACAAGGCTGTATTTGATGCCTTTCTTGAAGTGTAGGGTTTTCCCGAAATCTGCTTCGGCGGTATTGAAACTGCCGTAGTCGTTGATGACCGTCATGGGGAACGTTCCGATGGTCACATCTTCTTTGTAGAGTGTGACGGCCGGATCTGATTTTTCCGTAACATCACAGTGAAACATCACAGAGAATTTCTGCAGTGTTGTTACTGTATCTCCGCCATTCGGACTTGTCTGTATTGCATGAAGGCGGTCGGGAATGCAAATAGGACGTTCTATAATGTCATTTTTTATAGAAGAATCGCTTTTCCACCAGATAGTGCCTGCGGGTATGACCAATGTGTAGTCGCCGAGGGGCAGGCGGGGATAGTCGAATTGGCACTTCAGAATCGTTTCCGGTCTTATTGCCTCCCAATTGTAAAAATTAAGGATGGGTTGTGTCGCTCCAAATACTCTGCCCTCATGCATGATAAATACGCGTGCAGTCTTGTCAAATGCGATGGTGTCTCCAAATATGAAACTGGTGTCATATAGTAGTCCGTTGTTTAGGAACAAGGTCGGGTCGATGAGATCTGTGCCGTAGTAAATCGGTGTAGGCGCTTTTTTCGTTTCCGTTTGAGCGTAGGCTACATTCTGCCAGTACAATAAGAGTATCGTAATAATGAGTAGGTTTGTTCTAATTGTCATGGTCGGTTCTTTATTGGTTCAATTTCTGTTCTTTTCTCATTAATGTCATTTGTACGGCACTGTCGGCATTTACCAATCCGTAGCCGTAGTATTCGTTCCACGAACCATATTCTTTGTCCGTTTCGTATTCGTAGGTCCCGATTTTCTTGGCCGTTTTGGCCAGAATTTCACGGACCTCTTTATAAGTGAGCGACGGGTCTATTTCAAGCATAAGGGCAACGACTCCCGCTACGTGCGGCGCTGCGTAGGACGTTCCTGTTACGGTACAGTATCCTCCGTTGGCATCTGTTGTCCGGATGTCTGTTCCCGGTGCAGTGATGAACAGGTTCTCTCCATGAGACGAGTTCTTGTTCAGACTTCCGTCCTGCTGCATGTTCGCAACGGTGATAACGCCTTCCACTGTACCGGGAAATGTAATCCATCTTCCGTTGTTTCCTGCTGACTTGATGATGATGCATCCTTTCCCGTTACGGCCCTTGCTTAGGGCTAATTGTATCGCTTCTTTTGTCTTGTCGTCTTCTACGCTTTGCCAAGAGCATGATAGAATGTCTATCGCATTTTCTGTTGCCCAAGAAAAGCCTTGCATGATTTCTTCGCTTTGTGCCGGGGCCATATTCAAATGGGTGAGAATCTTAGCGATTTTTGCATCAGGAGCGACTCCTGCGGTCCCAACTCCGTTGTTTCTTGCCGAAGCAATAATGCCAGCGCATTGGGTGCCGTGTGCTATGTCAATAACCTTCCAATTTGCTATAATACTGTCTCCTGCGGGCGTATATACCATATAACTCATATTGGTAGCAAGGTCGTAGTGTTTGTGGTCGACACCTTGGTCTACAACCGCCACGTTAACCCCTTTGCCGGTGGCATAGTTCCACGCATTGCTGACGGAAATGTCAAATCCCTTGTACTCACTGTTGTATAGTCCCCATTGCTGGTGGACTTCCGGATCGTAAGAGATTTCAAAGCCGTTGTACGCAAAGTCGGGCGAAGCCGAGGCATAGCGGTTAGACTCGTATAGGGCATTGGCAATGTCGATGGGGGAGGCTTCGGCATCCGGCTGCTGTACCAAAAGGTACCATAGCGGTAGGTGCTCGTACCGGTAGACGATGTCAAGCCCGTATCGCTTGGCGTCTTCCTCCAGAAGTTGAATGTCTGCTGTCGTTTTCAGCTTGACGGAAATGTAGCCAGTCGGCGTGAGTTCCAGTCCGGTGCTGTTGGTGTAGCAAGGTGTGATGCGGCGGGTGATGGCGTCGCTTCCCGATAATGTTTTTGGCGTTACGGCGTTTGTCGGACATTTGTAGGTTCGGATGCAGACGTTGCCGTCGGCAATGGTGTCGGCCGGTATGTAGACGGCCGGCAGGACAATCTGTTCGGATGAGGATGCCCGGATGGAAATCTTGTGCTCGCTTTTCTGGAGCTTTACGGGGCGCCCTCCGCAATAGTAGAACGTTTCTTGTGCTTTCATAACTCCGCTTGTAAGCAATGCGGAGATGAATAATAAAACGATTCTTTTCATAGTGGCAGATTTTGACGGTGGGGGTTATTGGACAATCAACTTCTTTTGTGTTGTCCCGTTTTCGGTAGTTGACCGGAGAATATACACGCCGGGCGCGTAGGTGTGCAGATCTGCGGACGTTACGTCTTGCAAGGTCCTGCTTGTCGTAATAGTTCCAATCTTTTTCCCGGTAACGTCGTATACGCCAACTTCAATCCCGTTTTCTTCCTGAGACAAGGACTTGGAAATCACAGATGTTGGTACGGTAGGCCTGTTGTGGAATTTGTCTGCGCCCTTGGTTGTGATGCCCATATCGGAACTTTCTGCAGCCTTGTTTTCCTCGTCTGAGATACCTCCGATGATTTCGCATGTCCCCTCCGGATTCTCTGACGAATAGTTGCATACATGCAGACGTTGTGTGTCTATATTGTAACATTGGCGGATGATGGCTTCACGGTATACTTGCTGCCCAAGTATCGTGCCACCGTTGTCATCGCTATAGCCGACGATGCGAAGGCCGTCATTGCCTTCTACGAAGAGCATCGGGTCAGACAATGTTTCCGTAGTGCGCAGGGCGGCAGCGGTGTATGGCATACTGTCTGCAGGCATGGTGCAGTCTACGTACGAGTAGTATACGGGGACGTCTTTGAAGGTCTGGTCGTCGATGGAAAGGTCGGCTACACCCAAAACACCATTTTCGAGACTGCGGAGTTTAACCATGTAGAAGCCTTCCTTTTGAAAAGTGACGGTCAGCTCGCTTTCATTTTTTCCCCCGGCTGTAGTGCTGCGTTGCGAGATTCTCTTCCAGTTCAAACCTTGTATTTCGTCCGATGTGGCCGGCGTGTACAGCATGTTCAGTTTGTGGGGAATTGTAGTGGCCGGAAAACCATTGGCCGTTTTCGTGGCTGCCGTGCTCGATACAAGGCGTCCGTTAGTGGGGAGGCTGAAATCAATTTCAGCATTGCTGCCGTAATAGAATATGTCAACAGCGTGATGTACGTTGGCTGACGTTGCAAAGCTGACTTCTTGGTTTTGCTTGAAGTAGCAAGTCGTGTGGAAAGAATATTTTAGCGGAACGTTTTCTCTGATGTATGTCTGGGATGCGGCAAGGCCTTTTGTGGAAAGAGATTTTGACAGTAGACAAGGGTACTCTTCTTGTTGTCCGCTTTTGGCTTTCTCAAGATATTCCGAGTATTTGGTGTCGGATATTTCAGCATTTTGCATGTCGCTGGACAGACACAGGCTTTCTACGCAGGGGATTGTAGGCGCCTTGCATGAAAATGCGATGGTGTTTGTGCCTTTCTTCAGGTGGATGGATCTGCCGGAATTTAGAAATGTACTTTGCCAATTCCCTTTTGTGAACGTTATTTCAGTAGCCGCTTCGCCGTTGACCAGAACGGACATTGGGGCGTAATTCCCCGTTCCGTACAATGTCGGGCAGGACCATATGCTGGCGAAATAATCGTCTTCCTCGAGTACTTCCACCTCGAATGTCTTGTAAGTGTGGCTTCCGTCTGTGGAGATGTAGCAGTCTTTGGTGCTTGCGACACAGTTGACGGTGAGGGATGTTGTCTGTGCAGGCGCTCTCATCGTATACAACGGCAATAAGACAATGCAAAAAAGACTAAAAATCGTTTTTCTCTGCATATGCGATTAGGTTGGTAGGTAATTTTTGCAAATGTAGCGATTTATTTCATTCATGCCAAGTTTAAGCGAACGTTTTTTCCGGCCAATCTTCGAGGTGCATATATTTGTAGGTCGCAAATGATGGCGGATTGCCTTAAATTTAGTATTTTTGCAGCGTTCTGCATAAAGGCGGGTTCTAAAAATTACCTTTGATGGATTTTTGAATTTTAGCCGAGCAGATTTTTCTGTCTTTCTGAAGGAGCATAGCGGGCTATGCGACTGAAGAAGGACGAAAAAGATGCCGGATAAAAACAAAAAGGCACAAAGAGCATGCCCGTCAAAATAGAATTTGATAATGCGTGGAATTTTTAGAATACGCCTAAAACAAACAAGAAAGATGAAAATATTCACAGGGGCTCAGTTGCGTGAGTTGGACAGATATACGATAGAGCACGAACCGGTCACATCGCTTGACCTGATGGAGCGTGCCGCCTGTGTCATTGCCGATGCCATCGCGTCGGAGTGGTCGGAGCGTACACCGGTCGTGGTATTTGCCGGACCTGGCAATAACGGTGGCGACGCATTGGCCGTGGCCCGTCTGCTGGGCGAAAGAGGATATACGGTGGATGTATACCTTTTCAATGTCCTCCATCATTTGTCTGAAGATTGTGAGACCAACCGGAAGCGGATAGCCGATGGTGAGTGTGTGCATACGTTTGTCGAGGTGACGCAGAATTTCGACCCGCCGAAACTGGGTGCTGATACGCTTGTCGTGGACGGGCTTTTCGGTTCCGGACTCAACAAGCCGCTGGGCGGAGGATTCGCTTCGCTCGTGCAGTATATCAACCAGTCTCCGGCTCAGGTAGTGAGCATCGACATGCCTTCCGGATTGATGACCGAAGACAATTCCGGAAATGACTTCAACCGGATTGTCAAGGCAACGCTCACCCTGACCTTGCAGCGAAGAAAGCTGGCCATGATGTTCGGCGATTGCAATGCGTGCATCGGCCGTCTGCGGGTACTCGACATACATCTTTCTGAGGAAGCAATGGACGCCATGACGACGCCATACACAACCGTGGAAGAAGCCGACGTGGCCGCCCAGATGATCAAGCGCAGCCCGTTTGCGCACAAGGGGTCTGTAGGGCATGCACTGCTCATGTCCGGCAGTTACGGCATGGCGGGCGCGTCTATCCTGGCGTCGCGCGCCTGCTTGAAAACCGGTGCAGGCAAGGTGACTGTTGCCGTGCCTTACTGCAACGTGCTGCCTGTGCAGGTCGCCGTGCCCGAGGCGGTGCTGTCTGTGGACAGTGACGAACAGTGCCTGTCTTCTGCCGTCGATACCGCCGGATTCTCTGCAGTCGGAGTCGGACCGGGGCTTGGTGTGGAGGAGACGACCGCCCTGGCGCTCATTTCCCAAATACGGTCAACGCATTGCCCGATGGTGCTCGATGCCGATGCCATCAACATTCTCAGCCTGCATGGTGCATGGCTGCACCAGTTGCCTACCGGACTGATACTGACACCTCATCCCGGTGAGTTCGACCGCCTTGCCGGCCGCTCAACGTGCGAGTATGAGCGGCTCATGAAGGCCCGCGACCTCGCCGCCCAACTTGGCGCTTACATCCTGCTCAAAGGACATTATTCCGCGCTGTGCCTGCCCGACGGACAAATCATCTTCAATACGACCGGCAATGCCGGTATGGCCACCGCCGGAAGCGGCGATGTACTGACCGGCATGATCACCGCCCTGCTGGCACAAGGGTACAGCCGCAAGTGGGCCTGCATCATAGGCATGTACCTTCACGGACTGGCAGGCGACATCGCGGCCGCTCAGACCGGAGAGGAGAGCCTGATGGCCAGCGATATTATCGACAACATCTCCCGGGCATTCCGCCGTATCAAGAACTGACACTACCAATCTCCGATTATGACCAAAAAAACAATCCCTGCATTGCTGCTCGCAATGCTTTCCCTCTCGGCCTCTGCTGCCGACAAGGAAAGCGAAGGCTTGACCTATTATCTCCCGAAAACGGCCGTCAATGTGTCGCTGCTCGTGGAAAAGACCACTTATACTCCGGGTCAGATGGCTGCATACGCCGAACTGTATTTCAAGACCCCGGCCAAGACGGTGGCCGACGTCGGCTACCGCATTGTCGGCATCAGTTTCTCGACCGAGGGCGTACCCGACTCCACAAAGCGGCATACCATCCTTTTGGACAAGAAGCACAGCATCTTTGATATCGATTGCGAGAGCAACGGCGTGCTGCGGGCCGTCAATACCAAGGGCGCAGCAAAAACGTCACCGGCGAAGTTTGTCGCTGCCCGTAAGCCTGCACCCCTCAATCCCAACGACTATATGAGCCAGGACATCCTCTCTGCCGGCAATCTGCCCAAAATGGCGCAGATGGTGGCGCAGGAAATCTACGACATACGCGACAGCCGCAACCAGCTGTCCCGCGGCGAGGCCGACTTTATGCCTAACGACGGTGAGCAGCTGCGCATGATGCTCGCCCAGTTGCGCACCCAGGAGACCGCACTCATGCAGATGTTCACCGGTGTGACCGTAAAGGATACCGCCGAGTGTGTCTACCAGTTTGTGCCTGATCCGAAGGTGCAGAAGCGCACACTGTTCCGGTTCTCGAAGAAGTTTGGTTGTGTGGCCGACGATGACCTCTCGGGTGAACCATACTTTGTATATGTCGACGATGAGCACGTCTATCCCGACCTTCCCGATGAGGCCGAAACCGCCAAAAAACAGAAGGACGACCTTGTGCTGGGCGTGAACCTGCCCGGGAAAATCCGCGTGCGTCTGAGTGCCGGCAGTCAGACCCAGGCCTCCTTTGAGACCTACGCTGCCCAGTATGGGCGTGAGGAGACGCTCAGCGGTTCGCTTTTCGGCAAGAAGATGACCGCCCGGCTGGTGCTCGACACTGTGACCGGCGCAGTAGTGACGCTCAAGACCGAACCTATAGAGTAATGTCCGCGATAGGGTAGGGCACGGGCTTCTGTTCCCGTGCCGCCAATAGGATTATGGAAAAGAGAAACAACGAACTGCGGCGGCTGCTCGAGGCCGTCGAACGCAAATTCACCAAGCATCCCTTCAAGGCCTTGGCGACCGGCAAACTGACGCGCTATCTCCGTGGACTGGAAAAGCCCAAGCGGGAGACGCTCGACAAAATCTCCCTTTTTGTCGGGTTCCAGAACTGGGAGGGTTTCCAGGCGGCGTTGCACGGCGAGGATGACGGACAGAATAATTTCGGCGAAGACGTACCGCCCGAAAAGAAAACGGAAAAAGGTGACGGAAGCACCGCCTGTGTACCATAAAAAAGGCTAAAAGCGGACTTTTGCGGATTTTTTGTGCTAAATTTGCACATTGGAACGACAAGTCAGTACAACGCGTGTCGGCAAACGGTATGACATTTCATTTCAAGAAATTAGACATTTTCATCGCCAAACAGTTTGGCCTTCTCTTCGTGGGAACTTTCTTCATCTGCCAGTTCGTGCTGATGATGCAGTTCTTGTGGCGTTACATCGACGTACTGATCGGCAAAGGACTTTCGCTCGACATTCTGGCACAGTTTTTCTGGCATATGGGTGTCATGCTCGTTCCCCAGGCCCTTCCGCTTGCCATCCTGCTTTCGTCGCTTATCACGTTTGGAAATCTCGGCGAAAGCAGCGAGCTGACCGCTATCAAGGCTGCCGGCATTTCGTTGATGCAGGCCTTCCGGTCGCTGATTTTCATTTCCGTCGTCATCTTTTTTATCTCCCTTTGGTTTCAGAATTCGGTCGGCCCGAGCGCCAACCAGAAACTTACGCAGCTGCTCATCTCCATGAAGCAGAAAAGTCCTGAACTGGAGATTCCCGAGGGCATCTTCTATGACGGCCTGCCCAACAGCAATCTCTATGTACAGAAGCGTGACCTCAAGACCGGCAAACTCTATGGTATCATGATCTACCGCATGACCGGCAGTTATGAGGATCAGGCCATCATCCTTGCCGACTCGGGCATGCTGCAGGCGACGGCTGAAAAGAAGCATCTTGTACTGAGCCTGTGGAGCGGAGAGTGGTTCGAGAACATGCAGTCGCAGGAACTGGCCAACAGCGCGTCTGTACCTTATCGCCGCGAAACGTTCGTGAGCAAGCGCATCGTGCTCGACTATGACGGCGATTTCAGCATGACCGACGCCACGTCCTTGTCAAACAATGCGCGCGGAAAAGGGTTTGCCCAGCTGTTCCGTGACCGCGACTCCCTCAAGGTACAGTACGACAGCATCGGCCGCAGTTACTACCGCGACGACCAACGCTACTACTATAATGCTCCCATGCTGTCGCCAAAAGACTCCTTGACGGCCTTGCGCCGCAGCACGGCAAAGACGTTCGATGTCGATACGGCCTTCTCCCGACTGTCTCCCGAAGGCAAACGCGATGTACTGAACAATGCCCTCAGCCGCGTGCAGATGCATCTTCAGGATCTCGACTTCCGGAGCATGATCACGACCGACGGCGACAAGCTCATACGCTCGCACGAGGTGGAGGCCATCAGCAAGGTGACACTCGCCCTGCAGTGTCTGCTCTTCTTCTTTATCGGGGCGCCGCTCGGCGCCATTATCCGGAAGGGCGGCCTCGGTCTTCCGGTCATCCTTTCCGTACTGGTGTTCATCGTCTACTACATTCTCGACAATTCCGGCACCCGTATGGCCAAGGGCGGCATGTGGGCCGTGTGGTTCGGTTCGGTACTGGCCGTAGCCGTTCTATCCCCGTTGGCGGTGTTCGTCACCTACAAGGCCACCAACGACTCTATGGTCTTCAACATAGACCTCTACCGCAACTTCTTCATGCGTCTGCTTGGCCTGCGTCTCCACCGCCAGATTTCCCGTAAGGACGTGATCATCACCGATCCCGACTATCAGGCAGACAAGGTGCGTCTCACGGAGATTTCCGCATCCATACGCACTTACGCCCAACAGCACCGTCTGAAACGGCTGCCCAACTGGATACGGGTGTTCTTCCGTTACGAGCCGGACCATGAGGTGGAACGCATAGCCGGCGATCTCGAGGCTGTGATTGAGGACTTGTCGAATACCAAGGACCGTACCGTCATCACTCGGCTCAACGATTATCCCGTGATGTCTGTCAAGGCCCATACCCGCCCGTTCGAAAGAAAATGGCTCAATGTGCTCTCTGCCATCGTCTTCCCCGTCGGAATCGTCCTCTATATCCGCATGTGGCGTTTCCGTGTCCGCCTGTGGCGCGACCTTAGTGCCACGGTGCAGGCCAGTGACGGTATCATCGCCCGGATCGACGAGATGGAAAAGGAAAGGGATGCCACCGCAAAATAAGTTTTATATATAATAATGTCAGCGACAGTCTCCCGCTCGCGGCGCGAGCCACTTGAAAGATGCGCCCGAAGGAAACTGCAAAAGGAAGAATATACGATATGGACAATATCAAACTGAGCAGCATCGAAGATGCACTGAAAGATTTCAAGGAAGGAAAGTTCCTCATCGTCGTTGATGACGAGGACCGTGAAAACGAGGGCGACCTTATCATCGCCGCCGAGAAGATCACGGCCGAGAAGGTCAACTTTATGTTGATAAACGCGCGCGGCGTGCTGTGCGCTCCCATCACCCTGTCACGTTGCGAGGAGTTGGATCTTCCCCGCCAGGTGAGCGACAATACATCGCTGCTGGGCACTCCCTTTACTGTCACTGTCGACAAACTTGAAGGCTGCAGCACGGGTGTCTCTGCGCACGACCGGGCAGAGACTATCAAGGCCCTGGCCGATCCCCAGTCTACGCCGCAGACTTTCGGCCGTCCCGGTCATGTCAATCCGCTCTATGCCCAGGACAACGGTGTTCTCCGCCGCTGCGGACATACCGAGGCTGCCGTCGACCTGTGCAAACTCTCCGGGCTCTATCCCGCCGGCGCCCTGATGGAAATCATGAATGAGGACGGTACTATGGCGCGCATGCCCCAGCTGCAGAAACTGGCTGCCGAGTGGGACATCAAGGTCATCACCATCCGTGACCTTATTGCCTACCGTCTGCAGCACGAGTCTATCATCGAGGTGGGCGAAGAGGTGGACATGCCTACCGAGTACGGACATTTCCGGCTTATCCCCTTCCGCCAGCAGAGCAACGGACTGGAGCACATGGCGCTGGTCAAGGGCGAATGGTCTGAGGATGAGTCGATACTTGTGCGTGTCCATTCCTCTTGTGCCACGGGCGACATTCTCGGCAGCAAGCGCTGTGATTGCGGCGAACAGTTGCACAAGGCTATGCAGATGATCGAAAAGGAAGGCAAGGGTGTTCTTGTCTATATGCAGCAGGAGGGCCGCGGCATCGGTCTGATGAACAAGATTGCCGCCTACAAACTGCAGGAGGAGGGGTATGACACGGTCGATGCCAATGTGCATCTCGGCTTCCGCCCCGACGAGCGCGATTATGGATGCGGTGCCCAGATGCTCCGTCATCTCGGCGTGCACAAGATGCGTCTGCTTACCAACAATCCTGTCAAACGTGTCGGACTCGAGGCCTACGGACTTGAAATCGTGGACAATGTACCCATTGAGGTGACGCCCAACGAGTTCAACGAACGTTATCTCAAGACCAAGCGCGACCGCATGGGCCATACGCTGCACCTGCGTTAGGACAACTCTCGGGCCGCTCCCGAAAAAGAATATTCATGTTGTTGGCGCATCCACGAGAAGCTCTCTGTTTGTGAATTCTGATTCGCAATCAGACAAAGCCGATTTATGGAAACGCCTGTCGTAATTAACCAATTATAAACAAGTATGTCTGAATTATCCAATCGCTTGAACCGCCTGGCTCCTTCAGCCACTTTGGCCATGTCACAGAAAAGCAGCGAGATGAAGGCACAAGGCATTGATGTAATCAATCTGAGTGTCGGTGAACCCGATTTCAATACGCCGGATGCTATCAAAGAGGCAGCGAAGAAGGCTATTGACGAGAATTACTCCCGCTATTCGCCGGTTCCCGGCTATCCTGAGCTCCGTAAAGCTATCGTGGCGAAACTCAAGAAGGAGAACGGTCTCGACTATTCCATGAACGAGATTTTGGTGTCGAACGGTGCCAAACAAAGCGTCTGCAATACGGTGATGGCATTGGTCAACGAGGGCGAAGAAGTCATCATCCCTGCCCCCTATTGGGTGAGCTATCCGCAGATGGCCAAACTGGCCGGCGCAACGCCTGTTATCGTGAACGCCGGTTTCGAGCAGGATTTCAAGATGACTCCCGAGCAGCTGGAAAAGGCCATTACTCCCAAGACCCGCCTTCTCATCCTCTGCTCTCCGAGCAATCCTACGGGCAGCGTCTATTCCAAGGAAGAGCTCAAGGGGCTGGCCGATGTCATCCTGCGCCACGACAACCTCTATGTGCTGGCCGATGAGATCTACGAACATATAAACTATGTGGGCCATCACGAGAGCATCGCCCAATTCCCAGGCATGAAGGAACGTTCTATCATCGTCAACGGCGTGTCCAAAGCCTACGCAATGACCGGATGGCGTATCGGATTCATCGCAGCCCCCGAGTGGATTGTCAAGGGGTGCAACAAACTTCAGGGACAGTACACCAGCGGCCCGTGCTCCGTCAGCCAAAAGGCAGCCGAGGCAGCGTATACCCTTCCGCAAGACTGCGTGGAGACCATGCGCCAGGCTTTCGAGCGCCGGCGCGACCTCATCGTCTCTCTGGCCAAGGACATCCCCGGTCTTGAGGTGAACCGTCCCCAGGGCGCCTTCTATCTGTTCCCCAAGTGCAGCAGTTTCTTCGGCAAGTCCGACGGTACACACATTATAAAAACTTCCACCGATCTCGCCATGTATCTGCTCGAGGTAGGACATGTCGCTACCGTAGGCGGCGATGCCTTCGGCGATCCCGACTGTTTCCGCATGAGTTATGCCACCAGCGACGACAATATCCGGGAGGCCATGAGACGTATCAAGGAGGCTTTGGAACGCTTGGCGTAAATATATGTTAAAAGCAACTGAATCATTCGGTAATTGTGTATAAATTGCTATCTTTGCCACGTTGATTTGGCAAAATAGCCCGTTTTTGGCATTGCCGGAAGGTCAGCACCATGTTAACTACAATACAATGATTCACAACTTAATCATTAATAACTAATTTAATTACAAAAATTATGGCAACTACACAAGCTAAAGTGAGTCCGAAGAAAAAATCTTCCGGATTCCAGGGAGTAAGAGATGCAATCTGGATCATCATCGCATGTTTCATCCTTGCAGTATGCTTCTACCAGTTCGTATTGGGTAATCCCGACAACTTCGTTGGTGGCGACCCCAAGAATGCAGTGAAGGACGGTAGCCTTCTCGGTACAGTATACAAGGGTGGTATCGTCGTTCCTGTGATCATCACCTTGCTCTTCACCGTAATCGCCCTCTCTATCGAGCGTTTCTTCGCTCTCCGCAATGCCTTCGGCAAGAGCTCTCTCGGCAAATTCGTCATCAACGTGAAGGCCGCCATCACCGCCGGTGAAATGGAAAAGGCTCAGCAGATCTGCGACAAGCAGAGAGGTTGCGTTGCCAACGTTGTTGGTGCTTCTATCAAGGCTTATAAGGAAATGGAAGCTGCTCCCAACTTGAAGCGTGCCCAGAAGGTCGCCAAGATCCAGCAGGCCCACGAGGAAGCTACTCAGCTTGAGATGCCTACTCTCCAGATGAACATGCCTATCCTCGCTACCATCGTTACCCTTGGTACTCTTACCGCCTTGTTCGGTACCGTTGTCGGTATGATCCGTTCGTTCGCAGCCCTGGCTTCCGGTGGTGGTGGTGACTCCCTCCAGCTGTCCGAAGGTATTTCTGAGGCCCTTGTGAACACCGCATCAGGTATTTTGACATCTTGGTTCGCTGTTGTGTCTTACAACTACTATTCAAACAAGATCGACAAGCTGACATACGCTCTCGACGAAGTAGGTTACACTATTGCTCAGACATACGAAGCAAATCACGCAGACGAGGCTTAATTTTACTAACCCTTTAAAACGTTTATCATTATGGGTAAAGTAAAAATTAAGAAGGCGGATGTTTGGATAGACATGACCCCAATGTCCGACGTGATGGTCCTCTTGCTGACGTTCTTCATGTTGACATCAACGTTCGTGAAGAATGAGGCAGTGAAGGTCGTCACTCCAGGGTCGGTCTCGGAAATCAAGGTTCCCGAGAACAATGTCTTGACCATCCTCTGCGATGACGCTGGCCGCATTTTCGTGGGTATGGACAACCCCAGCAAGATGCGTGAACTCGTTTCTGGAATGGCAGGAAGCTACAATGTCTCCCTGACCCAAAAGGAACTTGAGGCCGGCCAAGGCGCCGCTTCCATCGGTGTGCCAATGCAAGACTTGGCCACCTGCTTGAAGCTCGGCGATAAAATGAATGAATACCAAGCCACTAAAGGTATCCCTACCGACAGTGTCAACGGTAAAATGAGTGAGTTCCAAGATTGGGTTCAGACGGCTCGTGACAACAACGGCTCCGATATGAAGATTGCCATCAAGGCAGCTGCTACCACACCTTACGGTGTTGTGAAGAAGATGATGTCGGAACTCCAGGACATGAACGAGAACCGTTACTTCCTGATCACGTCGCTTAAATCAAATTCGGAGGAGTAAGACATGGCAAAGAAAAAAGCAAGCAGACAGAAAAAAATGAACACCCGCGTGGACTTCACGCCTATGGTGGACATGATGATGCTTCTGATCACGTTCTTCATGCTCTGTACGTCTTTGGCCAAGCCTCAGGCGATGAATTTGACCATGCCAAGCAACGACCAGAACATCTCTGACAAGGATCGAAATGCAGCCAAGGCTTCCCAGACCGTTACTATCTATGTATGCGGCCAGGACAAGATCTTCCATGTCGACGGTATCCCCAATTACAGTGATCCCTCTTGCCTGAAAGAGACAACATGGGGCAAGGACGGTATCCGTGACGTACTCATCAAGCACGTCACAGAAGACGGTTCTACTCCTGTTGCCGACATCATGGCAGCCAAGATCAAGCTTGACCAGAAGCGGGTACAAAACCCCAATGCTTTCAACGACAGCATCTACGATGCAGAGTTGAGCAAGATCAAGCGTGGTGAGCTCGAAGGCGGCAAGGTGCCCACGATGACCATTATCATCAAGTGTACCGACAAGGCCTCCTACAAGAACATGGTCGACGCTTTGGACGAAATGACTATTTGCAGTATTGGTACATACGTTATTGACAAGGTCAATCCCGATGATGTCACTTTGCTGAAATCAAAGGGCGTGACCGACTTCCAGTAACATAATAATTAAAAGAAAGGTTTAGAAAATGTCAAAAATAGATTTGATATCCAGTGAATGGACTGACCTCGTCTTTGAGGGCAGAAACCAGGAATATGGAGCCTATAAGTTGCGCAAGGGCACAACCAAGCGTAACGTCTGGTCAATTATTATAGTTGCCGTTGCTGCAGTCCTTCTTTTCCTCGGTCTTCAGTTGCAGAGAATGGTGGAAGCCAACAAGAAAGTTGAGAATACACAAGAAAACGTTCTTGCAACTCTCGCAGACAAGAAGAAAGAAGCCAAAGTCGAAAAGAAAGAGACTCCTAAGGTTGAACCTGAGAAGGTCGTCGAGCAAGTGAAGTCTTCTGTGAAGTTCACCGCCCCTGTCATCAAGAAGGACGAGGAAGTGAAAGAGGAAGACGAGATCAAGCTCGAGGAAGTAGAGAAGAGCAACAAGGCTGTCGGTGCCTTCACTGTTGAAGGAAACGACGAGGTCGGTGGCTCTGTGCTCAAAGCCAAGGAAGAAATCGCTGCTCCCGAACCTCCCAAGCACGAGGAGGAGACCAAGATCTTCGAGGTCGTAGAGCAGATGCCTAAGTTCCCCGGCGGTGACGCAGCTCTTATCCAGTACCTTGCCAGCCACACCAACTATCCTACCGTAGCTGCCGAAAACGGCGTTCAGGGTAAGGTATATGTAGGCTTCGTGGTTGAACGCGACGGTTCTGTATCCGACGTGAAGATTCTTCGCTCCGTCGATCCTTCACTCGACAAGGAAGCCATGCGCGTGGTTAAGTCCATGCCGAAATGGACACCCGGTAAGCAGAACGGTTCTGCCGTTCGTGTGAAGTTCCAGGTGCCTGTTAACTTCAAACTGCAGTAATATCGCTATTATTGTATAATGAGAAAGAACATATCTTACATATTCGTAGGATTAACACTTGCAGCCATCCTTCTTGCCTCCTGTGGCAACACAAAGCGGAAGGATGGCCGCACAGATACAAATTCGTCAGGGACGATCACTTTCGTCTCTGACGAAAGTTTTAGTCCTGTAGTCGATGAACTCATCCAGATTTTTGAGGCCAGTTGCCCCAACGCCAAGCTCAATCCCGTCTATACCAATCAGGAAGACGGTATCAGCATGCTCATGAAGGGCAAGACTTATCTGGTGATTTCATCGCGCAAATTCACACAAAAGGAATTCGACTACCTTAAGGGCACCGACCAGTTGCCCGAAGCCGTACCCTTGGCTTACGACGGTATGGCGCTCATCTGCAACAACCGCAACCTTGATTCCTGCATCACTGTCGACAATGTTAAGAAGATACTTCTCGGTCAGGTGAAGAACTGGAATGAAATCAACAAAGGCTCCAAGCTCGGAGAAATTTGGGTTTGCTTCGACAATACCCGATCGAGTGCAGTCCGCTATTGCGTTGACTCCATCATGGGCGGCAAACAGATCAGCAGTCCCAATATTTTTGCTGCAAAAAACAGCAAGGATGTTGTAGACTATGTCGAGAGAACACCGAACGCCATCGGTGTCATCGGTAGTAATTGGCTCAACGACAAGCGGGATACTACCAACACTACTTGGAACAGAAATATCACAGTCATGTCTGTCAGCAAGATGCAGGAGGCTACACCAATGAACAGTTGGAAACCCTATCAGGCATGGCTTCTCAATGGGCGGTATCCTTTCGTCCGCACCATATATGCGTTGCTCAACGATCCGAAGCGCGGTCTTCCTTGGGGCTTTGCTCACTTCATAGAGTCGCCGCGTGGTCAGCTTATCGTCTTCAAAACTGGCCTTTTGCCGGTAAAAGGCGAGATTACCATTCGTGATGTTAATGTAAATAACGATTATTGATTCTTTTTAGCAATACAATATTAAACGAAAAGGGCCGGACTACGTCCAACAGGAAACAATTCAATTAAAGAAAGAACAATTATGAAAGCAATCAAATATCTCGTTGCAGGGGCTTTGATGCTCAGCATCTCCGCTCCTACTATGGCACAGGACACCAAGTCGCAGATTGATGCCATCACAAAAGTGGTCGTTGACAACAAGGGTGACGTGAAGGCTACCCAGGACGCAGTCAAGCAGTATCTCAAACTCTACAAGAAGGATGCCGTTGCCCTTGCAGGTCTCGGTCAGGCTTTCCTTGACGCCAAGAACTTCGAAGAGGCTAAGAAGTACGCAGCTCTCGCACGTAAGGCCAACAAGAACGTAGCAGACGGCTATCTGCTCGAAGGCAATATCGCCGCAGCACAGGATGACGGTGGTGAGGCTGCCTCTTGGTATGAGCAGGCCACCATCTTCGATCCGCAAAATCCCAACGGCTACGTTCGCTACGCCAGCATCTACCAGAAGGTCGATCCGGACGGCGCTGTAGCCATGCTCGAAAAGCTCCGCACCGTAAAGCCCGACTATCCTGTTGACGGCGCTGCCGGTTACATGTATTCAAGAAACGACAAACTGAAGTCGGCCATCTCTTACTACGACAAGGTACAGAATGTAACATCGCTTGAGGACTACATCCTCTTCGACTATGCCTCTACCGCCTACGTGCTCGACCAGTATGACAAGGCGCTGCAGCTCTCTGTTGCCGGTATTCAGAAATATCCTGACTACAGTCCCTTCAAGCGTATGGCTTTCTATGCCAGCGACAAGCTGAAGAACTATTCCGACGCAGTGACCTACGCCGACAAACTGTTCAGCAAGACAGACACCTTGAAGTTCATTGCCAACGACTATATGTTCTACGCCGATGCTCTGATGAACCTCGGCCGTACCTCTGAGGCCATCTCTGCCTACAACAAGCTCAAGGAGATTGATCCCAGCCGTACTGATGTCAGCAAGCTGGTTTCCGACGTATATGCCAAGCAGAAGGACTACACCAATGCCGTTGCTTCCTACAGACAGTACCTCGCTGACAATAGCGCCAATCTGACTTACAAGGATCTTGACGGTCTTGCAGATATTTTCATCGACCAGGCATCTGCAGAGGG
This sequence comes from bacterium, assembly GCA_963637655.1. Classification (GTDB taxonomy): domain Bacteria; phylum Bacteroidota; class Bacteroidia; order Bacteroidales; family Bacteroidaceae; genus Prevotella. The sequence goes on along the minus strand of CAVHOL010000006.1, from coordinate 38,587 downwards.
TGTCAGCCAGGCTGAAAAGGTCAAGGCTTTCGAGGAGGCCGACAAGGTATACGCAGAGATGGGCGAGACGTTCGACTACGCTGCAGAGTATGCCATCTGGAAGCGTGCGCTCATGAACCACTCCATCAATCCTGACGTAAAGCAGGGACGTGCACTGCCGTACTACACCAAGTACATCTCGATGATCGAGCCCAAGGCTGAGAAGAAGCAGGGCGAGATCAACAAGTTGGCTACTGCCTACACCTATCTTGCCGTACACTACATACAGAACGACAAAAAGGAAGAGGCCAAGACATGGGCTGCAAAACTGCTTGAAATCCGTCCCGACGATGCCAACGGCCAGCAGATCATGAGCATCAAGTAAGACAATAAAGTATTATTATGTAAAAAGGGCGTATTGCTATTGGCAATACGCCCTTTTTCTTAACTTGCGACAAGCGCATCAAAAAAACGGTCCCTTCCGTGTGGAAGGAACCGTTGCCACTAATAAAATTCTAAATGTTGTCGTTTTCTTTTGGCGTGTCTGTTATTCGCCGAGAGAGATTGCCTCGTTAGGACAAACACTTGCGCATGTTCCGCATTCGGTGCAAGCGTCGGGATCGATAGAATACTTGTCGCCTTCAGAGATTGCGCCAGAGGGGCACTCGTCGATACATGTACCGCATGCGATGCAGTCGTCACCAATTACGTAAGCCATAATTTCTTTGTTTTATATATTAATAATGTTATTTTTCCTCGCTTGTGGCATGCGTGCTTTCGATGTCCGCAATACCTACTTTCGGGTGATGCAAAGGTACGCTTTTTTCTCGAATACCCATAAATGAGTAGTTAATTTAACGATTTTATACATACTCTCCATTTTTCTTTGCCATAGGCAAATGCAATAAGGCGGGCCGAGAGGCGTTATATAATATATGAAACGCATATTTTTTGTCCTTGTCATCTTTCTGGCTGCGGTTTCCGTTGGCTGCGCACAGGACCGTACAGTGCAGAACCGTCCCTATACCGACCTTCGTCCGCTCCATTTCGGCGTGATGGTGGGTACGCATCTGCAGGATATCGAACTGGTGAATGCCGGCCCCCAAATTATCACGTCGGATGATGGCACGCAGACCGAAACGCTGGTCACTACTGACCAGGACCGTTGGGATGCGGGATTCAATGTCGGCGTGCTTGCCGAACTGCGTCTGAATACCCATTTCCAGGTACGTCTTATGCCCGCGATGTATTTCGGTACCCGCCATATCACCTTCCGCGACCTCAAGACGATGGATACTGACGGTACTCCTCACCGTGAGCAGCAGGAGATGAAGACCGCCTACATTTCCACGGCCCTTGACCTGATTTTTGCCGCTCCGCGTTTCAACAATCACCGTCCATACCTGATGGCCGGTGTCAATCCGATGATCAACCTGAGCGGCAAGAGCAGCGACCTGCTGCGTCTTAAGCGCTACGGTGTCTTTGCCGAGGTCGGCGTGGGCTGTGATTTCTATCTGCCCTTCTTCAAGTTGCGTCCCGAGCTCAAGTTTCTTTACGGTATCGGCAACAGTCTTGACGGCAACCATGTCAACGAGATCCGCGACAAAAATTCCCTCCGCTATGTACGCTCCGTAAAGGAGGCCCACACCAAGATGATAGTCCTGAGCTTCTATTTTGAGTAGGGAATGGCCGCAACAATCCGTCTGTATATACAGCATTTGTCTTTCTGAAATCGTACAAGGGCCTTGTACTGTCAGTACAAAGGCCTTGTAGTGACGCTACAAAGGCCTTGTAGTGTTCGTACAAGGGCCTTGTAGCAATCGTACAAAGGCCTTGTACAAACAAAAAATGCGCCCCATTGTAGTGGAGCGCATTTTTTTGCGGGCATAGGTCGCTGGTCTGTTGCGGGCGTGGAGCGGGGCCGCCTTATTTCTTCTTGTCCATTGTCAGTATGAGCTTGCCCACGTAGATGGCGTTCTTGCCGTTCTGGTCGTCGCCGATGGCGCGTCCGTCGGCGTTGTTGACGTACTCTATCTCCTTGAAGAAGGTGTGGGAGTGTGCGCCGAGCACGAGGTCGATGTCGTGCGAGGCGGCGATGAGTCGCTCGTCGTTGGCAAGCGGTGGCTGTATGCCCCAGCCCAGGTGCGACAGGCAGATGACGAGGTCGCACTTCAGGTCATTTTTCAGATGGCTTGCCGTAGCATTGGCCGTGGTGATGGGGTCGAGGAATTTCACGCCCTTGCAGTTGTTGGCGTCGACGAGTCCGTCCATCTGTGCGCCGATGCCGAAGATGCCGATTTTCAGTCCGTTGCGCTTGATGATGGTATAGGGCTTCACGGTGCCTTCGACGGGCGTGCCGGTGAAGTCGTAGTTGGCGCAGACGATGGGAAACTTGGCCATGCGGAAGATGCGGGCCATGTTTTCCAGTCCGAAGTCGAACTCATGGTTGCCGATGGTGGCGGCGTCGTAGCCCATCTCGTTCATCAGTCCTATTTCCACATCACCCTTGAAGATGGTGTAGTAGGGCGAGCCCTGCGAGAAGTCGCCGCTGTCGAAGAGCAGAAGGTCGGGAGTAGCCTGACGCTCGTCTCTGATCATGGCTGCGCGGCGCAGATAACCTCCGCGGCCGGCCACCTCTTTGTTGGCCAGGTTTTTGTTGAGCGGCAGGATGCAGCTGTGGGTGTCGTTGGTATGCAGTATGGTGATCTTCTTTTGTGCGGGGCATGCCGCCGTGTACAGGGCGGCGATGCAGATTATAAGTAAGGTGCGTATCATTTGGTCTGTTGTTTGCGGCGCGTCCACAGTGTGAGTGCCACGCCATGTTGAGTTTTGTTTTGACGGTAGCGTGTCAATGGCGGTCTTCTGTATCCGCCTTGATGACGATGCGTCCTTCGGTCTGTGCACTTACGGCTTGGCCTTGCTCCATCTTTTTCTTGAAGTACTTCTCGATGAAGTGGCGTACGTTGTTTTCTTCGCTTTTGGGTGACACGACATCCGTCTTGGCTTTGAAGGCCACCATGCGGTCGTTGCCCTGTGCCACAAAGTCGAGCGTGGCAATACGGTAGGAGGCCTTGGGGTCGACGGGCTTCCCGTTCACCTCGGCCGACACCAGTTCGCCGCCGGCGGTGATGGCCAGTCGTACGCCGTGGCTGACCGCTTCGCCGCCGTTGCCGGCCATCTGCCGGAAGAGTTCCAGTACCTTTTCTCCGGTGAGGGTGAGGAAGCAAATCTTGTTTTCGAAGGGCGCCACGTCGAGGATATCGCCTACGGTGATGTCACCCTTGGGCAGGGAGGCGCGTATGCCGCCCATGTTGTATACGGCGAAGTCGGGCTTCTCGCCGAAGGCCTCGCCCGCCTCTATCAGAATGTCGGGCAGCAGGTTGGACAGCGTGCCTTCGGGCCGTTGCGGCGTGAGGTCGCAGGCGGCCCGTCCGATGACGGGATTCATCAGGCTGTCTACCGTATGCTTGTAGGGTATGATGAACTGTTCGGCCTGTGCGACGGGCCGTTTGTCGAATGTGTCGTCGATGAGGATGCGTGTACGCTCTATCCCTGCCAGCTCATAGTGCTGGGCGCACGATGTGGCGAGCACCAGCGGCAGTGCGAGGAGCGCAAGTTTTGTCTTGCCCATGTCTTTTTTCTTCTTTTCTTTTGAGGGGGCGCGTATGGCCGGCGCCCTGTATGTTGTCTTTTCTTACTGCAAAAGTACCACTTTATTCCCAAACGGCCGTGCTTTTTGCGGATTGTTCTTTTGTACGCCGTCATGTAACAATCTTTTAACATGTCTGCAAATTGCTGTCTGTCATGCGGAAATCTACACTTTGGACAGAATAGGGTAGGGCGCAGTGCGGGTGTTCGGGAATAAATTTGTACTTTTGCATTGTTCCCTCCAAGCGGGTTCTAAAAATTACCTTTGATGGCTTTTTGAATTTTAGCCGAGCGGATTTTTCTGTCTTTCTGAAGGAGCATAGCGGGCTATGCGACTGAAGAAGGACGAAAAAGATGCCGGATAAAAACAAAAAGGCACAAAAAGCATACCCGTCAAAATAGAATTTGATAATGCGTGGAATTTTTAGAACACGCCTCTAATCTATAGAAAAACAATATCAACGAACCTATAAAAAACAAAAGCAAATGAAAAGATTCTGCATCTTTACTGTCTTGACGGCTGCTGCATTGAGTCTGACTCCGATGCTGGCCCGCGCGCAGTACCCGGTGTTGCTGCATTCGCACAACGACTATACGCGTACCATGCCGTTCTACGAGGCTTATGCCCACCATGTATATTCGATAGAGTGCGACATGTTCTATACGAAAGGAAAATTCCTGGTAGGTCACGACCTTGAGGATCTCCGCGACGAGGTCACCTTCGACCGTATGTATCTCGAACCGCTCATCAATGTGTACAAGCTCAACGGCGGCCGTCCCTATGCCGACTCGGAAGCCCATATCCAGCTGATGGTCGAGATCAAGTCTGCCAATACCGACGAATATCTGAAGGCGTTCGTGGCCAAGATCAAAAAGCATCCCGAAGTGTTCGACCCGTCGGTCAATCCCTACGCTTGCCGCATCGTGGTGACCGGCCGTGTGCCCTCGCCCGACAAGTTTGCCAAATATCCGTCGTACGTCACCTTCGACGGCGACATCAACCTGACGTACACTCCCGAGCAGCTGAAGCAGGTGGCCATGATCAGCGTCAACTTTGGCGCCTACAGCCAGTGGAACGGCAAGGGCACGCTCATCAAGCCCGAAAAGGAGACCGTGGAGCGTCTTATCGCCAAGGCCCACGCCATTGGCAAGCCGATACGATTCTGGGGAGCGCCTGAGAGCGTCACCGCCTGGAACACGTTCTACACGATGGGTGTCGACTATATCAATACGGACCATCCTGCCGCATGCGGCGATTTCTTCAGCGACTGGGCAAGCAAGAACTATGTGATAGGGGCCAAGCCCAACACTGAGCACAAGGTGATCCGCAACGACCGCCTCGACAAGATCACGCGCAACTTCAGCGGTTTCCAGGACGACAAGATCCAGCTGACCGAGCGCCAGCCGGTCTACACGCCGACCTATCTGAACGACGGTGCCGACAAACCGGTCAAGAACGTGATCCTCTTCATCGGCGACGGCATGGGCATGGCCCAGGTGGTGGCTACCGAGCGGGTGAACGGAGCCCTCACCCTGTTCAACATGAAGCATTTCGGTATCTCGGAGACCACCTCCAACGATGCCTATACGACCGACTCGGCCGCCGGAGGCAGCGCCCTGGCTACCGGCGTGAAGACCAACAACCGCCATATCGCGGCCAACGGCGACGGCACGCCCAATCCCTCGCTGTCCGACTATTTCTCGGCACAGGGCAAACCGGTAGGCGTGGTCAGCCTCGGCAATGCGGCCGATGCCACCCCCGCCGTGTTCTATGCCCACAATACCGAGCGCGACAGTGCAGACGCCATCACGCGCGACCTGCTCGACAGTCCCATCTCGCTGCTCGCCGGCAGCGGCATCAACGAGTTTACCCACCGTCACGACGGCATCGACTTGATCAAGGCCCTGAAGGACAAAGGCTTCTCCTTTGTACGCAATATCAACGATATCAATGCCTCTGCCGGAAAGGTGGTCTGCATCGATGAGGAAATGGGCGAAGCCGCCAATGTGGAGAACCTCGACTATCTGGCACGCACGACCAATGCGTCGATCAAGAAACTGCAGAGTCTCGGTTCCGACGGATTTTTCCTGATGGTAGAAGAGGCGAAGATCGACTATGCCGGCCACTCCCGCTACTTCCCCGGATGTATCATGGAAACCCTCAGCCTCGACAAGGCCGTGGCAGAGGCCCTGAAGTTTGCCGACTCCAACGGCGAGACGCTCGTCATCGTGACGGCCGACCATGAGACCGGCGGACTGACGCTCGTCGACGGAGAAAACGAGACCGGCCATACCGTCGCCTACTACTTCACCAACGACCACACGCCAATTGCCGTTCCCGTATTTGCCTACGGCCCGCAGTCGCAGCATTTCATCGGCAAACAGCTCAATATCGACATCTGCAACAAGATCAAGGCCATCACCGCCAAGAAGTGATCTTGATTTTTGGGGCGTGATGCCTCGACGAATATAGCATAAACGGAGAAGCGGAGGACAGTCCCTTAAAGGACGTCCTCCGCTTCTATGCTTTCTTCGTTTTTATGGTCGTGTTTTAGAAGTTCACGGTCTGGGGCTTTCCGGCCTTCACCTTCACCCGCTTTTCCGTACCGTTAGCGCGCAGGGTGACGGTGCCGTTCTGCTTGCCTTGCAGGGAGACGGTCTGCACTTTGCCGCCTTTCCATGTCATGTCGAGGCGGTAGCCGCCCCGTGCGCAGATACCGCTGACGGTGCCGTCGGGCCATGTTGCGGGCAGAGCCGGGAGCAGATCGATGAAGCCCTGGTCGCTCTGTACCAGCATCTCGCATACGCCGGCCGTGCCGCCGAAGTTGCCGTCGATTTGGAAGGGCGGGTGGGCATCGAACAGGTTGGGGTAGGTACCTCCTCCGCCCCATGTGCCACCGCGTCGCCGGTCGGCACCCTGATAGTCGTCGGGGCTGATATAGGAAAGGAGTTCCTGGAACATATGGTAGGCCATGTCGGGGCGGTGCAGCCGTGCCCACAGATTGATTCTCCAACCGGTGCTCCATCCGGTGGTGGCATCGCCCTTGATGTCAAGCGTCTTGGCAGCGGCGGTGCGTAGTGTGGGGTCGGTGAGATGGTGTCCGGGATAGAGCCCGATGAGGTGCGACTGGTGGCGGTGGTGCCAGTCGGCGTCGGCCCAGTCGTGGTACCACTCCTGCAGATTGCCGCGGCTGCCCACCTTGTAGGGATGCAGACGGGTGAGCGCGCTGCCGATCTGCTTTTGGAGATCCTTGTCGGCGTCGAGCGTGCGGGCCGCTTCGAGCGTGTTGATGAACAGTTCGCGGATGATGGCCAGGTCGGCTGTGCCGCCGTAGAGTGTTCCGCCCTCATAGCCCGTGTCGGTGATGTAGTCGGCCTCGGGAGAAGTCGACGGGGCGGTAATCAGTTCACCCGGTTGTTTGGGGTTCTCCGTGAGCCAGTCGAGGCAAAACTCGGCGGCACCTTTCATCAGCGGGTAGGCCGTCTCGGCCAGGTAGCCGCGGTCGCCGCCAAAACGGTAGTGCTCCCACAGCGTGTTCACCAGCCATGCTCCGGCCATGTTCCAGTTGGCCCAGTGCGGATTGCCCTCGCCGCTGCCGCACGGGTTGGCCATCGCCCAGATGTCGCTGTTGTGGCCGGCGCACCAGCCGCGGTTCACGCCGTAGAAGTTTTGCGCCACATGGCGGCCGTTGACCGACAGGGCCTTCAGATAATCCTCGAGCGGCATCACCATCTCGCCCAGCCCCGTCACTTCGGCCGGCCAGTAGTTTTCCTCCAGATTGATGTTGGTCGTGTAGCCGCTGTGCCAAGGCGAATAGAGTGCCGGCGCCCACAGACCCTGCAGATTGGCCGGGACGCCCGGTGTGCGCGATGCGCTGATGAGCAGGTACCGTCCGTATTGCGTGTAAAGGGTTTCGAGATAGGGGTTGTGTCCGTTCTGGTCGGAGTAGTCGAGGAGCTGGCGGTCGGTAGGACGTGCCGTGTCGTACTTGCTGCCGCCGAGCGTGAGCGAGAACGTGCCGAACAGTGCCTTGTAGTCGGCCGTATGTCGGCTGCGCATCTCCTCATAGCTCAAGTTCTGCAGATGCCACAGATCGTCTTCTGCCGTCTCCAGATAGGGTGCGGCCTGGGTCACGGGATGGCGGTCGAACCCGTTGAAGCTGGTCTCGTTGACGAAATATACCGTGACTTCCGTCGCACCGCTGACCGTCAGCGTAGAGTCGCTGGCCGTAATCTGTCCGTCGGCAGTCTGCGCCTGAAGCAGAGAGCAGTAGTGTATGGTGCTTGTCTCGTCGCCCAGTGCGTGGCCCGTCAACGTGATCTGTGCTCCGCTGGCCTTGGCGCGATGGGGCGTCTGCGCGGTAAGGAGTATTTTCAGCGACAGTGCCCTGGCCTTGTCAGCCCGTATCCTTACGGCAAACATCTTGTCGGGGTGCGATACGAAATATTCGCGGTCGACGGTCACGCCGCTGCGGGTGTACCGGTCGCTGCAGACGGCATTGTCGATGTCGAGCTCACGGTAGTAGGCGATGGCGGCCGTCGTGTCGGCGTCGATAAGGTGGAGGGTGGCCAAGGGCTGGTAGTCGGCTTCCTCACCGCCCTGCACGTGCTTTTGCAGTTTGTCGGCCTCCTCGTAATTCTCCTGGTAGAGCGTCTCCCGTATCTTGGGTATCCATGCAGCCGCCCCCTTGCCCATATTGCGGTCTATGGGCTTTCCGGTCCAAAGCGTGATGTCGTTGAGGTAGATGACGTTGTCGGCCGTGCCGCCGTAGACCAGCGCACCCAGTTTTCCGTTGCCCAGAGGCAGCGACTCTTCAAAGAAACTGGCGGGACGGTCATACCACAGTTTCAGCGGCAGGCTTTCCTGCGGGGCGCCGAAGGTGCCGGCGGCGACTGCGAGGAAAAGCAAAAGCAGAAAGTTTTTTCTTCGATTCATAGTAGCGATGTTTTTCGAATGTCCGGGAACATCCTTCCGGTTGTGTAATCTTGGGGCATGGGTGGAATGTCGGCATTCCGCCTGTCTGCGGTGTCATGCCGCATTGTCAGTACTCGGTCTTGTCGTTTTTCTCCCGCCAGGCATCAAATGCGCCTTTGGCCTCGTCGACAAGAAGCGGGTGCATGGGCTTTTGCCGGGCAGACGGTGCCAGGGCGATTTCCTTGTAGATGAAATCATCGTCAAATCCGATGGCTGCCGCGTCCTTGCGGTCGTTGGCGTAGTAGATGGTGTCGAGGTGGGCCCAGTAGATGGCGCCGAGGCACATGGGGCAAGGCTCGCATGAGGTGAAGATGTCGCATCCGCTCAGGTCGAAACTGCCGAGCCGCAGCGCTGCCGCCCGTATGGCGCTGACCTCGGCGTGGGCTGTGGGGTCGTTGTCGAGTGTGACGCGGTTGGATGCCTCTGCGACGATTTGCCCCTCGCGGGCTATTACCGCCCCGAAGGGTCCGCCTCCTTTGCGTACGCTCTCCTCGCTCAGTGCGATGGCGCGTCTCATCAATTCTTCTTTGGTCATGTATGTTTTTGTTTTTCTTTCGGTTGACAGTTGTGGTCTGACGGGCAAGGCAGGACTCGTTTCCTGGCGGTACTTGTCCGTCAAAGGTGTTCGGGAACACCTGACTACAAAGTTACGCAGGAATTCCGAAGAACCGCCCTTGCGGAAACGAAAAAACTGACGTTTCAATATTTTTTTAACGCCAGATCCTTGTCTGTGTCGGAGGACTGCGCACATTTGTCTGCCGAAATTTGCGGATATCGGGAAAAAGCAGTAATTTTGCACCGCTTTTCGGCGTAATCGCTGGCGGGAAGAAGAGTTGCTCGTTATGTTGCGTTGGAACGATAAAACAAATTTAATTTATCAAAGAAATGGATTTAATTAAAGTTGCTGAAGAAGCATTTGCAACCGGCAAGCAGTTCCCGGAGTTCAAGTCCGGTGACACCATCACTGTCGCTTACAAAATTATCGAGGGTTCTAAGGAGCGTATCCAGTTGTACCGCGGCGTAGTCATCAAGATTTCCGGCCACGGAGACAAGAAGCGTTTCACCGTCCGCAAGATGTCCGGAACAGTCGGCGTAGAGCGTATCTTCCCGATCGAGTCGCCCAACATCGAGAGCATCGAGGTGAACAAGCACGGTAAAGTGCGTCGCGCAAAGCTCTACTATCTGCGCAAGCTCACCGGCAAGAAGGCCCGTATCGCAGAGAAGAGAGTCGTTACTACCAAGTAATACCAACTCCCCAGAATCTTGGAAAAGAAATAAAAAGAGGTTTTCCCCACGGGGAAAACCTCTTTTTTGATGGCGCTCTTTTTGTGCGCTATTTTTTTTGTTTTCGCTACTCTTTTGTTTTCGCTACGGTTTCACCACCTTGTAGGCGATGCGCTTGCGGTGCCAGGTGTAGGTGATGAACAGCCGTCCGTCCTTGGTCTCGATGATGGCGGGATAACTGTATTCGCCCTCTTTTGTGTTCTCCAGCGAGATCTTCTGCTCCATGCTGCTCATATCGGGCGAGAAGATGGCGAGGGCGAGCGAGTTGCGCGGACCCATGTCGCCGCCGTCGGGCGTGACAAGGTCGTTGTACACGAGCGCGTGGCGGCCGTCTGACAGTGTCACTGCGTCGACACCGGAATTGTTGTTGGGCAGGTCGGTGGCCACAATCGGCGTCCACGACAGACCGTTGTCGGCACTGTAGGTCGTGGCCAGAAAACCGTTCTTGGTACGGCAGAGTGCCTGCAGGGTGCCGTCGGGCAGACGGATGACCGTAGGCTGTATGCAGACGATGGGCTGCAGCACCTCTTTGGGGCGGTCCATCGTGGTCGTGGCGTTCTCTGTGGTGAGCGGACCGGTATAGTGCCACTTGCCGGTGGCAAGATCCCAAGTCTCGAAGTGTACGCGCCAGTAGTCCTTCTCCTTGCTCGACGGACAGAGCAGACGGTTGTCAGTGACGATGGGCTTGTCCTTGATGGGACCGAGAAAACCGTGCGGCAGGGCCACAGGCTCACCCCAGGTGTGGCCGTCGTCGGTGGAGATCTTGTACCACCCTGTCCATGCCTGCACGTTCTTGCCGATCTTGTAGAACAGTACGATGCGTCCGTCGGGCAACTCGGTGAGCACCGGGTTGTAGCAAGCCGTGCCGAAGCCGTCGGCAGCCATGGATATCTGCCATGTCTTCTTGCCTTTCTCGCGTCTTGAAATCCATATCTTCACGTCGTCTGCACCCTCGTATTCGCCGCCGAAATAGGCGACAAGCGTAGAACCCTTTTGGGTCTCAAGGACAGTGGAAGCATGGCAGGACGGGAAGTCGGCCTTCTCGTAGAGGAATCCTTCTTCAGTGATTTTTGCGGGTGTCGTGTCGCTCTTTGCGCTTGCTGTGGAGGCCGTCGCAGAAAAAAGTGCGAGTGCGGCGGCTGCAGTCAGGGTCTTGATGATGTTTGTCATATCGTTTTTCGGGTAGTTTGGTGGATGTACGGTGACAAGGTTATACCGTATTTATACTGCAAAGTTAGGCATTAATGGATTGCCGGGCCGATGTTTTTGAGAAATTTTTCAAAAAAAGTTGTCGAACCAAAAAAAATGCGTATATTTGTTGCCGAAAATTAAATCTATTTAAACGACCTTATTGCCAGCTATTGCCTGTTCCCAATATAAAGAACACAGTATGAGTAGCTTCTCCGTTTTTGGAGACTGCATTTTCCGTTGCATGGCGCAAAGGGCAGAAGGCAAATGAAAAGCGATTGTACGGCCATTTTCACATTATATTAATAGGTGTGTCGGCCCATTGGAAAGAAATTACGAATAACCATTATTTACCAAAATTAAATTTAACATCTATGTCAAAGCGAATCAAAACAGTCAGCACACTGATGGCGCTCATGTCAATGAGCGGTGTCGGCATGGTCTATGCTGGGACCAGTCCTGCTGGCAATGCCACACTCAGTGCGCAGCAAGACGCAGAATGTCGGGGTGTCGTCAAAGATGCCTCTGGTGAATCTGTCATCGGTGCTTCTGTCGTAGTGAAAGGCTCGACGACGGGTACAGTGACCGATCTCGACGGTAACTTTACGATCAAGGCCAAGAAGGGCGCTGTGCTCCGCATCACTTACCTGGGCTTCGAGCCCCAGGAGGTCGTATACAACGGCAAACCCCTCAATATCACACTCAAGGAGGACGCCAAGTCTCTCGACGAGGTAGTCGTTACTGCCCTCGGTATCAAGAAGGACGCCAAGAAGCTCGGTTACGCCGTAAGCTCCATCTCTTCTGACGACCTGACCAGAACCGGCGGCAGCAACATCGCTACCGGTCTTTACGGCAAGGCTACCGGTGTACGTATCCAGTCCGCTCCTGGTGGCGGTACATCATCCGTATCCATCACTGTCCGCGGTCTCTCCTCTATCTCCGGAAACACCCAGCCGCTGCTCGTACTCGACGGTGTGCCTATCCACAACGGCAATGCCAACAACAACGACTACTGGTCAAGCCAGCGTATCGAGTCCAACGGTCTCGTTGACATCAACCCCGAGGATATCGAGAACATCTCCATCCTGAAGGGTGCCGCCGCTTCCGCACTCTACGGTTCTGAGGCTGCCAACGGCGTTGTGATGATCACCACAAAGAAGGGCAAGGCCGGTTCCGGTACACACGTTGACTTCAGTGCCAACGTCAGCTTCGACAGGGTGGCCTACATGCCTGAGATCCAGAAGGAGTACGGTCCCGGTTACGACAACTACGTACTCGGCGACAAGGCTCCCGAAGCCCTCACCGGTTTCCGCACCACCAAGATGGACCGCAACGGCAAGTCCATCACTACGCCCAACCGCGAGAGCTACTATTCCTACGGTGCTCCCTACGACGCCAACAAGAAGGTGACCTACTTCGACGGCAACGAGCGTGCCTACACTCCAATCGACCACAACCAGTGGGCCGACATCTTCCGCACCGGTATCAACCAGACTTACAACCTCGCGCTGACCAACAGCACCGAGCACAACAATGTACGTTTCTCTTATACCTACAACGACGTTCAGTCGATGCAGTATAACTCAAACAACAACAAGCACAACTTCAACCTCAACGGTACGTTCGACGTGACCAAGAACATCAAGTTGAACTACGCCGCTACCTTCACCACACAGTACATCAAGAACCGTGCTTACCGTATCGGCCGTCTGACCAACAACTACTCCGGTATGTTCGGCGGTTTCACTGACGTGAAGTACATCCGCGAGCACACCGTGACAAGCGCCGGCTACATGAACTCTGTATCGAGCATCAACGGCGGTACCGCAGATACCGTTACTCCCGATGAGCAGTTCCTCTACACGCCGATGGGTTCCACCTCTCTCGTCAGCGAGTATTTTTGGAATATCTTCGGCAAGACACAGGAAGAGCGCCACAACCGCTTCATCGGTTCTATCAACCCCACATGGGAGTTCATCCCTGGTCTGAAGCTGAGCGCACGTCTGGCACAAGACCTCACCACCGACAAGATCGAGAACAAGAACAGCGCAGAGAACGCCCACTCTTTCTCCAAGGACGGCCATTACTCTGACTCTTACGGTCTGACCAACTATCAGTACAACACCGTTTACGGCGACATCATGTTGATGTTCGACAAGACCTTCGCCACCAAGCACAACGTGACCGCCAACTTCGGTTGGACTGCACGTCAGGAGAGCCTCTACCAGAGCGCTGTCAGCACACAGAACGGTCTGTTGCAGGAGAACTGGTTCAACCTCAACGCTTCTGTCGGTACCAAGAACGCCAGCATGAACAAGCAGGAGCAGCTCCGTACCGGTCTGTTCCTCACTGCAAGCTACGGCTACGACAGCTGGGCATACATCGAGGGATCTATCCGCAACGAGAAGACCTCTACCCTTGCCAAGGGCCACAACGCATTCTGGTATCCCTCAGTGAGCGCAAGCTTGCTCTACACCGAGATGCTCAAAGACAAGCGTCCCAGCTGGTGGAACTACGGCAAGATCCGCGTGTCTTACGGTATCGTAGGTAACGCCCCCGAGCTCTATAAGGCCAACCTCGTCTACAACGTAGGTTCGCTGCAGCGCAAAGACACTTATACTTACATCTACGTTCCCTCAACAGTAGGTAACGAAAGCCTCCAGCCCGAGAAGAAGAAGGAGTTTGAAATCGGTATCGAGAACAAGTTCTTCAACAACCGTTTGGGCTTCGAGTTCAACTACTACCACAACGACATCACCGACCAGATCCTGCAGACTACCGCTGCCGCCTCTATGGGTGGACAGAGCATGTGGATGAACGTAGGTGACCTGACCAACGAAGGTATCGAGTTCAGCGTGAACGGTACTCCTATCCTCAACAAGGACTGGCGTTGGGATGTCCGTGCCAACATCGCATGGAACAAGAACACTGTCAAGAAACTTGCTGACGGTCTCGACGTTCTCGAGCACTACAGCACTGACGGTGCCGTTCGCCTCGAGTCTCACGTAGGAGAGGCTATGGGTGACTGGTATGCTTACACCTGGAAGACCGACGACAAGGGCAACTACATCATCGGTTCCAATGGTCTGCGTATCGCTGACACCTCTGAGATGCACAAGGTCGGCAACGCCATGCCTAAGTTCACCGGTGGTATCGGCACAAGCCTGAGCTACAAGAACTGGTCGCTCGACATGACCTTCGACTTCCGTATCGGCGGCGACGTGCTCAACCTCCCCTGGCAGTACATGATGTCTGTAGGTAACATCACCGATGCAGTCGGCGTACGCGACGGTGCACACGGCGGTATCTACTACTACAGCAAGACCGACAAGGTGACCGACAAGACCTCTCTCGTCAGAGTGACCGACGCCAACATCATCGCTGGCTATAAGCGTGGCGAGACCATGATTGACGGCCACTATGTATGGGACAACGGTATCATCGTTGACGGTGTGAAGGAAAACGGCGAAAAGAACGACATCATCGTTACTCAGTTCGAGGCCAACGACGGTCACTATGGCTGGGGATCAAGCGTAACTCAGAGCTATGCTGAGGCCGTACAGAAGAACTCCTACCTGAAGTGCCGCGAGATCAGCCTTGCCTACACATTGCCGACCTCCATCACCAAGAAGTTCGCTTGCAGCAACCTCACGGTTTCTGCTTTCGCCCGCAACCCGTTCTACATCTACCGCTCTATGAAGCTGTTCGACTCTGAGACAACCGACGGTACCAACTGGATCTACCAGTCCATCATCGGTGGTTCTACCGCAAGTGCACGTACCTTCGGTTTCTCCGTCCGCGCAAGTTTCTAATCCGAAAGAATCAACAGGAATTTTATAAAAACAGAAAAGTATATGAAAAAGAATATATTTTCATCGATTGCGGTAGCAGGTCTGGCTCTGCTCACACTCGGTTCATGTGCTGACTCGGACTACACCGAAAAGTACCAGAATCCGGCTACCACAAAGAATGCCACCGTACCCGACGCGTTCACGGCGGTACTCTACAAGGGCAATACATGGATGAACCCGATATACTACCGCTACTACTGCCAGATGACCACTTCTGGTGTGTTCTCCGGTATCTTCGGCAACTCCAACGGCAACGGCCGTTTCAAGGGCGCCGGTGAGGCCCGCTACAATGACCGTTGGAAGGCTTTCTACGACATGCTCACCCAGTATCGTCTCGTGGTGAATACCTACGAGGCTCTCGATGAGTCGCAGAAGCCCAACAACGAGGTGTTTGTCGTCCTCTCCCGTGTGCTTGTCGATGCACAGCTCCACGAGATGCTCTCCCTCTATGGAAGCGTTCCCTTCAACGGCGCAGGTACCCTTTGGCTGAACAGCGACTACGCTGGTGCCAAGACCCAGTGCGTCTATGACAAGGATACCGACCTGTACAAGCAGATCCTCACTGACCTCAAGGAAGCAGCCGACTACTTCGTAAACGGCGGCCCCAACAGTACGGCCCAGACTTCTCTCAAGAACAAGGACTACACTACGGCTGACGGTAACGTGAACATGTGGCGGAAGTACATCAACTCCCTGCGTCTCCGTATCGGTCTGCACCTCGCTACCAACGGTGATCTCACCGCTGAAGGCCGTGCAACCATCAAGGAAGTGCTGGAGAATCCTGAAAAATACCCTGTTATCACTGATAACGAAGAGAACATGGGCGTGACCGCAAGTACTGCCAATGACACCTTCAATTTCGGCAAGAGCGTTTCTCAGGCTCTCCATGGCGGATACAGTCCTTCGCAGACTTACCTCGATGCAATGAACGTACCTGCCAACGGTATACCTGACGCAAACACTGACCCCCGCGTGTATGTTCTTCTCGATCCGAACCCGGACAACGAGTACATCACTTACGACCTGACAAAGTCTAATACTGACATCAGTAACATCGCTTCCGACAAGGTCAAGGAGTATGCCAACCGCGAACCGAAAATTACAAATGCAGCCTACTACTGTACGCTTGACTCTACCGCTTATGCAGGTATCGCTGAGTACCAAGGCAATACCAACCTGTTCGGTCTTTGGATAGGTGCTGCTGAGGTGAACCTTATCAAGTCTGAAGCATACCTTATGGGCTATGGTGTAGCAAAGAACGAGGCTTGGGCACAGGCTTACTTCGAAGCGGGAGTAAAGGAGTCCATCACTTACTTTTGGGATGCAAAGGAGAGCAGCTCTCTGTACGACGCTACCAACCCCAGCGACAGCCACACCAGCAAGCGTGCAATCAAGCGCCCGAGTGATGGTACTATGGTGATGTATGCACAGAAGCAGTGGAACGGCACTCAGGAGTGCATCTGCAAGCAGCTTTGGCTGAACTTCAGCTGGACCAACCTGCTTGAGGCTTGGAACGTAACCCGTCGTACCGGTTATCCCGCTGTGGAATTCGCAGAGGACGGTATCACGACAAGCTACCCCACACCTCCCTCTCGTCTGCCTTATCCCTCTGATGAGCTGAACTACAATGCTGCCAACTGCCAGGACGCCATCTCCAAGTATTATGAGGGCGGTACCAATGACGGCGTTGCCGGCTACTACACCAAGCTCTTCTGGGCCAAGGACAAGAAGTACTACAAGATCATCGCAAAGCAGTAATACACTGTCTTTCTGAATATCAAGTCTGGTGCGCCGGACGGCATTGCGGCCTTCGGCACACAGACTTAAAATCATCAGACTCCGGCACAATCTCGGTTGGCCGGAGTTTTTCAGTTAAATATAGTTTTTGATTTTTGAATCAGTGTTTGAAGAAGCGCCACGATGGTGCCAGATTTTTTTGCTTGCACTCTTCTCGAGCCTTATTCATTCATATCGTGACAATAATATGAATATCCAATTTTGTTCCAATCATTGCTTACCCTCTACGTTTGGCAAGCGTGCCGTTATCCATTGGGCATTGCTTTTCCTACTCTCGTTTGTGTTGCTGCTTTTGCTTTCTCCCGACTCTTATTTGGCCGACATTTATGGTGGACGATGTGATTCGGCATGGTTTTTCACCTGCGGCAAGGCATGGATGGAAGGGTTGGTGCCCTATGTTGACTTTGCCGACTCAAAAGGTCCGTTGCTATGGCTCATCTATGGTTTGGGCTATCTGCTTTCTCCGGTATTCTATCACGGTGTGTTTTGGCTCAGTGTTGTAGCCTATATGGTTTCTTTGCACTTTGTCTGGCTTACCGCCCGGCTGTTTTTGACTTCAAGAGAGTCATGGTTCGTGCTGGTGACGATGCCGTTTTTCCTGTTTTTTATTGTCTATCACAATGAGGTGCGTGCCGAAGATTTTTGCGCTCCTGCCATCTGTGGAGGCCTTTGGCTTACCTGTCGGGAAATGCTCAGTATGTCCCGTACCCGTAGGGGGGGGTAAAAATTGCTTTGGAGTAGGTTTATGCATGGCCTGCTGCCTTCTGATCAAGTGGAACTGTTTTTTTATGATGGGCGGCATGGCTCTCGTCGTAGCGGCTTTTTCCATCAAACGCCGTGAGCCTTGCAATATACTTTGTGGATTGGCTGGAATAGGGGTTTTAGTGCTTCCCTTTGTTGTTTATTTTCTGTGTCTCGGCAATTTTACCGATTTTGTAAACGAGTATTTCATCAATACCTTTTCTATCACTCATAGCTATCCGCTGATGAGTTTTTTCAGAGACAAGGTCCTACTGACTTTTCTTTTTGTCTTAATCGCACTTTTCTGCCGCCGCATGCGTTTGAGCTATTGGCTATTGCTCGCTTTTCTTCCTTTCTATGTTTTCCTTGTGTTGCGTTCTGTGTGTCTGCACTATTTCGCTTCGGCAATGCCTTTCTGTGTGTTTGTGCTTATCTATGTGGCCAAAGTGTTTTCTAGATTTGCAGAGCGGATTGGACGACGGAAATATGCCATCCTGCTTGCATGTATATTTTTTGCAGGTATAGTTTTCAATCTGAGACTGAATTATTTCACAGCATTTTCAAGAGCGGACGGAATACGTGTCGCTACGATGCAATACTTTGCACATACTGATAAGGCCAAAGTCATGTTCTTTAGCGGGGACTATGGTCTTGGATTGCTTGGGCGTGTGTTGCCGGCTTGCAGGTATTGGGCACAGCAGAAGGATGCATCAGACCAAATGATGAGGGAGCGGGAAAAGGCCATTGTAGCAAGACAGGCAGACTTTATCATAATTTCCAACCATTCGGAAACTCCTGCAAATATCATTCCTCTCATCAAAAAATCCGGTTACCGACAGTGCTATGGCGAGGTGACCGAGAACGGAACGACCGAGGTGAAACCGCTGTCGATATTCAAGAAATAATCTTTGAGAAATAGTACTGTTTGTCCATTCCCCATGTTCGCTCATTCCGCAATTTTTTGTATTTTTGCGTATCTATAGTACGTACTACCTAAATCGCTTATTATGAGGAACAAACGGATAGCAGCTTTTTCGGTGTTGGCTTTGCTGATGTCATGGTACAGTGTTTGTGGTGCAGTGACAATAAAACCTGCCGTAAGGTATCATCAGGAGAGAAAAATAGTGGCGGCAACCTCGTTTGAGGTCAATGGTGCATCGGTCGTGACTGACAGCAAGGGGTGCCAGTGGCTGCTGACCATGCACAAGCAGCAGGTGGCGGGCGACAAGACGGCGCTCGACTATAGCTGTACCTGGCAACTGAAAAAGGGCATTGCCGAGCAGGTGTCGTTTTCAGTGGATTTCGGAGTTGACAACTGGACGCCCGACAACTATGTCTTTGTGCCTGCCGTTGTCTACGACGGCAACCGTTTCGACACAAAAGCCATCGGCTATCCCCCCTTCTGGTATGATCCGACGGAGTGGCGTCTGGATATGCCCACGATGATGGCCGCCCACCATCCCACATTGGGCAAGAGAGACGGTGCGCCCCGCGCCGTCGAACTGATTTCCGGCAACGCGTCCACCCCGTTGATGGCCTACTTCTCGGAGCGCGACCAGCGGGCGTGGATGGTGCAGACCAACCAAGGCAACGAGTTGGGCGACTATGGCATGACGATAGCCGAGAATGCCGACCGCTCGAAAGCCACTTTTTCCATTACTGCCCCGGTCATCCGTACCAACGAGGAGGAAGACTCGGCCGTGACCGTGCGTGAAGGGGAGAGCGTGTCGATGTCTTTCCGGGTCTATGACTTCAAGGCCAAGGAGCTGGACGATATGTTCAACCGTTTTGTGGCGGTACGCAAGGACTTCAATCCGAGCACGCGCCGTGACGTATTGCCGTACAGCGAGGTATGGTCATTGCTTGACAATCTGTACCGTACACGCCGTTGGGACGACCGCATAAACTTGTATTGGCTGAGCGATGTGCAGGAGGAGGCGACATGGAACTTCATCTGGCAGCTGGGCTGGGTAGGCGGTGGTCAGGCCACATATCCCATCCTGTCGCTGGGATCGGACTCCGACAGGGTGTGCGCTAAGAAAAATCTTGATGTCATCTACAACCGTACGCAGACAAAGTCGGGATTCTTTTACGGCTATGGCAACGGAAAGGAGTTTGTGGGTTTCGGTTATGGAAAACCGCTGGACAACAATGTCGGCTTTGTACGCTCGCAGGGCGACTTCCTGTATCTCTCGCAACTACAGATGACCCTCTTGTCAGCGCGTGGCGAACAGGTGAAGGACTCCTGGAGGGCCGGTACCCGCCGGCTGGCAGACGCCTTTGTGCGTCTGTGGGACAAGTACGGGCAGTTTGGCCAGTTTGTCAATGTGGAGACCGGCGATCTCTGCATCGGCAATTCCTGTGCCGGGGCTATTCTTCCGGCAGGTTTGGCCTTGGCTTCGCAGACCTATCACAATCCCCGCTATATGGAGGTGGCCAAGGAGAGTGCCCGCTGGTTCTACCAAAACTATGTGAAGAAGGGCTATACGACCGGAGGGCCGGGCGAAATACTGTCGGCTCCCGACAGTGAGTCGGCATTCGCACTCTTTGAGTCGTACACCGTGCTCCATGAGATGACAGGCGAGAAGGAATGGCTGGAGTATGCGGCCGACCTGTTGCCCCTTTGCGTCAGCTGGACCGTCTCCTATGATTTTCGTTTTCCGGAAAATTCAGCTATGGGCAAGGCCCATGCGCACGCCACTGGATCGGTCTGGGCCAGTGTAGCCAACAAGCACAGCGCACCGGGCATCTGCACTTGGTCGGGAAACAGTCTGCTCAAGTATTACCGTGCTACGGGCGACAAGCGTGCGCTCGACCTTCTTGCCGACATTGCCCACGGCCTGCCGCAATATGTCTGCCGCAAAGAGTGTCAGATAGGGAAGATGCCCTATGGCGGTATCTGCGAGCGGGTCAATCTGAGCGACTGGGAAGGCAAAGACCAAATCGGCGGCCAGATCTTCGGGTCTTGCTCATGGACAGAAACGGCGGCCATGATGACCGTTGCCCAAATACCGGGCATCTATGTGCTGACCGACAAGGAGCAGGTGACGGTATTTGACCATGTGACGGTAGAGACAGTGAAGGTCGACGGCGGGCACATGACGCTCAAAGTGACCAACCCCACCATTTATCCCGCCGATGTGACGATATACGCCGAGACCTCCACCGAGGCATGCAAGACACCGCTTCCTGCAGATGTCACAGGCATGAAGACCGTCAGTCTGCAGCCGGGTGCATTCGTCGAGGTCAGTCTTTGATCCGGTTTTGGTGGAGTGAAAATATAGATGAAGGCGGGTTCTAAAAATTACCTTTGATAATGCGTGGAATTTTTAGAACACGCCTTTAATAAAAACGGATTTGGAGTATGCTTTTATTCTATGTCCTTGGAAATTTCTCCGCACAGAGAGCGATCCATATAGCTGCGGATGATGTTGTTGTCGGAGAAATGGGCTTGGAGGAACATCAGTTTTGTGACGGCGCTCTCCACCGTGCTGTCGTATCCGCTGATGACTCCGGCCTCTTTGAGTTGGAATCCGGTATCGTAGCGGCCCATCTCCACGCAGCCGGCTATGCACTGGCTGATGTTGACCACGGTGACGCCGCGCCGAACGGCATCGCGGAGCAGACGCAGCAGCCATGAATTTTGCGGGGCGTTGCCGCTGCCGAAGCTTCGCATGACGATGCCCCGCAGTTCGGGGGCTTCGAGTACGTGGCGCACGATGCTTTCCTGTATGCCGGGGAAGAGGGAGAATACGACCACGTTCTGGTTCATGCCCGTATGCGAAACCATCGGTTTGCTGTAGTCGGGCTCCAGTATGTGGTGGGTGCTATAGGAGAAGGTGACGCCCACTTCGCAGAGGTGGGGATAGTTGAAGGATGCAAAGGCATTGAATCCGTCGGCGTTCTGCTTGGTGCTGCGGTTGCCGCGGATGAGTTTGCCGCCAAAGTAGATGCACACCTCGGGTACCATCGGGTGTCCGTCGGGTCGCTTGGTGGCGGCAATCTCGATGCTCGTCACAAGGTTTTCCTTGCCGTCGGTGCGCAGTGTGCCCATCGGCAGCTGGCTGCCGGTGAGGATGACAGGCTTGGTGAGGTTTTCCAGCATAAACGAAAGGGCGGAGGCGGTGTACGACATGGTGTCGGTGCCGTGCAGTATGACAAAGCCGTCGTACTGGTCGTACCGCTCTGCGATGATGCGCACCAGTTGTGCCCACATGCGGGGACTGATATCGCTGGAGTCTATCGGCTGGGTGAACTGATAGGTGTCGATATCGGTCTGCAAATATGCAAACTCCGGCATATTGTTGATGAGGTGGTCGAAGTCAAGTGGCTCAAGTGCACCCGTGTTGGGATTGACACCCATACCGATGGTGCCACCGGTGTATATCAGCAATACTTTGTTTGTTGTCTGTATTGTGGAGAAGTTTTGCATGTCTTTCGTCCTTTTGTTGCGGCAAAATTACTGAAAAAAAGTGATTTTGCAATCTGACATGCCCTATAATTTGTGAAAAAAACCTTGATGGCTTACAATCTGTCAGTCTGTGTGGCGTGCAATGTGGTTTTTCTTATGAATTGTAAGTGTATATGCCAAAAGTCAGTAGACTGAGTGCGCAGAGTGTAAGCAAATGACGTATTGGTACCGGATAGCCTTGCAATGTAAAGGAAATGGCCCGTACAATCCGTACTACATCGGCAACCGTGGTTGCGCGACAGTTGTACGGGTTGTACGGGCCGTTTGGTATCGGTGTGCACTCATGCCCGGCGGTACCGTCTCTGCAGAAAGACCGCCTGGCTGCGTGCCGGTCTATGCGTGGTTAGTACTCGCCCCAGGCCTTGATGTCGATGTCTTCGGGCTTGGTAGTGCAGAAGGCGTAGATGAAGGCACTGGCCAGACGTGAGTTGGTGATGAGCGGCACGTTGAGGTCGATGGCGGCGCGGCGTATCTTGTAGCCGTTGGTTAGCTCCGACGAGGTGAGGTTCTTCGGTATGTTCACCACCATGTCGATCTCATGTCTGTGCAGCATGTCGAGCGCCTTGGGCGCGTTGCCTTCTTCAGAGGGCCACAGCACGTGGGTGTTCTCGATTCCGTTCTCAGTGAGGAACTTGCTGGTGCCGCCCGTGGCGTACAGTTCATATCCGTGCTTCTGCAGCATGCGGGCAGCTTCGAGCATTTCCACCTTTTGCTTGGCGCTACCGGTGGAGAGAAGGATGGAGCGCTTGGGTATGCGGTGGCCTACACTGAGCATGCTCTTGAGCAGGGCGGTGTTGGTGTCGTCGCCCAGACAGCCCACTTCGCCGGTACTGCTCATGTCTACGCCGAGCACGGGGTCGGCCTTCTGCAGACGGTTGAAGGAGAACTGTGAGGCCTTGATGCCCACGTAGTCGAGGTCGAACAGGTTTTTGTTGGGCTTTTCTACGGGCAGACCGAGCATCACGCGGGTGGCCAGCTCGATGAGGTTGATCTTCAGTACCTTGCTGACGAACGGGAAGGAGCGTGATGCGCGAAGGTTGCACTCGATGACAAGGATGTCGTTGTCGCGGGCCATGAACTGGATGTTGAACGGGCCGTTGATGTGCAGCTCCTTGGCAATCTGACGGCCTACACGCTTCACGCGGCGCACGGTCTCGACGTAGAGTTTCTGCGGCGGGAACTGTATGGTGGCGTCGCCGGAGTGAACGCCGGCAAACTCGATGTGCTCGGATATGGCGTAGGCGATGACTTCGCCGTTTTTGGCCACGGCGTCCATTTCGATCTCCTTGGCGTGCTCGATGAATTTGCTGACCACTACGGGGTGGTCTTCGCTCACGTTGGCTGCCAGTTGGAGGAAACGTTTGAGCTCGTCCTCGTTTGAGCAGACGTTCATGGCGGCACCGGAGAGCACGTATGACGGACGCACAAGTACCGGGAATCCGACACGCTCGATGAAGCGGTCGATGTCGTCCATGCTTGTCAGTGCGCTCCATTCAGGCTGGTTGATGCCGTTGTTGGTGAGCATCTGCGAGAATTTGGCGCGGTCCTCGGCGTGGTCGATGTCGATGGCCTTGGTGCCGAGGATGGGCACGTGCTGCTCGTCGAGGCGCATGGCGAGGTTGTTGGGTATCTGTCCGCCGGTGGAGACGATGACGCCGTGGGGCTGCTCGAGGTCGATGATGTCCATGACGCGCTCGAAGGTGAGCTCGTCGAAGTACAGACGGTCGCACATGTCATAGTCGGTGGAGACGGTCTCGGGGTTGTAGTTGATCATCACCGAGCGCCAGCCTTCCTTGCGGATGGTGTTGAGGGCCTGCACGCCGCACCAGTCGAACTCTACGGAGGAGCCGATGCGGTAGGCGCCGGATCCGAGCACGATGATGGAGCGGTGGTCGTTCTCGAAGGTGATGTCGCTCTTCACGCCGGCGTAGGTGACGTAGAGGTAGTTGGTCTGTGCCGGATATTCGGCGGCCAGGGTGTCGATCTGCTTCACGACGGGCAGAATGCCGTAGTTCTTGCGCAGGTTGCGTACCACGAGTGCGGCCTTGGCCATGGAGTGCAGCTCGTCTTCGAGACCCACGGCGCGGGCGATCTGGAAATCGGTGAATCCGTATACCTTGGCTGTGCGGAGCAACTCCTTGTCGAGGGTGTTGATGTTGCACTTCTTCATCGCCTCGTCGATGTCGATGATGTGCTTGAGCTTCTCGAGGAACCACTTGTCGATCTTGGTCAGTGCGTGTATGTCGTCGACGGTGTAGCCTTTGTGCATGGCTTTGGAGATGACGAACACGCGCTTGTCGGTCGGTTCGCGGAGGGCCGCATCGATGTCGGGTATTTCAAGTTCTTTGTTCTCTACGTATCCGTGCATGCCCTGGCCGATCATGCGGAGACCCTTTTGTATGGCTTCTTCGAAGTTGCGGCCGATGGCCATCACTTCGCCGACCGACTTCATCGACGAACCGAGCTCCTTGTCGACACCGCGGAACTTGGAGAGGTCCCAGCGCGGTATCTTGCACACTACATAGTCGAGTGCAGGCTCGAAGAAGGCCGATGTGGTCTTGGTCACGGAGTTTTTCAGTTCGAAGAGACCGTAGCCCATGCCGAGCTTGGCGGCAACGAATGCCAGCGGATAGCCGGTGGCTTTGGAGGCGAGGGCGGACGAACGGCTCAGACGGGCGTTCACCTCTATGACACGGTAGTCTTCCGATTTTGGGTCGAAGGCGTACTGCACGTTGCATTCGCCCACGATACCGATATGGCGTATGATCTTGATGGCGAGGGCGCGGAGCTTGTGGTACTCGCTGTTGGTGAGCGTCTGCGACGGGGCGATGACGATGCTCTCGCCTGTGTGGATGCCGAGCGGGTCGAAGTTCTCCATGTTGCAGACCGTGATACAGTTGTCGTAGCGGTCGCGCACTACCTCGTATTCTATTTCCTTCCATCCCTTGAGGCTTTTTTCCACGAGTACCTGCGGGGAGAAGGAGAATGCTTTTTCGGCGAGCTTGTTGAGCTCTTCCTCATTGTCGGCGAAGCCCGAGCCGAGACCGCCGAGGGCGTAGGCGGCGCGGATGATGACGGGGTAGCCGAGGGCGGCGGCGGCCTTGCGGGTCTGCTCGATGTTCTCGCAGGCTTCGCTCTTGATGGTCTTGACATTGATCTCGTCGAGCTTCTCTACGAAGAGCTCGCGGTCTTCGGTGTCCATGATGGCCTGTACGGGGGTGCCGAGCACCTTGACGCCGTACTTCTCGAGTATGCCCTGGCGGTAGAGCTCCACACCGCAGTTGAGAGCGGTCTGTCCGCCGAAACTCAGCAGGATGCCGTCGGGATGCTCTTTCTGGATGACGCGCTCTACGAAATAGGGCTGTACGGGAAGGAAATAGATCTGGTCGGCTACGCCTTCCGAGGTCTGTACCGTTGCGATATTGGGGTTGATGAGAACGGTCTCGACGCCTTCTTCGCGCAGGGCTTTGAGGGCTTGCGAACCGGAGTAGTCGAACTCTCCGGCTTCACCGATTTTCAAGGCTCCTGAGCCGAGGAGGAGAACTTTCTTTATGCTTTCGTCTTTCATGATTACATCTTTAGTGTGTCAACGAATTTGTCGAACATAAACTCTGTGTCTACCGGGCCTGAGCAGGCTTCGGGATGGAACTGGCTGGAGAACCAGGGGTTGGTTTTGTGGCGGATGCCCTCGTTGGAACCGTCGTTCATGTTGACGAACAGCTCCTCCCAGTCCTGTCCGAGGGTATGTGCGTCTACGGCGTAGCCGTGGTTCTGCGAGGTGATGTAGCAGTTGTCGGTGCCCACCATGCGCACGGGCTGGTTGTGTGAGCGGTGTCCGTATTTCAGCTTGTAGATGCTTGCGCCGCCGGCCTTTGCCAGCAGCTGGTTGCCCATGCAGATGCCGCAGATGGGCTTGCTGGACTGGCTCATCTGTCTGCGGATGATGTTGACGGCATCTTCGCACATGTCGGGGTCGCCGGGGCCGTTGGCCAGGAAGAGTCCATCAAACTGCATGCCGGTGTAGTCGTAGTTCCAGGGTACGCGGATGACTTCCACGCCGCGGTTGATGAGACAGCGTATGATGTTGGCCTTGACGCCGCAGTCTACGAGCACGACCTTTTTTCCGGCGCCCTCGTTGTAGCGGATGATGTCCTTGCAGCTCACCTGGTCGACAAAGTTCACTCCGGCGTAGTCGGCTTCGGGTATGTTGTCAGGCTCGTCGTCGAAGAGAATCTTTCCCATCATGACACCGTGCTCGCGCAGCACCTTGGTCAGTTCGCGGGTGTCGATGCCGGTGATGCCGGGTACGTGCTCGCGCTTGAGCCAGTCTCCGAGACTTTCCTTGGCGTTCCAGTGGCAGTACTGCTCGCTGTAGTCGGCGACGATGATGGCCGAGGCGTAGATCTTGTCGCTC
The DNA here is from genome assembly GCA_963637655.1 of bacterium. Classification (GTDB taxonomy): domain Bacteria; phylum Bacteroidota; class Bacteroidia; order Bacteroidales; family Bacteroidaceae; genus Prevotella. The sequence continues at coordinate 12,239 of CAVHOL010000006.1, read as the reverse complement.
TCCATGAAGGTGGGCAGACCGTTGGCCTCGAAGGTGAAGGGGGGTACGCCGTAGTTGCCGACGAGCGGATAGGTCAGCGTCATGAGCTGTCCGGCGTATGAGGGGTCGGTCAGTGACTCGGGGTAGCCCATCATGGCGGTGTTGAAGACGACCTCTCCTGCCACCGGTGCCTCATGGCCGAATGACTTGCCGTGGAATCGGGTTCCGTCTTCCAGTACTAATGTTACGTTTCTCATTTTGCGTCTTGGAATTTATGTTCTTTCTCCTGATGTCTTTTCGTTTGCCGTCTTATTGGCGGATGATGTTTTGGAATACGTTCTCGTAGTAGTTTACGAAAGCCTGGTTGCAGAGCTTTGTGCCGCCCGGGGTGGGGTAGTGGCCGGTGAAGTACCAGTCGCCCTTGTGCTCGGGGATGGCCTCGTGCAGTCCTTCGAGGCTTTGGTAGACGAGCTGTATGGGGGTGGTCATGCCTTCGGGGCGCAGCATCTCGACGATCTTGTTGTTGATGTCTTCGGTGGTGAAGGGCTTGTAGATGGCGCGTACCGGATTGGTCTGCTCCTCTTTGGGCTTCTGCAGCTCGGCCTTGCATGCCTCGTAGGTGGCCTTGATGAGGTCGGTCTTGCCCTGCTCTACCAGCAGGCGTATGGCGGCGCGGAATACGCAGAACTCCTCCAAGCGTGCCATGTCGATGCCGTAGTAGTCGGGGTAGCGTATCTGCGGTGCGCTCGACACGATGACGATCTTCTTGGGATGGAGACGGTCGAGTATGCGCAGGATGCTCTCCTTGAGCGTAGTGCCGCGCACGATACTGTCGTCTATGATGACGAGGTTGTCGACATACGGCTCGATGCTGCCGTAGGTGACGTCGTACACGTGGGAGGCGAGGTCGTTGCGCGAGTTGCCTTCGGTGATGAAGGTGCGCAGCTTGATGTCTTTCCACGCTATCTTCTCCGAGCGCACGTAGTCGCTGAGTATCTTGTTGAGCTCCTCCTTGGTGGGGATATGCCCGAGGGCGGCGATGCGCTCTATCTTTGTGGCGTTGAGGTATTGCTTGAATCCGCTCAGCATGCCGTAGTAGGCCACTTCGGCCGTGTTGGGGATGTAGCTGAATACGGTATGGTCGACATCGTAGTCGACGGCTTTGAGTATGGGTGTGGTGAGCTGTTCGCCGAGCTTCTTGCGCTCCTTGTAGATGTCGCGGTCTGACCCGCGGCTGAAGTAGATGCGCTCGAAGGAACAGGCCGAGTCGCCCTTTTGCTCGAGTATGCGCTCGATGGTACATTCGCCGTTGCGCTTGACGAGCAGGGCGGTGCCGGGCTGCAGCTCCTGGATATCTTCCGTCTCCAGGTCGAAGGTGGTCTGCAGTACCGGGCGCTCGCTGGCCAGTACGACAAAGTCCTCGTTCTTGTAGTAGAAGGCGGGACGTATGCCCCACGGGTCGCGCATGGAGAACATCTCTCCCGAACCGGTGATGCCGCAGACTACGTATCCGCCGTCAAACTGCGGCATGGCGGTCTTCAGCACGTTGCTCATCTTCACGTGGTCTTCGATGTAGCGGGTGATGTCGGTGTCCTCCAGTTCCATGGCCTTGGCAGCGATGAAGTTGCGCTCCACTTCGCGGTCGAGGCGGTGGCCCATGTGTTCCAGCATGATGTAGCTGTCGCTGTAGATGCGCGGGCTTTGTCCCTGGCGGGTGAGGATGTCGAAGATCTCGTCGACGTTTGTCATGTTGAAGTTGCCGCAGAGACAGAGGTTCTTGGCTTTCCAGTTGTTGCGGCGCAGGAAGGGGTGTACGTACTGTATGCCGCTCTTGCCCGTCGTGCTGTAGCGCAGGTGTCCCATGTAGAGTTCTCCGGCGAAGGGGAGGTGCTCCTTGGCGTACTGGGCATCGGAGAGTTGCTCGGGGGTGAGGTTGCGGTAGTTTTTGTTGACGGTTCCGAATATTTCGGTCACGGCGTTCTTTCCTTCGGCGCGTTCGCGGAACATGTATTCATTGCCGGGCTTCCCGTCAAGTTTGACGCAAGCCAGTCCGGCGCCTTCCTGTCCGCGGTTGTGCTGTTTCTCCATCATGAGATAGAGTTTGTTGAGGCCGAACATCCAGGTGCCGTATTTCTCTTGATAGTATTCCAGCGGCTTGAGCAATCTGATCATTGCCACGCCACACTCGTGCTTTAGTGGTTCCACTGTGACTGATGTTTTGTTGTTATGTTATGGGCGGTGCTATGGATTTCCGCCCTTGTTCCTGTTATCTTTTTGCCTGTTGGGGGGGGAGTTCTTGTCCGGTGGGTCTTCCGTGTGTCTGAAATCCGTCTGCCTATAAAAATAGAGCGTCAAGTATCCTTTGTGCAAGGCTCAACGCTCTTTTCATGTTTTGTTTATCTGCAAAGCGAAACTACCAGTGACGCCACCGACGTGACGATACCTACGAATGAGAACCACAGTGTGGTGGACGGGCCGACGCCTGCGCCGGTAGACTTTGTCTTGTTCGGCTGCACATAGACCACGTCGTTTTGCTGGAGGTAGAAGTAGGGTGAATTGATGACATTGGCGTCGTTGAGGTCGATCCGGTAGTGGTGTTTTTCTCCGGTGGCGTCCTCGCGGAGCAGCATGACATTGTCGCGGCGTCCGTAGACGGTCAGGTCGCCGGCTTCTGCGATGGCCTCGAGTATGCTCATCTTTTCGGTGGTGACGGGCACCACCTTGGGACTGTTGACCTCACCCATTACGGTGACGTGGTAGCTCGACATGCGTACGGTGACGATGGGGTTTTCGTTGGCGGCCATGTAGGGCTTGATGAGGTCGCGTATCTTGTCTTCGCACTGTGTCTTGGTGTTGCCCAGTACGTGTATCTTTCCGATGACGGGGAAATTGATGTTGCCGTCGTTGTCAACGAGGTAGCCTTGTACGGAACTGCTGCCGCTTGTAGCCGAACTGCCGCTTGTGGCTCCGCCGGAATTGAGGTTGAAGGGGCGGGCTGCGTCCGGATCTGTCGTGATGACGGTGATGGTGAGCTGGTCTTTGGGCATGATCTTTGCGTCGTAAAGACCGCGCGACTGGGTCAAGTCTACTTTGTCAATGTTTTGGAAATAAGGAACGTGTTTGGCCGATGAACAACCGCTCATCAGCGCAACCAATGTGACAATGACGACAGAACAGAAAAATTTCTTCATATTCAGTGTTGTGACATTATGTGTTTAGGCGTGTTCTAAAAATTCCACGCATTACCAAATTCAATTTTGACGGGTATGCTCTTTGTGCCTTTTTGATTTTATCCGGCGTCTTTTTCGTCCTTCTTCAGTCGCATAGCCCGCTATGCTCCTTCAGAAAGGCAGAAAAATCCGCTCGACTAAAATTCAAAAATCCATCAAAGGTAATTTTTAGAACCCGCCTTTATTGTTCTGCAAAAATACTACTTATTTCTGATATTGCCAACCTTTTGGCTCTATTTATTTTCTCGGCCGCCTGCCCTTCGCCGGCGGAACTGGTGAGGGGCTAAAAAAGATGCGCCCTGCAGGGGTGTCCGCAAGGCGCATGTATTGAAAATGAAGAGTATTGCTTGTTTTTGTTTTTACTTGTTCTTTGCCCTGAACGAGTTTTCGATGCTGGTCAGTTCGTTCGAGAATTTGGCGTCGACTTTCAGCCGTTGTTCCACCTGGTTGTAACTGTAGATGATGGTGGAGTGGTCGCGTCCGCCCATCAGTTTGCCGATGCGGCTTGCGGGCATCTTTGTGTATTTCTGTGCAAGGTAGATGGATACCTGCCGGGCCATGACGTAGTCTTTCTTGCGGCTCCGCCCGTTGACGGCCTGCGGTGTGACTTTGTAGTGGTGGCATACGCTTTCGACGATGTCGTCGAAGGTGAGCGGCGATTCCTTTACCTTGACTGTGCGCTTGAGCACGCGCTCGGCCAGATGCATGTCGATGTCGCAGTTGTAGGACACGCTGTAGGCCAGAAGCGAGAGCACCACACCTTGCAGGTCGCGTACGCTGCCGTTGGCGGTGGCGGCTATGTATTCTACGATATTGTCGGGTATGGAGAGTCCCTCGTGGCGTATCATGCCTTTGAGGATGTCGACGCACAGTTCGGCGTTTGGACGTTCCAACTCAGCCGTCACACCGCCGGAGAAGCGGGTGATGAGGCGCTCGTTCATGCCGTTCAGCTCCACCGGCGGGCGGTCGCTGGCGAGGATGATGTGCTTGCCGTTGCGGTACAGGTGGTTGAAGATGTGGAAGAAGGTGTTTTGTGTGGCCTTCTTGCCTTCCCATTCCTGTACGTCGTCTACGATGAGCAGGTCGATCGTCTGGTAGAACATGATGAAGTCGTTGATCTTGTTCTGCAGCATCGCATTGGTGTACTGCACCTCAAAGAGGCGTGCGCTGACGTAGAGTACGCGCTTCTGCGGGTAGAGCTGCTTTGCTCGGACGCCGATGGCATTGATGAGGTGTGTCTTTCCGCAACCGGATGGACCGTAGACAAAGAAGGGGTTGAAGGTGATGTCTTTGGGATTCTCGGCAATGGCCATGCCTACTGATCTCGGCATCTTGTTGCTCGCGCCTTCGATATAGTTCTTGAAGGTGCGGTGAGGGTCGAGCTGGGTGTCTATCTCCTGGAGACGTGCGCTGTCGAGAGGGGTGGGTGCGGTGTTGGAGACCGTGGTCTCGCTTGCTGCGATCTTCTCCGGGGCGTCTTCTTCGACTACGATCGACTTGTTGTTCTCATTGTCTACCCGTATCCGGTATTTGAGGCTTATGCCTTCGCCGTAAAACTTGACGAGTACTTTGTACAGGAGGCCAACATAGTGCTGCTCTATATACTCGTGCACGAAGGCACTGGGTATAGAGAGCGTCAGCCTCTTCTCGCCTTCGTTGTATTCATCGAAGGCGATGGGCTGGAACCATGTTTTGAATGTCTGCTCAGTGACGTTCTTGCGGATGACGGCAAGACAGTTTTCCCACAGAGCATCGGGACGTACACTCATAGCCAAAGTAGTCGGTATATGGTCTTTCGACGTTGTTTTCTATTATTGCGGATGCAAAATTAGTTATTTTTTTTGTTTCCCGCAAATAGGTTTTTCTTCTTCCCGCCTTGTGCTTATGCCTTGTTTCGTGCTTGTATGGATGGATGAGGAGGCGGAAAAAGCGCGGCGGCAATTCTGCAAACGGGAAATTTTTCGCATTTCTCCTTTTGCGTGTTGTCCGCTTTTTATGGACATCGCCTGGAGTGGTGAAACATTATTGCAACTTGTATTATTATCTGAAAAATACCGCCTTGTACTTTCCTTTTGTTCGTGAAACATTGCCGGAAATGACCGTCTTTTGCATCTGCGCAATTTTCGAAAACGGAAAACTTTTGGAAAATCAGGACCGGGAAAGTCTACCAAAAACGCCAACGTGTATCTGCACGCTGGCGTTTGTGGTCTATCTGCCGGATGGCAGTTGAAATTTGTCTTTTTAACTTTCGTTTACGTTTTCCGAACTCATTATTTGTCTTTCTTCCCGAACAGCGAGAAGTGCACGTAGCGTTTGGGGTGCTGGCGCAGGTCTACGAGCAGGGAGTCTGCACTGTTCATGGTGGAGGTGAGGTTGTTGTAGAACGACGGGTCGTTCATGAGCAGTCCCAGCGAGCCCTCGTTGCTGTTGAGCTTGGCGGTGAGCGACTTCACGTTGGCCAGGGTCTCGTCGACGTTGCGCATGGTCGATGCGATGTCTACTGCTGCCAGGTTGCCGGTCAGCCGTTCGGCATTGTCGAGCGTTCCGTTGGCCTTGGCCATCAGTTTGGGCGCGTTGGCATTGAGTGTCCCCATCAGCGTGTTGAGCTGTTTTGTCGAGGTGGTCAGGTCGGCTGTGATGTTCTGTATGTTGTGCAGGGACTGGCGTATGCTCGGGTCGCCGAGGATGAGGTTGAGGCTGGCCATGATGCTGTCGAGCTTGGGCAGCATCTTTTCGATATCGGGCATCAGTCCTGCCACCTTGCCTACGATGCCTACGCTGGCTACGCCCTTGATGGTGCCGCCCGGCTCTATGCGCTGGCGGGGGTTGTTGGCCAGAAGGAGGTTGACCTTGACGTTGCCCATCATGTCAGACTCTATCTCGGCGGTGCTGCCTTCGGGTATGCGCATTTGCTTGTCGACGTCTATCTGTACGCGGGTGGGTTGCTCGTTGCTGTAGTCGTAGATGACGCCCTTGACGGTGCCGACCTTGTATCCGTCGGCGTAGATGGGGCTTGAGGAGGAGAGTCCGCTGATGTCCTCGAACTCTATGAAATATTCGTTGCTGGTGGAGAACAGGTTGAGGCCTTTCAGAAAGTTCATTCCGAAGAACAGAACCACAATTCCGAGGATGGTGACGAGTGCGATTTTTACCTCTTTTGTAAAGAATCTCATATTGCTTTGACTGATTTTTTATTTGCTTTTGTTGTTTTTGAATTCGCGGATGGCCTCGTTGATGTTCATCTTCTGTCCGTTTTTGAAGGCGATGATGAAGCATTCCGGGAATTTCTCTGCGATTTCCTTTCGCAGTCTGTACATCTCATTATAGTTGTTGGAGGCTCCGTAGGTGTATTTTTTCATGCCGTTTTCTTCGTAGCATTCACACCCCTTGAGTCCTTTGAAGTGTTGGTCGTCGGCTCTAAGCCGCATGTTGCCGGCGATGATCTGTATCTTGAAAACAGGTTTTGTCTCGTCCGTGGCCGCAGATGTGGCTGTTGTGGTGCTCCGGGTCTCTTTCGGTTGGACGGGCTTGTCCTGCGACTTTGCGGGCTTGCGTACCGTGCTTCGGGTTTCGGCGGGCTTTTCGTCCGCAGGTTCAGCCGGCGTGTCTGCCGGGGCGTCGTTGATGGCCGGCGTTTCTATCGGGGCCGCTTCAGTCTTGTAGGGCACGCTGATGCTGCGGTCGTATTTGCTTTTGTATTCGGCGAAGGCGTTGTAGATGCCTTTGGCCATGAGGTCGGCGGTGGCGGGGTCGTTGAGCAGGCGCTCCTCGTCGGGGGTGGAGATGAATCCCAGTTCGATGAGGCAGGAAGGCATGGAGGTCAGGCGGAGCACCGCGAAGTTGTCCTGGTGTACGCCTTTGTCGGGCCGTCCGGCTATGCGGCAGACGTGGGTCTGTAGCATTTTGGCCAGGTCGATGCTTTGCGAGAGGTTCTTGTCCTGCACGAACTCAAACATGATGTTGCTTTCGGGTGAGTTCGGGTCGAAGCCGACGTAGTGTTGCTGGTAGTCTTTTTCGAGGTAGATGACGGAGTTCTCGCGCTTGGCCACGTCGAGGTTGGTCTTTTTGCCCTGCCGTGTGCCGTCTCCGAGCGTATAGGTCTCGAAGCCGCGGGCGATGTGTCCGCCTCCGAGCGAGTTGGTGTGTACCGAGATGAACAGGTCGGCCTTGTTGCGGTTGGCGATTTCGGCACGCTCGTAGAGGGGGATGAAGATGTCCCGTTTGCGGGTGTATACCACCTTGACGTCGGGGCAGTTGGCTTCGACGTATTTGCCGAAGGCGAGTGCCACGTTGAGGTTGATGTTCTTCTCCATGGAGTAAGTGCCCTTTGCCCCCGAGTCGCCTCCGCCGTGTCCGGCGTCGATGACCAGCGTGAACCCCTTGTCTGCTGCGCTGCAGGCAGTCGCAAAGAGGAGTAGCAGGCATAGCGTGAACAGTGGTCTTTTGCTCATGTGTACTGAATATTAGGGGCAAAGGTAAGCATTTATGGGAAAAACTACAAGCGTTCAATTAGTTTTTTCTCTTGCGGCGCAGATTTCCACGCCGGCTCCGTCGCAGTCGGCGCCCATGGGAGGATTGTCCTTCCGTATCCTGATTTTCAGCGACTTGATGGAGGGGAAATCCTGCAGCAGCCGGTCGGCGATACGTCCGGCGACATGCTCGATGAGCTGTGACGGTATGTCCATTTCTGCCTTGACGGCGTCGAATACCGATGCGTAGTTGAGCGTGTCGTCCACTTGGTCAGACCGCATGGCGGCCGACACGTCGTACTCGGCGTCTACGTCTATGGTGTAGTCGTTGCCGGTGAGCCGTTCTTGGGCGAGTACGCCGTGTCGGGCGTGCATGCGTATGCCGTCGATGAAGACGTGCGAGGTGATGAGTCGTGCCATGGCTGTGGTCTTTGTCGGGTTATCCGCAGCGCGATGCGCCGCAGTTGGTGCAGATCAGGCAGCCTTCCTGGTAGACGAGCGTTTCCTGTCCGCACGACGGGCATACCTGTCCTTTGGCGGCGGTGCCGTCGGCGATGTATTTCTTGAGGGCGCGTTCCACGCCGACCTTCCAGGTGTTGATGCTCTCGTTCTTGAGTTGCAGCGAGCTGACCAGTTTGATGACGTGGGAGATGGGCATGCGGTAGCGCAGTACGCCGGAGATGAGCTTGGCGTAGTTCCAGTATTCGGGGTTGAACTTCTCGCTCAGTCCCTCGACGGTGGTCTTGTAGCCGCGCCTGTTTTCGAACTGGAAATCGTAGCGATGCGACCCGTCGGCGTTGGTCTGCTTGATGATCCTTCCTTTGGTGACGGTCTTGGGCAGCACGATGCCTTCCTCGTCATCCTGCAGTCCGGTGAAGATCTCGTAGGGGTGCCCGTCGAGCAGGCCGACGAATGCCACCCATTTCTCCTTGTTGTTCTGGAAACGCACGACATCGCACTCCAGCTCTTTGGGCCGCACTTCGGTGACGTTGGGCTGGAGAACGGTAGCGGGTTTCTCCGCCTTCTCTTTCTTTTTGTCCTTGTCCTTCTTCTTCACAGCGACCATCACGCCGGAGCGGCTGCCGTCGCGGTAGATGGTGCATCCCTTGCAGCCAGAGCGCCAAGCCTCGACGTAGAGCTGGCTGACCAGTGCCTCGTCGACACTGTTGGGCAGGTTGACGGTCACGCTGATGGAGTGGTCGACCCATTTTTGTATGGCGCCCTGCATGCGCACTTTCATGAGCCAGTCTACGTCGTTGGCGGTCGCCTTGTAGTAGGGCGAGCGTGCGACGAGCGCGTCGATCTCCTCTTGGGAGTATTTCTTGTGGGTGTCGATGCCGTTGACTTCCATCCAGGTGAGGAACTTGCGGTGGTACACGATATATTCCTCATAGGAGTCGCCTACCTCGTCGACAAAGTCCACGTGTACTTCCGCGTCGTTGGGGTTGACCTTTCTGCGGCGCTTGTATACGGGCATGAACACGGGTTCGATGCCGCTGGTCGTCTGGGTCATGAGACTGGTCGTGCCGGTCGGGGCGATGGTCAGGCAGGCGATGTTGCGGCGGCCGTGTGCCGCCATGTCGGCGTAGAGCTGCGGGTCGGCCTCCTTGAGGCGCAGTATGAACGGGTTGGCGGCTTCGCGCGCCGTGTCGTAGATGGGGAATGCCCCGCGCTCCTCTGCCAGCGTGACCGAACTGCGGTAGGCGTTGAGGGCCAGTGTCTTGTGTACGCTGACGCTGAAGTCGGTCGCTTCCTGTGTGCCGTAGCGCAGGCCCATGGCGGCTACCATGTCGCCCTCGGCCGTGATGCCGACACCGGTGCGTCGTCCTTTGCCGCTCTTCTCGCGTATCTTCTCCCAAAGGCGCAGCTCGGCAGCCTTGACATTATCCGCCTGCGGGTCGCTCTTCACCTTCTCGATGATGAGGTCTATCTTCTCCATCTCCAGGTCGATGATGTCGTCCATGATGCGCTGGGCGATACGGGCGTGGCTGGCGAACTTCTCGAAGTCGAACTGCGCCTGCGGCGTGAACGGCCGGTCGACGTAGGAGTAGAGGTTGAGCGAGAGCAGACGGCAGGAGTCGTAGGGGCAGAGCGGTATCTCTCCGCAAGGGTTGGTCGACACGGTGCGGAAACCGAGGTCGGCGTAGCAGTCGGGTATGCTCTCGCGCAGAATGGTGTCCCAGAACAGGACGCCGGGCTCGGCGCTCTTCCAGGCGTTGTGTACGATCTTTTCCCACAGTTTGCGGGCGGATATGTTCTTGCTCACCTGCGGATCGGGCGAGTCTATGGGGAACTGCTGGGTGTAGGGCTTGTCGTCGATGGCGGCCTGCATGAATGCGTCGTCGATCTTCACCGATACGTTGGCGCCCGTCACCCGGCCTTCGGTCATCTTGGCGTCGATGAACGCTTCGCTGTCGGGATGCTTGATGCTCACCGAGAGCATGAGGGCGCCGCGCCGTCCGTCTTGTGCCACCTCGCGGGTGGAGTTGCTGTAGCGCTCCATGAAAGGCACGAGGCCGGTGGAGGTGAGGGCAGAGTTGTTGACGGGCGACCCTTTGGGACGGAGCTGCGACAGGTCGTGGCCTACGCCGCCGCGCCGCTTCATCAGCTGCACCTGCTCCTCGTCTATGCGCATGACTGCGCCGTAGGAGTCGGCGTCTCCCTCGATGCCGATGACAAAGCAGTTGCTCAGCGATGCCACCTGGTGACTGTTGCCGATACCGGTCATGGGGCTTCCTGCGGGAATGATGTAGCGGAAGTGGTCGAGCACGTCAAAAACCTCCTGCGCCGTCAGCGGGTGGGGGTATTTCTGCTCGATGCGGGCAATCTCGTTGGCAATGCGCCAGTGCATCTGTTCGGGCGATTTCTCGTAAATCTTGCCGAAACTGTCCTTCATCGCGTATTTGTTCACCCATACGCGTGCCGCAAGTTCGTCGCCGCCGAAATAGTTGAGTGATTCGGCGAAAGCCTCGTCGTAGGTATATGTTTTTGTCATCGTATATATTAATAATGTTATTCTGCTGGTTGTCCGCTCTTTTCCCGGTTCCTGTCCCGTCCGAAAAGGTGGCGGTGTGCAAAGATACTCATTTTTTTATAGGCATGGAGTATGGCCGGTGAAAAAAAAGATTGTCCCTGTCGGTGCTATATGGTTTTGTACGCACCAAAATGGCGCCCAACTCGATTTTTATGTTTACCTTTGTGCCGTACCGTCGCATACGGCATATAACGATGCGTGGTGTCCACTCAGATTTATGAAACAGATGAATAGACAGATGAAAAGATTGTCCCTATGGTGCGTCCTTCTCGGATGCCTGCTCTCCTGCCTGTGCAGTTGTGATACGGAGAAGAGTCCCGAAGAACTCTTTGAGGGGAGCAAGTCGGGTGTGGTGCTCATCCTCAACCGCTACTACTACCAGATGAAACTGCCCAACGGCAAGTACCTCTATTTCACAGGACTTGACGGCGACGGAGATTTCGACTTTACGGCCGACCGCAACGAGATACTGTCAAAGGCGGTCACCCTTTCGGGTACGGGCTTCTTCATCGACCGCAAAGGTACGATCATGACCAACCGCCATGTGGCGCAGCCCGTCGTCGACAAGTCTGCCGTGAAGACACAGCTCAATAATCTTCTCAATGCCATCCGTACCTACTACACCCTGCAGATGCAGAACCTGCAGGAGCAGTATGCCCAACTGGAGAACGAGAAGTCTGACTGCTACACGACGGATTATTACGGCAACAGTGTCTATGATGCCGACCGCTATGATCGGCTCGAAGAGCAGGAGAGCGAACTCCGCTCTTCTTTTCAGGCATTGGTGGAGGCACGCGACCGTATGCTTGACGGCAATATCTCGCTTGACGAACTGTCCATCACGCCGGTCTGCGAGGTAGGCATTGCCTACGACGGCACCTTTGTGACGTCGGTCGACGATTTTCTGAAGAAGAACCCGTGTGTGGTCAACAAGGTTTCCGACAAGGAAAATGTAGACCTCGCACTGATACGGCTCAAGAGCGGCGTTACGCCGGAGTCGGCCCATGTGTTCGGGTTGGGCGGGGAAGAAAGCCCGACACTTGCTGAGCGGTTGGGCGAAATGTTCGGCAAGAAGAAGGACACGACGCTGCGCATCGACCAGGAACTCTATATGATCGGCTACAATGCCGGTCCGGCACTGGCCACCACCAAGCAGGGCATCAAGGTGCAGATGACCAGCGGCAAGATCACCCAGCTGCCCGACGGCGAACGCCTGTTGTACAGCATCCCCACCGTACAGGGATCGAGCGGCAGTCCTGTGCTCGACAAGAGCGGACGTGTCGTGGCCGTCAATTATGCCAAGCTCGCCGTCAGCGACAATTTCAATTTCGGCATACCGCTCAACAAGATACTCGCTTTTGTGGGAAAACAGTGAGGACGCGGGATATGATGCGTTCCGTCTGCTGATTCCGGATCTTTTTTGTTCCGGTTTTTCTCAATCATACGCTTTAGTCTCAGCAGTTTTTAGAATACTCAAGTTTCGGATTTAGAATTTACGATTAAGAAATTTGCATAAAAAAGGCTTTG
>CAVHOL010000005.1:0-65642 GCA_963637655.1 bacterium | reverse complement strand
GCACAATGGATAAAAAAAGAAAAATTCACCGATATACGATTTAGCAGGATTGTTGTGACCAAGGCTATTGGAATAGAAGGAAGCCCTCCATTTCGGAATTTCCTTGCTGTTTTTGATACGGAAATGAGCGCTCATGAACTGAATGCTTTTCTCAAAAAAATAGAATACACTTGTGGACGGAATCCAAGAAACCGAACGGAAATAGCGTTAGATATTGACTTGCTGAGTTATGATGATGTACGTCATCATATGTCCGATTGGAATCGGCCCTATATCCGTAGCTTGTTTGACGAACTACATGCAAACATACCATAGCAAGCACAAGATGGCACATCTCGGCTTCAGATGCAGAAATAGGCATCGTCTGCTTATTTTCATTTGTTGTGTAATTTCATTTTGCATTCTCGCGGCTCCCACACCACTGTACGCACAAAAAGACAGCGAAAAACTTGGTATGGCTATGGAATACATGCAAAGCAACAAGTTTCATGAGGCACTGATCATTCTGAGCCAATTGGACAAGAAACACCGTCTTAGTCCACGTCTGAAAGCATACATAGGCTTGTGCTACTACTATGAGCAGGACTACGCCATGACTTGTAAAACGATGGACTCGCTTGTGGTACTGCTTGACGCATTTGCACCGCAAGAACGTTCCCTGTATAATTACTGTACGGCCGAAAGTCATTTCAATTTGGGTGAGTACAAAGAGGCCATAACCTACTATGAAGCGATGTTGACTCTTTGTCACAATAATGAAAGAGCTGATGCCCTGTTTCATTTGGCTTTCTGCTACTTGAATATGGACGACAAAGAGCAAGCTCTGCATACGTTTCAGGAATCACTCACTTGTTACGAAAAATACGGATACCCTAAGGAAAAGACCGCGCGTATCATAGAATTGAAGAATATTATCAAGGGACTTGACAAGCCCGATTGATTGGCACGATGTTTGTAGATTTATATCTATAATTTGGATGCTATTTTAGGACTTACCAATTTGAAAAATCTGATATTTAAATATCGTTTATGACAAATCAATTTTCACTCAAAGTTTCAGAAATTCTATCTTTCAGCAAAGAGGAAGCAATACGGCTTACAAGCGATTACGTCGGTCCGGAGCATATGTTGCTTGGTATGTTGAGAGAGAAGGAGAGTCCCCTCCATACCATTTTGCACCATATGGGGATAGAGGCGCAGACGATAAAATCTGAGTTGGAAACAAAAATAGAACAATACACAACCGACGCTCCGTTTTCTGCTCAAAATGGCAGTGAACCGATGCTCAGCGAGAATGCCAACAACATACTCAAACTTGCTGTTCTCGAGGCACGTTTGCAACATGTCATGGTAGTAGACATTGAGCATGTCTTGCTTGCCATTTTGCATGACAAATCAAACAATGGGGCAAAAGACATACTGGAAAATCATAGTATCAATTATATGGATGCAAAGAAATTACTTCAGCACAGAAATACGACAAGAAACGGTATCGGTCTTTCTGATGAAGATGATACAGAGCAGCAAAATATGCGGGGTGGAGAAGTGGAACGTCAGTCTGACAAAGTCTATACGGCCACAGCGAGAGGGGCAAAGACTCCGATACTGGACAAATTCTCCACTGATCTCACACAGGCAGCCGCAGAAGGGAAACTCGACAATGTTATCGGACGTGACAAGGAGTTGGAACGGGTGATAGAAATATTGTGCAGAAGAAAGAAGAACAACCCTATACTCATCGGTGAACCGGGAGTGGGGAAAAGCGCTATTGCCGAAGGTCTTGCACAATTGATAATCAAACGCCATACTTCACCAATCCTTTTCAATAAGCGGATTGTCAGCCTTGACATGACAGCTATCGTGGCAGGAACAAAATACCGTGGACAGTTCGAAGAACGTATCCATCAATTGCTGAAAGAAATAGAAGGAAATCCAAATATTATCGTTTTTATTGACGAGATTCACACGCTGATTGGTGCCGGAAGTGCTCCAGGAAGTATGGACGCTGCCAATATCATGAAACCTGCCCTTGCACGCGGGGCCATACAATGTATTGGCGCCACTACTCTTGATGAGTACCGCAACAGTATCGAAAAGGACGGAGCCTTGGAGCGCCGCTTCCAAAAGGTGCTGGTCGAGCCGACGAGCGCCGAGCAGACCTTGGTCATCCTGCAAAACATCAAAGACAGGTATGAGGAACACCATCATGTACAGTATACTGAGGATGCGCTTGTCAAGTGTGTAAAACTGACAGAAAGGTACATTACCGACAGAGCCTTTCCCGACAAAGCGATTGACGCTCTTGATGAGGTAGGTGCAAAAGTTCATCTGAAACACGCACAAATACCGCCGGAAATCGACCAGAAGGAGAAAGAAATTAAAGCCGTCGACCTGCAAAAGAGAAAAGCCGTGCAGAATCAAAATTTCGAGTTGGCGGCCGATCTCCGCGACCGACAGGTGCATCTTGAAAACGAGCTTGAAATACTGAATTCCAAGTGGGCATCGGCCGACTGCACCAAAAGAGAGACAGTTGATGCTGCTGATGTAGAGAATGTCGTTGCACAAATGAGCGGCATTCCTGTGCAACGTATTGCAGAGAACGAGAACCAAAGGTTGGCAAAGATGCCTGAGGTTTTGAAAAGGGACATTGTCGGTCAAGATTGTGCCATAGAAAAAGTTGTCAAGTGTATTCAGCGAAATCGCCTTGGACTGAAAGCTCCCAATCGGCCGATTGGCGTATTTATGTTTTTAGGCCCGACAGGTGTCGGAAAGACACATCTTGCCAAGAAACTGGCAGAATTGATGTTTGGAACAAGCGATGCGCTGATCAGAATTGATATGAGCGAGTATTCGGAAAGCTTCAACACTTCGCGCCTTGTCGGTGCCCCTCCCGGATACGTGGGCTATGAAGAAGGTGGCCAATTGACCGAGAAGGTGCGCCGCCATCCGTATTCCATCGTACTTCTTGACGAGATAGAGAAAGCACATGGCAATGTATTCAATATGTTGTTGCAAGTCCTAGATGAGGGCCGTCTGACCGACGGTAACGGTAGAATCGTAGACTTCCGCAATACTGTCATCATCATGACATCGAATGCGGGCACCCGACAACTTAAGGATTTCGGCAGAAGTATCGGATTTAAGGCCGATGCCTCGTTGAATGCTGCAAGCAGTGAAAGTGACAAAGAGCATGCAAGGTCTATTGTGCAAAAGAGTCTGAGCAAACAATTTGCTCCTGAGTTTTTGAATCGTCTTGACGAAATCATCACTTTTGACCAACTCGACAAGCCGGCCATCAGAAGAATTGTAGACATAGAAGTCCGTATTCTTGGCCAGCGCCTTGAAGAGGCAGGTTATAAAATTGAGATGACTGAGTCTGCCAAAGATTTTCTCGCGACCAAGGGCTACGATGTCATGTATGGCGCACGCCCGCTAAAACGTGCCATACAAAATTATGTAGAGGACGGCATTTGCAACCATATATTAAATGGTGAAATCAAAGAAGGTACTGAGATTCTTATAGACAAAGATTCAGAAAAAAACGAATTGACATTCAAATGATAATAGAGCATAGAGTAGGGGGAAATAGTCCTCTACCTCTATGCAATTCCTATATCTGTAACTGATAAGAGAACATCCCTTTGTACATCAGTGCCTATTCGAATGGCCTAACACAAATTGGACAATTCATACATAAACAAGCCTAATCATGATACAAACACTTCTCATTTTAGCAATATCAGCTGTATTCTTCGCAGTTGGTAAGGTACGGTCAGACTTGGTCGCCATCTGTGCACTGGTGGCATTGTTGTTATGCGGAATCCTTACCCCGCAAGAAGCATTGTCAGGATTTTCAAATCAGGTCGTTATTATGATGGTAGGACTGTTTGTCGTAGGCGGCGGAATCTTCCAGACAGGATTGGCCAAAATGATTGGAGGCCGGATTATGCAACTGGCAGGAAACAACGAGACCGTTGTTTTTCTTCTTGTCATGATTGTTACTGCCGTCATAGGTGCCTTTGTCAGCAATACGGGAACTGTAGCCCTTATGATGCCCATCGTTGTGAGTCTTTCGACAAAGGCCGACGTCAAGGCACGGAGGCTGTTGATGCCTTTGGCATTTGCAAGCAGTATGGGCGGTATGCTGACACTTATTGGTACGCCGCCCAACCTGGTCATTCAAGAGACGCTCATCGACGCAGGTCTTTCGCCATTGTCATTTTTCTCGTTTCTCCCTGTCGGTTTGGTATGTATCATTGTTGGAATTGTGGTTTTACTGCCACTAAGCAAGTGGATGCTGTCCCAAGGCGGTATGGTCGGAAACAACAACAAGACAAAATCCCTCAATCAACTGGCTGACGAATACAAGCTTTCGGAAAATCTCTCACGATTGGTGGTGGAAGACAACTCTAAAGCTATCGGCAAAACCATATCAGAGCTCCAAATATACAACGTATATGGTCTGACTGTCATAGAGATAAGAAGGGACTCTGCAGGCCGGAAAAATATTCTGCGTCATATGGAGCAGAAATTAGCCGGACCTAATACCGCCCTTGAGAGAGGGGACACTATCATCGTTTCTGGAGACCGTCAGCAAGTAGAGAGGCTTGAACGCGAACAAGGACTCAAAAATCTGAAATTTCATAGGGACGGTAAGAACAGCCAGTCAGAGGCATTGGCATTCTATGATATCGGTATTGCCGAGCTTTTGTTGATGCCGAAGTCCAGATTCATCGGCCGCCTTGTCAGAGAATCAGGCTTCCGCGAGAAATACAATATCAATATTATGGGTGTAAGGCGAGGTGGAAAACATCTTACGGAAAATTTGGCAGACCTTACCTTCCTTTCAGGAGACATACTTCTTGTACAGGGGACATGGGACAATATCGCCCGATTGGAACGCGAAGAAGACGATTGGGTGGTTATGGGACAACCGCTTGAGAAGGCTGCGCAAGTTACTTTAGACTACAAAGCGCCAATCGCCGCAGCCATTATGATTGCAATGATTGCAATGATGGTATTTGATGTGATACCCGTTGCTCCTGTTACCGCAGTGATGATTGCCGCCATCCTTATGGTCCTGACTGGATGCGTGCGCAGTGTGGAAGCGGCATACCGCACTATCAATTGGGAGAGTATCGTGCTGATTGCTGCAATGTTGCCGATGTCAGTCGCTTTGGAAAAAACCGGTGTATCGGATAGCGTATCACAGATATTGGTCAGCCGGTTGGGTATGTACGGGCCGATGGCTATGTTGGCTGGTATCTATTTCACGACATCGCTTCTGACTATGTTTATCAGCAATACCGCAACGGCTGTACTTATGGCCCCCATCGCCTTGTCTTCGGCCCAGAGCCTGTCTGTAAGTCCATATCCATTCCTTTTTGCTGTCACTCTGGGAGCAAGCATGTGTTTTGCATCTCCATTTTCGACTCCGCCAAATGCACTTGTCATGCAGGCTGGAAATTATCGTTTCATGGACTATGTGCGTATTGGTCTTCCTTTGCAAATCATCATCGGAATTGTTATGACATTTGTATTGCCACTACTTTATCCGTTCTAAAAAAACTATACTGACAAAAATGCCCAAGGTTGGGAAAGAAAGTCGTTATTTCCCAACCTTGGGCTATTTTTGAACCTATTTCGTACCGCTAAAGGCAACTCTATAGGTACAACCATTTTTCCAATTGCTGCATCCGTATGCAGTTTTCCCCTTGACTATTGTTCCTTGGCCACATTGAGGGCAACGCATACCGACACAAATATCAGTCGCAGTCGCTTTCTCTGATGTCTTCAATGTTTTGGTTTTCTTTGTTTTCGACGGTTCTTTCCGGACTGTTGAGGAACGCCGTGCCGGTTTCTTCTTGACGTCCTCGTCAGTGGTGACGGTTACTCGTCTGTTGCTATTGTCACGGAGGACGTCGACAACAATCTGGGTAACTTGGTTTTTAAGCCCATTTATAAAATCCGCTGCGTTGTATCGCTTGTGTTCTATATCACGAAGTTTCTTTTCCCATATACCTGTGAGTTCACAACTCTTTAGAAGATCCTCGTGGATAGTATCTATAAGTTCTATGCCCGTCGGTGTGGCTACCAGGTTCTTGCGCTCGCGCCGGATATAATGTCGCTTGAACAATGTTTCTATGATGCCCGCACGTGAAGAAGGCCGTCCTATACCATTCTCTTTGAGTGCAGCGCGCAATTCTTCTTCCTCCACAAATTTTCCGGCCGTTTCCATGGCTCTCAATAATGTTGCCTCGGTATAATATTTGGGGGGCGTTGTCTGTTTTTCTGTCAGAGAAGGTGTATGGGGACCACTTTCTCCCTCAGAGAAGGTAGGGAGAGTACGTTCTTCGTCTCCTTTCTGGGAATCATCAGTGTCTGCATAGCCAGATTCCTTACCATAGACACAACGCCATCCTGATGAAAGGATTTCTTTTCCTGAGACCTTGAATTCTATCTCGTCGACTTTACCCAACACTGTAGTTGTAGAAAATTTGCAGTCAGGATAGAACACCGCAATAAACCTTTTGGCGATGAGATCATATACATTACGCTCCATGTCAGTAAGGTTGGCAGCGGGAACGCCTGTCGGGATAATGGCATGGTGGTCTGTGACTTTGGACGTGTCAAACACTTTCTTGCTCTTGATCAGCGGATGAGAGAGTAGGGGAAGTGTCAGCTGTTCATACCCTTTTATCCCTCTGAGTATATTTGGACATTTCGAATAAATGTCATCGCTTAGAAATTGAGTGTCGACGCGGGGGTATGTTGTAAGTTTTCTTTCGTAGAGTCCTTGTATGATGTTAAGCGTAGTTTCGGCAGAATAGCTGAATTTTTTATTGCATTCCACCTGCAATGATGTCAGATCAAAAAGTCGGGGAGGGGCTTCAGACCCTTTTTTCTTGACAATACTTGTTACTACGAAGGGTTTCCCTTCGATTGTTGAGAATGCTTGTTCACCTTCTTCCTTAGATTTGTATTTTCCTTTGGTCGACACGAAAAGTGTATCGCGATAAGATGTAGAAAGTACCCAATAGGTTTCAGGGATGAAATTGTCAATCTCTTTTTGTCTGTTGACAATCAGAGCCAATGTCGGGGTTTGAACACGTCCTATACTAAGCACCTGCCGGTTTTGTCCATATTTGAGCGTATATAGCCGTGTCGCATTCATACCAAGTAGCCAGTCGCCGATGGCACGGCATAGTCCTGCCGTATAGAGCGACTGGTACTCACTTTGGTCTTTCAGATTTTGAAACCCCTCGCTTATGGCCTCGTCTGTCATAGAGGAAATCCACAGTCTCTGCACCGGACAATGGGCTTGGGCTTTTTGCATGACCCATCGTTGTATCAGTTCTCCTTCTTGCCCAGCGTCACCGCAGTTTACAATACTATCTGCAGCTTGCATGAGTTTTTCAATTACGGCAAACTGTCGTTTTATGTCGTCCTTGTCTATGAGCTTGATTCCGAAGCGCTGTGGTATCATAGGCAGAGAGCCAAGACTCCAAACCTTCCATCTGTCCGTGTAATCGTTAGGCTCTTTTAGTGTGCAAAGATGACCATACGTCCAAGTTACCTGATATCCGTTTCCTTCAATATATCCTTGACACGATTTTGTCGCTCCTATTATACGTGCAATATCTTTTGCGACACTTGGCTTCTCGGCGATGCAAACTATCATATGGTATCCTACGTTTCTCTTTTTTATTATTGTTGTTTATACCTGGTCCATAATTTGCGGAAAAAAGGAATATACCGATGTCGTTAAAGCAAAATTATGATCGCAAGTACACGATTAAGCGGGGACAAAATTAGTAATTATTGTCGGATACCGGGTGCTACAACAGTATTTTTTCAAATTTATAGCTGTCTTGTGCAAGATTAAGCCCGGTTGTGAGTTATAGAAATATAGGAAATCCAAGGAAAATCATTAAACAAAAGACGATGGAAAGGCCCTTCTTACCGATATACGCATTATTTTGCGGTATTTTATTCTTGCTTACAGGATGTACATCTATGCTTTCAGAGGAAACAAACTTGGCAGCTTCTAGCAATTCTCAAGAAACAGCACTATATGCCGGCCGATTTGCCGGCATATGGAGTAGGGGCGAAGAAACATTGTGCAGTGACGAAATTGAAGTTGACAGTAATCTGACAATAAAATCTACGGTGCTTTATGAAGGATTGATGAAAAATATCTTCAAAGGCAGAAATGTGGAATTCCCCAATCAAAAGGAATGGAAAATACCATATGAAACAATCGGAACATCAGACCGGACAATTTATTTCCGATTGTTTGTTGACACTTTTGATTTCGAGGTCCTTATTGACGGTGAACCATGTGAAGCAAAAGTTTCATTCGTTTCTTCCAGCAATAGTACACAGTTGTCTTGGATGATGTATGCCCTCAATACCTCCAGATTTTCTGTATTCTTGAAAGTCTGCAGTTGGTCTATTGTTTCTACCCTTGACGGGAGAATAATAGAAGAAGTCAAGACTCCGCTCAGTCTGAAATTCATAGCGACAAAGAAAACGAAATAATAACCTTTCCCGTAAGAATAGTGAAGCAAGAGGAAATTCTCGTCAGGAAGGTCCAACAGGGCGAAAGAACAGCGATGCGGCAACTGTATGACCAATATTCAGGGTATGCTATGGCCGTGGGATTGCGATATATCCCCAAGCGAGAAGAACTGAAAGATGTCTTACAAGACAGTTTTATAAAGATATTTTCTTCGATAGAAAAGTTTCAATATAAGGGCGATGGATCATTGAAATCCTGGATTTCCCGGATTGTCGCCAATGAGTGCTTGGATTTTCTGAGGAAAAGCAACCGTTTTACCTTTACTGATGATATACCCGACGAAACTGATGAAGAACCGGACATTAATGTCATATCAGACGAGACGTTGATGCAATTGATAGGCCGTCTTCCGGACGGGTATAGGGCGGTTCTCAATATGTATGTTTTTGAAGACATGAGCCATAAAGAAATCGCCCAACGACTAGGAATTTCACCTAATACTTCCGCATCGCAATATTACCATGCGAAGAAGATGCTAGCAAAGATGATAAAAGACTACTCAAACAGACAATAAATATGAAAAAAGATATAGATTGGATTCAGCAGATGCGCAAACGTCTGGAAAATCATCAAGAACAGGTTCCTGATGATTTATGGAATGGCATAACCGAATCTTTGGACGTAAAGAAACGTGCTCGCCAGCGGCCGGTGATGACTTTCTATGCTTGGTCGCGCGTTGCTGCCATTGGCCTGATCTTCATCATTGGCGGACTGTGCTACTATAATCTGAAATATGCAGAAAACGTACAAATGCCAAGTATCTCATTGGTACAGAATAAGAAAATTTCTATATCAGAAGAGAAACTGCGTGGCACGACATCGCGACATTCAAGCAAAGATGTATGCTCGGTTTCGTCACGACCTTTGCTGGCATTAAGTCAAACATACAATGATAAAGTTGATACCGTTTGCATGGCTGAACCGGCATGTTCCCGTGACACCATTAGGACATCCTCAATTGACGTAACAAGAAATCGTAACGTAAGTGACCGGCCTAATCGGAAGTCCGATGCCACGCAGTACAAGTACACCGGTTCCTCAGTATTGGCCAGTGTCCCTGGTGATTCGTACTCGAAAAAGAAGATTACTATTGGCGTTCATGCTTCGAATGTCTTTGCTTCTCAGAACAACACATCGAGTGTATCAATGTCAAATACACTATGTGCAAGTAGCTTTATGGCATCTACAGAAAACGAGGCATTGCTTGCTTATTATAAAGAGACCAAACACCATTTCCAACCTTTGTCTTTTGGTTTGACAATGAGCTATGGCTTGACAAACAGGCTTTCCTTATCTACTGGCGCCGTATATACGCTGGCCATCTCTGATTTTATCCGCAATGTGGGTGAAGATGAAGTGAAAGACTGCCAGCATCTGAACTATATAGGAATACCTTTAGGTTTGGCTTATGATATGTGGACGATCGGCAAACTAAACGTGTATGCCAAAGTTTATGGACAAATGGACTTCAATGTGTCTGCATCAGTAGAAACTGAAGGAGTGAAGAATAAAATAAAAAAAGATCGCATACAAATGTCAACAGGGGCAACATTAGGGGCGGAATATATGATATTGCCACAGCTTGGTTTCTATGTGGAACCCGGTGTAAAATACTATTTCAATAATGGAAGCCATGTTGACAATGTTTTCAAGGAAAAGCCCTGTAACTTTAGCCTTCAATTGGGCTTGCGCTTATCGTTAAATAAATAAAAATGCATAATATTCCTATTCTCATGAATTTTCGTTCATTGCAAAATTGTTAAATTTGCAATAGAAAAAAAGAGTCTGTTGACTGGATAGCATTATGAAAGTAGGATTATTTGTACCTTGTTATGTCGATGCCATATACCCGGAAGTTGGCGTTGCGACATACAAGTTGTTAAAGAGTTTAGGGACCGATGTTGCCTATCCTCTCCGCCAAACTTGCTGCGGCCAACCCATGGCTAATGCCGGCTTCCAAGAAATGGCCGAACCATTGGCCCAGCGGTTTGACGAACTGTTTCACGATTTTGATTACGTTGTCGCACCGTCTGCATCATGCGCTGCATTTGTAAGATGCAACTATCCCCAATTAGTAAAAGACGGGCACAAATGTCAAAGTTATGGCAAAACCATGGACGTCGTAGAATTTCTACATGACGTACTGAAGGTGCAGTCTCTTCAAAGTTCTTTCCCTCATAAAGTGAGTGTGCACAATTCTTGCCATGGTGTACGCGAGCTGGGACTTTCATCACCTTCAGAACAGCATATCGCACCATGTAATAAGATTATAGATTTACTTCGCCTCGTAAAAGGCATTACAATTTGCGAGCCGGAAAGAAAGGATGAGTGTTGCGGATTTGGCGGCATGTTTGCCATTGAAGAGCCGGATGTCTCTACCCGGATGGGACAAGACAAGATCCGCAGGCACATGGCCACAGGAGCGGAGTTCATTACAGGGCCTGATAGCTCATGTCTGATGCACATGCAAGGCATTGCACACAAGCAAAAATTACCTATCAAATTTATTCATGTAGTACAAATCTTGGCAGCAGGGCTATGAGTACATTACATTCGAAAGCAGCACGTCGGTTTGTCGCTGACGAGGAAAAGACAAGTTGGCACGACGCTACATTTTGGTCTGTGCGGCAGAAAAGAGACACAATGGCGTATGGATTGCCGGAATGGGAAGCATTGCGTGATCACGCCAGTGCCATCAAACGACATACAATAACTCACCTTGCTGACTATTTGGAAATGTTTTCCGAACAGCTTGAGAAACGTGGTGTGATTGTACATTGGGCTGAAAACGCAGAAGAATTCAATCAGGAGGTTCTTGAAATCCTGGAATCCCATGGTGTAAAGAAAATGGTGAAAAGCAAGTCTATGTTGACTGAAGAATGTGCGATGAATCCATTTCTGGAGGCTCATGGAATAGATGTGGTAGAAACGGATCTTGGCGAACGAATCATACAATTGCTGAAACAGCGGCCCAGCCATATAGTAATGCCTGCCATTCATCTTAAAAGAGAAGAAGTCGGCAGAATGTTTGAGGAGAAAGGTATAAGCCAGGAAAAAGGGAACTATGACCCGACGTACTTGACAAAATGCGCAAGGAAGCATCTGCGTAACCAGTTTATGGAAGCAGGTGCAGGCATGACGGGATGCAATTTCGGGGTTGCCCAAACGGGTGATGTCGTTGTTTGTACCAATGAGGGAAATGCAGACATGTCTACATCTGTACCTAAATTGCATATCGTTGCAATGGGTATCGAAAAACTTGTTCCTGACTACGCATCATTGGCTGTCTTCCAAAGATTGTTGTGCCGTTCCGGTACGGGCCAGCCGACCACCTCTTTCACCTCACATTTTCGGCAGGCGAGACCAGGGGGAGAAATGCATGTGATTTTGGTCGACAATGGTCGTTGTGACATCCTTGCAGACGAGAAACATTGGGAAACTCTCAAGTGCATTCGCTGTGGCGCATGTATGAATACGTGTCCTGTATACCGGCGCTCAGGCGGTTATTCGTACACCTATTTTATTCCCGGTCCCATAGGCATCAATCTCGGTATGCTACACGATCCGAAGCAGTATTCTGACAATGTGTCAGCCTGTACACTTTGTCTTTCTTGCGACAAAGTGTGTCCGGCAGAGGTAGCACCAGGTTCTCAAGTTTATGTATGGAGACAGAGTCTTGACAAATTGGGTAAAGCCAATCACGTAAAGAAAGTGATGTCCTTGGGATTATCAGAAATTTTCAATCATCCTACTATGTACTCGGTGGCTACGCGTCTTGCACCCATGGCTAATGTCATTCCCAACCGTCTGACATATGTGCGATGGCTAAATCCGTGGGGAATTGGGCATACGTTACCTGTATTTGCCAAAGAGACATTCCAACAACTTTGGAAGAAAAACAAGGGAAAGTTTTAAACGTATCTTTCAGGTAGAGAACTGCCAAATGGATTAAGCAAAGCGTCTCATTTTGAATACGCTGAAACAAAATGAAAAAGGAAAAACTATTAGAAAAGTTGCGCCATAATACAAGGGTGCAATATGATATGCCAAATATGCAAATAGAAGGCACAACATACGAAAACACTTATCAGGAATTTTTGGATATATGCAAAACCGTGGGAGCGCGAGTGGTTGAAAAAGTCCGCTATGAGGATATTGACAGAATTATCGGCGAACTATATCCGACAGCAAAAAAAGTAAGCTCGCATTTACCTTATGTTTCGTCGACGACCGATCCGGATACTGTGGCCGATGCAAAAGAACTGAACGGTACAGATGTCGGCGTTGTGGAGGGTGAAATCGGTGTGGCCGAAAATGGCTGTATATGGGTTCCGCAGACAATGAAAGAGCGCGCGATAATGTTCATTTCCGAAAATCTGGTTATTGTATTGCGTAAAGACAACATAGTCAACAATATGCATGAAGCATATTCACGTATTAGAATGACAGATTACGGATATGGATGTTTCATAAGCGGACCTTCCAAAACTGCAGATATTGAGCAGGCTTTGGTTATGGGAGCACAGGCCGCCTGTGATGTGACTGTGGCTATTATCGAAGAATGACAAATATCACTACGACTCCCAAGATGAAAAGGTCTTGGGAGTTTGGACTGTCTTTAGGGCGGTTCTATAAATCTGACAAAACGGTAATCGACCGAAGCCTATATAATTACCGCAGTAATATATAGCGACCTTACATTTCAAATACAAATTTTGGTGAGGGAACACACCCGATGCTGGTCTTGAAATCACAAAGTCCATAATTAGGGATTCCTTCTTCTGTTGAGGGTCCTATATCAAGTATTTTCAGGCCTGTTTTATAATAGTATTCAAACAATTTGTAGGCCAAGTAATTCATAGGCCGAAGTGATGAATATTCACGGAGATCGCCCCAATATATGACCTGGGCTATGCCTTGCGCCACATGAAATACTTGGGCAGCGGCAATTTCATTGCCGTTGTGTTTTAAAAGAAAGAAATCGGCCCGCACCGTTTGTATAGTTCTCTCTACGTCTTGGAATGTCATTCGTAAGGGGAACCCTCGTTCAGTGCGGTTTCTCCGAATCACATCATAGGCCTTGGCGATATTGTCTTGGTCTTTGGAATCTATGGTAAGGAACTCAAAGTCTTCTTCCAGCGAGCGATGCAAATTTTTCTTAGCATTCCGTTCAATTATATTGTCATATTGTGCAAACGCACAAACGGGGAAATGGTAATTCAGTTCTAAATGTCGCAATTTTCCAAATCTGCTAAGACAATTCGCCGTCTCTGCCAATTGTTGGGGGCTGTAAAACAAAGGAGGTAATGCAATTTTCACAGTCACCCCATTGGATTTGGCGTACTCTTGGAGAGTTTTTACCGCCATGTTGATGTATTCTAACCGTTGTGTTTTATTGAATGAGAATCCACCAAATGGAGACGAGAATGGGCTCAATAATTGTTTTCCACGCTGTCCAAGTATAATTCCAATTCTTCTCTTTTTATCATTGAATGACAAAAAATGTACTTTCTCTACTTTGTATGCGTTAAGAAGATTGAATTCTGTTGTGTTGTAGACATGTGTAGGCGTGAAATGTTGTGCATACACCTGCGGAGACAATTCTTCAATTTCCATACTGAACTGATTTTGGTTGTATCTTAAGGCGTGTTCTTATAATTCCACGCATTATCAAATATTCAAAAATCCATCAAAGGTAATTTTTAGAACCCGCCTTAAACGAAAGAATTGATAATATTGATAATTTCTTTCTGTTCTTCTGCGTCCAGCGCAGGACTCACTGGCAAACTCAGTTCTTCGCGGTGTATGCGTTCTGTGATAGGCAGTGAAATTTCATTCCATTTTTTATAGCATTTTTGCTTATGGGGTGGAATAGGGTAGTGTATCTCTGTTTGCACACCATGTTTTTCCAAAAAAGCTTGCAATTCATCTCTTCGGGGCGTGAGAATTGGGAAAATATGGAAAACACTTTGTTCCCAATAATCCATTGACGGTAATGTTATATGCGGACAATCTATGTTTTGTATGTACCGTAATGCATTGTTTCGTCTGAGTGTGTTGTCTTCATCCAGGTGACGCAACTTTACATCAAGAACGGCAGCCTGTATTTCGTCCATTCTACTGTTCATACCGATGTAATCAAAGACATAGTGTTTATGGGAACCATAATTGCCCAGTGCGCGTACCACTTCCGCCAACTGGCTGTCATTTGTAGTTACGGCTCCTGCATCTCCAAGGGCTCCGATATTCTTCGTCGGATAGAAACTATGACCGGCCGCATCCCCTAGCGAACCCGTTTTTTGGTTATTCCATCTACAACCATGCGCTTGAGCATTGTCTTCAATAAGTTTTAGACCATATTGTTTACATATCTCTCCAATCTGAGCGGTATAGGCACACCTGCCGTACAAATGCACAATCATAATGGCCTTGGTGCGTGGGCTTATGGCCTCAATGATTTTACGCTGGTCTATCTGAAAAGTTGAGATGTCCGGTTCTACGAGTACCGGACGTAAACGGTTCTCAGTTATAGCCAAAATGGAAGCGATATACGTATTGGCAGGTACAATCACCTCATCTCCGGGCTTCATAACTCCTAACTCAACATATGCTTTCAGTATCAGGGTTAGAGAATCCAGTCCGTTGCCACATCCTATACAATGTCGTGTCCCAATATATTCAGCAAAATGTTGCTCAAATTCCGAGGTTCTTTCGCCTTTTAGAAACCATCCACTTTCCAAGACTTCCTTTACTGCACCCTGTATTTCATCTGCGTAACAAGAGGTCGTTTTCTTAAGATCTGCGTACTTGATATGCTTGGTCATCGTGATGAGGTTATTTTACCCATGGACTTTTTATAATCCAAAAATGCTTGGTAGTCGTAAATATAATCGTCCGGATCGTAGAGTTCGGAAGCTAAAACAAGACAAACTGCCCCTGAAGAAAAATCATCAAGTGTGCGCCAGATTCCGGTTTCAATGACCAGTCCTTGGTAGGGGTGATTAAGTAGTATAGTACGTTGATTCTCACCATCATCAATGGTTACCGTGAAACTACCACTTAAGGCTATGATCAGTTGTTTCAATTTCTTGTGTGCATGACCGCCTCGGCTTTCTCCACTTGGGACATCATACACCCAATAGGCTCTCGCTATGTCAAAAGGAACCTCATGATAAGATTCTACTACGGAGAGGTTTCCCCTGCGATCCTCTATTTTGGGAATGTTTATGATTTGCGCTTCTTCAACAGTCATAAGTCTGCAATATATTAATGTCCGTGCTATGATTACCGTCGTGATTATAGGGATACGTGTGCAATCACTTGATAATGGAAGCGGCAAGCTTTTTCGCTTTGTCACGAAGTACCGTCGTATCGTCAGACATTGCTCCATAGCACAATACAACGCCCATACGTCTTCCTACATGTTGTATGTGCTTCCCGAATATGCGTATACGCGTATAGTCTTCTCGAAGGGCATCAACGAAATTGTACTTCGGGTCATGTTCTGCCTCTTCCTTGGCGAGTACAACTGCACTGGCCCCGGTATGCTCGAGATGGATGCCGGGAATGGGGAATCCCATTACTGCTCTGAAGTGTAATTCGAATTCATTGAGGTTAAGTGTATGTGCCAATGTTACCATACCGGTATCATGAGGGCGTGGGGACAATTCGGAGAATATGACTTCGCCTTCTTTTGTCAAGAAAAACTCTACTCCCCAAATGCCATTTCCTGTAAGGGCACGGGTTACGAGGTCTGCCATGTGCTCGGCCTTTCGCAGTTCTTCTTCAGGTATTTGGAACGGCTGCCAACTTTCGCGATAGTCGCCGCCTTTTTGTACATGTCCAATAGGAGGACAAAATAGGGTGGGGCCGTCCTTCTGCGTGACAGTAAGCAAGGTAAATTCACTTTCGAAGTGGATAAACTCTTCTATGATGATTTCCTTGACATCGCCGCGGCTTCCTTCCATTGCATTCGTGAATGCTGATTCCAGCTCAGCTTCGCTTTTGACTATGCTTTGCCCATGTCCGGACGATGACATCAAGGGCTTTATGACACAAGGGAATCCAATTTCTTCTGCATATCGCTTCAGTTCATCCAAGGTCGTTGCATAAAAGTATTTTGCGGTTCTTAGCCCCAATTCCTTGGCAGCGAGATCTCGTATCGCTTTCCGGTTCATGGTGTAGTTGACTGCTCTTGCACTTGGCACCACTTGTATTCCGCTGTTTTCGTAGTCAAATAGGCGTTCTGTACGGATGGCCTCAATCTCAGGAACAATTATTTCAGGCTGATGTTTGGCTACTATCGCATCCAATTTATCACCGTCAAGCATATTGAATACCTCACACTCGTCAGCCACTTGCATGGCTGGTGCATTCTCATACTTGTCGCACGCAACGACATATTGCCCGGCACGTTTAGCGGCAATGACAAATTCCTTACCCAATTCGCCGGAACCCAATAATAAGATCTTTTTCATTTCGTATGCTTTTATTCGGATATTGCAAAGGTAACTCTTTTTATCGGTTTTTATACACTTTGGTCTTCAGAAACTTTACAAGGGCCTTGTACGAATGATACAAAGGCTTTGTACGGACGCTACAAGGCCTTTGTAGTGACAGTACAAGGCCCTTGTAGTAATCGTACAAAGCCTTTGTACAATTTTAAGTTGACTATTCCTGATTTCAGTAGACACTTTTTCGTTCTATTAACTGGAAAGGTAGACACCATCCGTTTTTGGTAACTGGAATAATTGACACCTTCTTCAGACGCAGGAATTTAACTATTGTCAATAATGGACATTATGATAAATAGCATACTAAGAAACAATCTTCCTTCTGATTTCTACAATAAAGGGATGAAATCCACGTTCATATTGTATGAAATTCAAGAATAGACTATTTTTTATCACCACATACTTGTTTTTGGTAAATTGCGCAGCACATGCGCAATCATTTATCCTTCAGGGCCGTGTTACAGACGACCAACAAAATCCGATTGAGTTGGTTACGGTCTCTTGTCTAAAACAAGGAAAAGTAACAATGACATCCCTTAAAGGAGAATATTCGTTAAGTCTGCAATCTGCTGATTCCGTGGTTATAAAGTATTCCATGATTGGCTATAAGGCGAAAACCAGAGTTCTGCGCAATCCTCGTGGAAAACAGACTTTGCAAATCGTTCTCCATGAGGATAATACCCTTTCTGAGGTTACCGTCAATGGTACTCGTAGACAGACGGGACAAATGCAAGAGATAGAGACAAAGGATACCAAAAACATGCCATCTGTTACTGGTAATGCCGTCGAGGAATTGATACAAGGTCAAGCAGGTGTTTCCACGCACAATGAATTGTCTTCGCAATATAATGTCCGTGGCGGTTCGTTTGATGAAAACAGCGTGTATATCAACAATATAGAGGTTTATCGTCCATTTCTTGTAAGAAGCGGGCAACAAGAGGGCCTGTCCATTATAAATCCGAATATGGTAGACAAGATATCATTCTCTACAGGTGGATTCGCTGCAAAATACGGAGACAAGATGTCTTCTGCCCTTGATATCACCTACCGTCGACCGAAAAAAATCGAAGCGTCTGTTACTGCAAGCATGCTAGGAGCAAGTGCCTTCGTGGGTTTTAGCAATAAAAAAATTGCATGGAGCAATGCACTCCGCTATAAAACAACTCGCTACCTGCTGGGCAGCATGGATACCAAAGGTGAATATCGGCCCTGCTTTATAGATTACCAGACATATTTGAGCTTTACTCCCAATGAGCGATGGCAAATCGATTTCTTGGGAAATATATCGGACAATCATTATGATTTTGTCCCCAGTGACCGCGAAACAAGTTTCGGTACATTAGAAAGCGTAAAGTCGTTCCGAGTATATTTCGACGGTCAGGAAAAGGACGTTTTCAGAACCTTTTTCGGCGCACTGAGTATAAAACGCAATTTTGGGAAAAACACAGCGTTGTCTCTCATCACATCCGCATTTTCCACAAAAGAACAGGAAAAGTATGACATACAGGGACAATATTGGCTGACTCAGACGGAAACCAGTGAAAATTTAGGTGTGGGAACATATTTCCAACACGCCCGTAACTATCTGAAAGCAAACGTTATAAACGTAAAACTCTTGCTAAATACAAAGGTCAAGAAACATAATCTCGAAGCGGCATTCTCATATAGAAGAGAAAACATTGTCGAGAATTCTGTAGAATATGAAATGCGTGATTCTAGTGGATATAGTGTTCCGCATACAGGCAATGACCTTTATATGATGTATAGCATGAGGGCAACAAACCGTCTGCACGCCTCACGTCTTGAAGCCTATTTTCAAGATGAATACCGCTTTACAAGTCCTCATGAGCATACCCTGTTCACGTTGAACTATGGTGTTCGATTCAGTCGTTGGAGTTTTACTGGAGAATCCATTATTAGTCCAAGAGTGTCGCTTGGTATAATACCTGCCTTCAACAACAACCTGACATTCAGATTGGCTACCGGCTTGTATTACCAAGCGCCATTCTTCAAGGAAATAAGAGATACAACTACCTACAATGGTGTTGTCTATGCCAATCTCAATGACAAGGCAAAAAGTCAACGCTCTATTCACTTTATTGCCGGACTCGACTATCGTTTCAAAATGAAGGACCGTCCGTTTAAGTTTACCATGGAGGCATACTATAAGGCAATGGGCAATCTTGTTCCCTATAGCGTCAGCAATGTTAAGGTAGTATATTATGGTAAAAATATAGCAAGCGGCCATGCTGCGGGATTGGACATGAAATTGTTTGGAGAATTTGTGCCTGGAGCAGATTCTTGGATTAGTCTGTCCCTGATGAATACAAAGATGAACCTCAATGGTAAAAGCATACCATTGCCGACTGATCAAAGGTATGCAGTCAGCCTCTTTTTTACGGACTATTTCCCCGGAACCGAGAAATGGAAAATGTCTTTGAAACTTGCTTTTGCAGACGGTCTTCCCTTCTCTGCTCCTCATCAGGAATTGGAATCCAATGTATTCCGGGCACCGGCATACAAGCGCGTGGATATTGGTATGGCATATCGTCTCATTGGTGGCAATAGTGAAAAACGACGCTACATAAAAGATATGTGGCTGGGGTTGGTCTGTTTGAATCTTTTTGGTATCAGCAATGTCAATTCCTATTATTGGGTAACCGATGTTACGGGACAGCAGTATGCAGTACCCAACTATCTGACAGGACGCCAGATTAATGTAAAACTCACATGTGATCTATAACGGCCAATATGTCAACAGTGTATAGAATTGCCCTTTCTGTGACCGCCTTGTTACTGACCTCCTCTTTGGTCAAAGGCCAGAACAATGAAGTCATTTCCCCATCAATCTCTACGCTACAGGTTGTCGCAGGAGATGATTGGTTGTCAATGCCAATTATTGATTTGAGAGGACAGGATTGCATCAATGTTTCTTTTGATGACATGAGCCACGAATACAAACGCTATGCCTATAGAGTAGAACATTGCGATGCCAACTGGAATGCTTCTTCAGAATTATTCCCTAGCGACTATTGTGAAGGCTTTTCTGACGGTAATCTGATCGATGATTTCTCGGAATCAATAAATACCAACGAACTGTATACCCACTATACAATTGCATTTCCGAATGACAAATGCAAACTTAAGATGCCCGGCAACTATCGCGTTGTGATATACGACGAGAATACCAAAGACATTGCAGCAGTTGCATGTTTCGGTATCGTAGACCAAATTGTTTCGATTAGAATGGAGGCAACGTCCAATACGGACATTGATGTGAACGAGAAACACCAGCAAATAAATATGGCACTAGACTATGGTGGTCTGAGGGTGACAAATCCAACCGCACAAATTTCATGCAGGATATACCAGAACGGATCAACCATAATGCATGTCAATGACCCTACCCCACAAACGATTTCGCATTCAGGCCTTCAATGGTTTCACAACCGAGACTTGATTTTTGAGGCAGGCAACGAGTATCGCAAGTTTGAAGTCCTTGACGTGTCGCACACTACAATGGGCCTGGAATCAATAGGATGGGATGGCAAACAATATCATGCTTATGTATGGCCAGATCAGCCAAGGCCAAACTATATTTATGACGAGGATGCCAACGGAGCATTTTATATACGCAATAGCGACAATATCGAGAATGACTACGCATCACAATATGTTTGGGTTCATTTCCAATTACAAATTCCCCGTCAGACATATTCCGTCTATCTCAATGGAAAATGGACCAATGACCAACTGACAGAAGACTACGAAATGGAATACAATAGTCTGTTGCATTGCTATGAAAAAAGATTATTGCTGAAGCAAGGTTATTATTCCTATCGATATTTGTCAAAAGATGCGCAAGGGAAGATATTTCCTCTGCCAAGTGAAGGAAACTTTTACCAGACAGAAAATACCTATCAGTGTTTGGTATACTACAGAGGACAAGGAGAACGGACAGATCGACTTGTCGGCTATCAACTGATACGGATACGCTAATTTCCGGGGAGAAATAAATTGGAAAATAAAAGCAATTACTGACCGAAACAACAGATAACCAAATCTATGAAAAAGAAATATGTATTTACGGGATTGGGCATAATACTCACGCAACCCTTATTTCCGGCAACCGAAACATCACGCCCCAATATTATCTTCATTCTATGTGACGATATGGGATATGGTGATTTGGCCTGTTATGGACAACCGTTCATCAAGACTCCAAATATAGACCGTATGGCCCAGGAGGGTATGCGCTTCACACAGGCCTACGCCGGTGCGCCCGTCAGTGCCCCATCTCGAGCAACGCTGATGACCGGTCAACATACAGGGCACACACATGTGCGGGGAAACAAGGAGTACTGGAAAGATGCGCCATGCATCATGTATGGCAATAATGCAGACTATGCTGTGGTCGGACAGGAACCCTATGATCCGAACCATGTTATCCTCCCAGAAATATTCAAATCTCAAGGCTACCGCACAGCCTTGTTTGGCAAATGGGCCGGAGGATATGAAAATTCTGTATCCACACCGGACAAGCGAGGAATAGACGAGTTTTATGGGTATATTTGTCAATTCCAGGCTCATCTGTATTACCCCAATTTTCTGAATAGATACAGTAAGGAGATGGGAGATACGGCAGTTGTAAGAGACGTTCTTCGTGAGAACATCAATTATCCCATGTTTGGTGAAGAATATAAGAACCGGACACAATATTCTGCTAATCTGATACACGAAAAGGCAATGCAGTGGATAGACCAGCAGGATTCGAGACATCCGTTTGTGGGATTCCTTACCTATACCCTACCCCATGCTGAATTGAGTCAACCGGACGATAGCATAGTACGATACTATGAAGAGAAATTCTTTGAGGATAAGACATGGGGAGGACAAGAGGGATCACGATATAACGCCGTGGAACACACGCATGCGCAGTTTGCAGCTATGATAACCCGTCTAGACCAATATGTGGGTGAAATCCTTGCTAAACTGAAAGAGAAAGGTTTGGATAAAAATACAATTGTATTTTTTACAAGTGACAATGGACCTCATGAGGAAGGCGGAGCTGATCCTGAATATTTCGGAAGGGATGGCAAACTGAAAGGACTGAAGCGCCAATGCTATGAAGGCGGAATACGTGTTCCGTTTATAGCGTGGGGAGGAAATATTGCGTCGAAGACAACAAGGGATCTTTCATTTGCATTCTATGATCTCATGCCAACATTTTGCGATCTGATAGGAATAAGAAATTATGAGAAAAAATTTGGCAATAAACAAAACACTGATAGGTTTGACGGAATATCTATCGCCCCTACCCTTTTGGGACAGGACAATTTGCAGAAACAGCACGAATATCTGTATTGGGAATTTTCGGAAACCGACCAAATAGGAGTTCGCAAAGGTGACTGGAAATTGGTTGTCATACATGGAGTGCCGCATTTGTACAATTTGTCAAACGATATACATGAGGACAATGATCTAAGTCAAAATTATCCGGAAATAGTCAAGGAATTGACAGATGCCATAAGAAAGGAGCATGTCGACAATCCTGAATATCCGGTAACCCTTCCCTATTGACAATTATCCTCAACAGAATCAAAGCGCTCCGAAGGATGTGTAAAAGTCTACATACTGTTGGGCCACCTTGACGAAGTCATGGTGCTTACGGATATAGGAAATACTGTCCGATTTCATCTGCTGAACACATTCGGGATGCAATACGAGATTCTCCAAAACCGAGTATACGCTTTCATAACTTGGCTCTACGTTCAGAATGGGCCGAAGCGTATACTCGTTCAGAATTTCATAGTTCTCCGGTTCTCCTCCTCCTATGCAAATTATACCTTTGCTCATAGCAAGCAAGGAATTCATCGAAGGCGTATAACTGTATAATTGGTCAAGAATTGCATCAGAACCTTCCATTATTTTGCAATATTCATGATACGGAACGGATTCAACCTTGGCAAGTTCCACTCGTCTAGGGTATTTTTTTTCAATGTTTTGTGCTGCGCTCAACATGATGTCCGTTCCTTTATAAGCGTTCCGTTGTTTGTTGATACCGATGAATATTCTTATAGGATACGACTGCGAACAAGAGGAAACTACCTTGTCATTTGCCCAACACCTTTTGATTGGCAAAGGAATAAAAGTTGTTTTCCTTCCAAAATTCGGTTTGTAGCATGCCCAGTATTCATAAAGGCCAGTGATGATGCCATCACAATCATTGGCAATGTATTTATTGATATATTCCTTTTCTGTGCCGATCCAATCCAACCGTTCGGTTTTTGCGTCTTCATTGGTTCGTAAATTCTTTCCTATGTTGAAATCGCTGTATCGTAGTGGCATAACAGAAGAACACATATTGACCCAATAGTAGTCCATGCCAAGCGCACACAAAAACACTTTTCCATTGTGCTTCCGGAGATAACGGTAAAAAGGCAAAATACGCTTTGCTTGCAACTCCAGGAACATTGGATTGATAAGCTGTACCACATCATACCCTCGTAATTGGGGAAGCAAACGATATAGATGCGTCAGATAACAGATTCCGCCTATTTTTGTAGGTTTTCTGACAAGTGAAAGGTCTCGACGGTAATTTTTCCAAAAATCGCCATTAGACAATACGGTCACCTCGTGTCCCAATACCCTTAATCCTTCAGCAAGTGTCCAATGTACATTGCTGTATTCACCAACAAGTAGAATCTTCATTTCACTTTACAACGAATAATAGCATCCGGCGAAGTAGCTTATTGTCTATGGCTCTTCTGAAAAGTTCATATTTCTGAGTATACTTCTTGTCCGGTAAAGGGAACAGTCCCCTTTCACTCAAGCGGTTGATTGCGCCATCCAGACGTGACTTGCTATGTGTGTTTTTGATAATGTTATATAAATAGTCCATTGTGAGTTGGGCAATGCGACGGTTTAATCCAGGTCTGTCTGCTTCGGGTATCGTATCCAGCAATGATTGTAGATGGAAAATTATCTTCTCGGTATCCTCAAGTCTTTGGGATATGTGGTTTTCATCCTGACAGTTGGTTATGGAATCATCCCTAACTCTATAAAAGTAGGCAAGTGCCTTTGTTGAAAATACCCGCTCTGCTCTAAGGAAAATTTGCGGGGTGAAGTCTTCATCCTCATGATAGACATGCGGAAGGAAACGAAGGTTATTTCCTATCAGTGACCGACGGAATATATACCCACAGGCGGATGCTCTCAAGTTGTGGCTACGCATAAAACTACTTCCAGTCTGTGGCCCGTCATACGAAAACTGCACCTCAGCATGTTCTTGTTTCGTGCTCTCGAAAATTACGATGTCGGGATTGTGAAAGCGAACAAGATCAAGGCAATGTTCGTAGGGCGCCTGCAAAAGCAGGTCGTCACCGTCTACAAATTGTATATACTGTCCTGTCGCCATACGAATGCCTGTGTTTCGGGCAACGGACAATCCTTGGTTTCTTTGTCTGACATAGATAATATTATCGCGTACGTCAAGCATGTCATTGGCTACAGATACTTCCGATCCATCGTCAACAACAATGATTTCTCTTTCGTCTTCGCCAAGCGACAAAGAGAGAATACTTGACAAGCATGCTCTAAGCAATTCTATGGGAAGATTATACGTTGTGACAATGAAGGATACAAGTATTGATTGGGTGCTTTTCTGTGGAACTTTCTCCATAAGGGGGATCAGATTTGTAACTTTCTTTTTGCAAAAATAATAAAAAGAATTATATCACGTTATTTTTTCAGATGGAAAAACGGGAGAGCTATTCTCATATACTCAAATATACAAGTCTGTTTGGAAGCGTACAGGTGTTGAACGTTCTTATAGGACTTGTACGCAACAAGTTTGTCGCAATGATACTGGGGCCACAAGGAATGGGTTTGGTATCACTGTTCACGTCCTCCATGTCGCTTTTGGAAAACGCTAGCAATCTCGGTTTGCCCATGAGTGCCACGAGAGAGATTTCCGAGGCGTACGAGAATAAAACTCCAGATGAAGTTTATCATACGATAGACGTTATCAGAGCATGGAGTCTATTGACGGCTATTGCAGGATTGGGCATCTGCATACTGATAAGTCCGCTACTTAATAAATGGACCTTCTCATGGGGAGACCACACGTTGCAGTTCGTATTTCTCTCCCCTATTGTAGCATTGACCGCAATAATGGGAGGAGAAATTGCGATATTGAAAGCCACACGCCAATTGCGTAAAATTGCAATGATTTCCGTTTATGGGGTTGTTTTCTCACTTCTCGTTTCAATTCCCATATACTATCTGTTTGGTATGAGCGGAATTGTGCCGTCGCTTGTTTTGATAGCACTCGGCCAAGCGGGATGCACCCTTTATTATTCATTACGGCTTTATCCATGGCGATTTTGCTTTGACCATAAGACATTAGTGCAGGGTATGGGCATTATGAGAGTGGGTGTAGCTTTCGTATTTGCAGGAATCATTGGAAGCGGTTCTGAATTTGCTATCAGGTCGTATCTCAACAATGTCGGGAATGAGGAAACGGTTGGCCTTTACAATGCTTGCTATATGATGGTCTTTACTTACGCGGGCATGGTGTTTTCCGCCATGGAGACGGATTTCTTTCCACGACTGTCGGCCATTCCGTCTATCGGACGCAATATGAACAACGTTGTAAACATGCAGATAGAAGTATCACTTTTGATACTTTCTCCGCTTTTGGTCATATTTATTGTTGCAATGCCCATCTTGTTACCGCTGCTATATAGTGGTAAATTTTTGCCCGTCATGGGTATGGTACAGATTGCTGCACTATCGTTGTATATGCGTGCAGTCTATCTTCCTCTTGAATACATTCCCCTTTCAAGAGGTGAAAGTAAAGTCTATATGTCGATGGAATTGTTGAGCAACCTTGTATTGGCTCCTTCCGTCATATTGGGATTTATTTCAGCTGGCCTGTGGGGAGCTGGTTGCGCAATGTCTTTGGCGTCTATGGTGGAAGTCGTCGGAGTCTACATCTATTACCGTATCCGTTACAAATTCCGTTTCAGCAAATCTTCGCTTACGTATTTCACAATTCAATTGTTCCTCGGCATTGCTGCCTATACGGTCACATTGGCTTCATCCAAATATGTGTATTGGGGCATGTCTTTAATTATTGTGGCAATAAGTTCAATCATTTCTGTTGCAGCCTTGTCAAAGAAAACAAGCTTTATGGACAAAATTAGAAATCAGCACCAACGGAAAAGTAGCTTTGACGATTAACCCTGAAATTCTCAGCGAAATCGAGATACAGACTATCTTTGACGTATAACTTCTTTGTACATGAGTTTTTGAGCCGTATTTCTCGTTTCGTATCTCTTTTTTTCTTATCTTTGCATAAGATAGGCTGTATCTCAGCAAATATAAATAAAGGAATAAGATTGTTATGAAACAGACCAAGATTGTAGCCTCAATCAGTGACAGACGTTGTGACGTTGATTTTATCCGCAAACTTTTCTTTGCTGGTATCAATGTTGTTCGAATGAATACAGCGCACGCAACGCCCGATGGTATACGCACAATAATAAAGAACGTAAGAACCGTTTCCCCTCATTTGGCTTTGATGATAGACACTAAGGGACCAGAAGTAAGAACGACAAATGTCGATGCTCCTATAACCTACACAAAGGGAGAAATGGTAAAGATACTTGGCCGACCTGAATGTGACACCACTCATGATATTATAAGCGTCTCTTATATTGACATTGCCAAAGACGTGAAAATAGGCGATGACGTTCTTTTTGATGACGGCGAGTTATGTATGAAAGTGATTGCTACAGATGGTCCTATGCTTATCGCCCAAGTACAAAATGACGGTGTGTTGGGCGCGCATAAAAGTGTAAATGTCCCAGGAGAGCACATCGCTTTGCCCGCACTCACGGCTAAAGACATCAGTAATATAGAGTTGGCTATAGACGAAGACATTGATTTTATTGCCCACTCGTTCGTGCGCTCTGCAGACGATGTCAAGGTCATCCAGGATATACTTGACAAACGCGGAAGTGATATAAAAATCATCTCCAAAATAGAGAACCAAGAAGGGGTTGACAATATCGATGAAATCATTGACGCTTCATATGGTATAATGATCGCCCGTGGAGACTTGGGTATCGAAGTACCCATTGAAAAGATTCCGGGTATTCAGCGGCAAATCATACATAAATGTGTCACAAAGAAGAAACCCGTAATTGTGGCCACGCAGATGCTTCACACAATGATCAAGAATCCTCGCCCAACAAGAGCTGAGGTAACGGATATTGCTAACGCCATTTACTCGAACACCGATGCCCTTATGCTGAGCGGTGAAACGGCAAGCGGAAAATATCCTCTTGAGGCCGTGCAAACCATGGCCGCTATTGCAGAGCAGGCGGAGCATGACAGAGCCGCTTTGGGTGACATGGAAATTCCCATGAACGAAAACTGTACGCAAAGAGAGTTCCTGGCCCATGCTGCGATAGATGCAACGCGAAAGTTAGGTGTGGCAGGCATTATCACCGATAGTGAGACAGGTGAAACCGCTCGTCACTTGGCTGCCTTCCGGGGACCGAATCCGATACTCGCGATATGCTACCGTGAGAAAACGCAACGATGGCTCAACCTAAGTTATGGCGTCACCCCCATTTACCAGAAAGAGCACATGTCGCCTGAGTATATTTTCTCTGCCGCATTGCGCATGCTTCGGCAAAAGGGATACATCACCCAAGATGACAAGATTGCATACATGAGTGGAAGCATTGGAGAAAACGGAGGAACGACATTTTTGGAAATCAACAAAGTCAGTCAGGTATTTGACCGCTCGTATGAATTCCACCTTCCCCGAACCGTCAAATAATATACTCAGTAAAGTTTCACGAGATACAACATGCGTTCCGAAAGATAGGATTTCTGTCTTTCGGAATGTTTATTTTTCTTACAATGCCAAATAAGAATAAAATCGACTTGATTGTACCCGGGAATGCGAAAAACGTATTGCTACATACATGTTGTGCCCCCTGCTCGTCCGCTATTATAGAGTGTCTGATGCAGCACGACATTCGTCCCACAATATATTATTGCAATCCGAATATCTACCCGAGGGAAGAATATGTTATCAGAAGAAACGAATGCATGCGATATGCAAAGTCGCTGGGCATTGACTTTGTAGAGGCCGACTACAACCATGATGATTGGCTGGCAACAATACGAGGCCTTGAAGATGAACCGGAGCGAGGGAAACGTTGTCTTGAATGTTTCAAGACAAGATTGCGCGATACTGCAAGGTATGCAAGCGAACACGGTTTTCAGGTCATCACAACGACCTTGGCTTCCTCACGATGGAAAAGTCTCGTACAAATAGAAAGCGCCGGCGACTATGCCGTATCTCCTTATGAAGATGTATACTGGTGGAAACATAATTGGCGTAAAGGTGGATTGACAGAGAGAAGGGCTGCAATCATCAAAGAATACAATTTCTACAACCAACAGTATTGTGGATGTGAATTCAGCATGGAAAGATTAAAGAAAACAACATAGAACGAGGATACTTGCAGAAATAATGCGTTTTTACCGCACTAAAAAAGATTATCCATTTACTCCAACCCAACAGGACTGGAGTAAATGGATATTTTATTACTGCACGTATTTGTATTTGTCCTTTGTTTCGTCGATAAGCTTCTTTGCAAAGGATGACGGATATCCGGGACGTACTACAGGAGCACCCAAACCTGTTTTTGTACGTTTAAAATGGCCGTTTTCTTCGGGTTTTACAACCATGTCATTGTATTTCACAATAAGATATGTTGCCAATGTCTTCCATCGCGACAACATTTGCGCAGCTTTCTCATTGCTGTAATCATTGAGCATTTTCAAAGCGGCGGACTTGTCATTGTTGTATAATTCCAACACTTTGGCCTCGAATGTTGGCTGCAAGGCTGCATAACTGGCATCAAGACTGTCACGAACTGTTTTCAGAGAAGGAAACATTTGTTCGTATCGTGGATAAACCATATTGCTGACCCAATTGCATACCCAGAATGCATTTTTGTCAGAGAATGTTACATCGTCTGCTCCTGGTGTATTATAACATTCGGGTTGTACTGTATTGCCGCAATAGACCGGAGTATAGGCAACCATGTTGGCATCATCATTACCAAACCAAAGCACGCCGCCGATTTCACGCGGTAACCACGAACGCATCTGAGAAACAAATGTAAATGCACTTTGCTGAGTACTTATTGGACGTTCATTTATATACTTGACGCCATTTACCTTGAACACCAATGGAGAAGG
Organism: bacterium; assembly: GCA_963637655.1. Lineage (GTDB taxonomy): Bacteria > Bacteroidota > Bacteroidia > Bacteroidales > Bacteroidaceae > Prevotella. The sequence goes on along the minus strand of CAVHOL010000005.1, from coordinate 36,260 downwards.
TCTGTAAGGCATTTGCCATATTCCACCACCGATATCTGTGCTGTCTATGGCAAGCGCTGTTCCCTCGTAGTGGTCGCGCATGCAATTTTCAACGTCGCGGACACTCAATTTTTTATTGGGAACAATCCACAAAGGCATGTCTTCGGCATTTGGATCCTGTCCAAGAGCCCACGGTAGATATTTGTCAAAAGAATCATCGAAATGCCTAAAGAAAGACCATACACGCGCTTCGCAAAAGCGTCGTCCTTCGAAATCAGGACGTGCGTAGGCATCCTTAAAAGAGAAATTGGAATCTGCCCCGGTATACCATCCTTGTTTCTTGGCATACTTGATGACATTTTTTGAATAGATTACATTTTTTTTGTCATTGAGCGGGAAACGTCCTATACGGCTTTGGTTGGCGTGTGCACATATCGCATTGTCTGGAATACGGCGTGCTACCCAGACCGCACTTTTTGACCCAGGCCCCATTCCTACCATCTCCATAATCCAAGCCTCATTGGGATCGCAAATGGTAAAGGTCTCCCCTTCTGAGCAATAACCATATTGCTCGACAAGAGAAGTCATTACATGTATCGCCTCCCGTGCAGTGCGACTACGCTGAAGCGCAATATAAATGAGTGAGCCATAGTCGATAATTCCGGTCGTATCAATGGTTTCCTCACGACAAGTAAATGTCGTTTCACCTATTGTTACTTGGTGCTCGTTAATATTGCCAATAACATTGTAGGTCTCTTCTGCCTCGGGTATATCACCATGATAGACATTTGTATCCCAATCAAAGATTTTGCGCATCTCTCCTTTTGAATGATGCGCTGCAGGGAAGTGACAGAGTTTCATGAATGCTCCATAGCTGTCAGCATTGTAAGAACACATCACAGCCCCGTCTACACTTGCTTTTTTACCGACAATAAGATTGGTGCAAGCATACCCATACACTATGGATAATAAAAGTATCGCAAATACTATAAGTCTTTTCATCGCCTATGAAGAAATTTATGTCAACAAGCCTTGAAGCTCATGTCCAGACCTTTTACTGAATGGGTCAGCGCACCAACAGAGATGAAGTCTACTCCACATTCGGCGTAGCTGCGTATCGTATCAAACGTTATGCCACCACTGGATTCCGTTTCATATTTATGGTCTATTATTTCAACGGCACGCTTTGTGTCGGAAACTGAGAAATTGTCGAGCATAATTCTATCAACGCCTCCACACTGCAATACTTGCTGCAACTCATCAAAATTGCGGACCTCTATTTCTATTTTCAAGTCCAGCCCTTTTGCCTTGAGATATTCGTGGCAGCGATTGATAGCATTGCTTATACCACCAGCAAAATCGACATGGTTGTCCTTTAACAATATCATGTCAAAAAGTCCAATCCGATGGTTTGTTCCGCCGCCTATCTTTACAGCCTGTTTTTCAAGCATTCTCAGACCTGGGGTTGTCTTGCGCGTATCAAGAACTCTTGTACCTGTACCCTGAAGGCGTTCTACATAGCGATGAGTCATGGTTGCAATGCCACTCATGCGCTGCAGAATATTCAGCATTAGTCTCTCGGTCTGCAACAAAGAACGAATTTTGCCTGTCACAATCATCGCGATATCACCAACCTTTACTGTTGCCCCGTCCTGAATAAGAACTTCTACTTTCATTGTAGGATCAAAACGGGCAAATACTTTCTTGGCAACTTCAATTCCGGCAAGAATGCCATCTTCCTTGATCAGGAGATGCGATTTTCCCATAGCGTCTTCCGGGATACAGCACAATGTTGTATGGTCACCATCGCCTATGTCTTCTGCAAAAGCGAGGTCAATCAATTTGTCCTCTAATTGGTCTAAACTTAACATAATAATATTGTTTTATTTGAAATTTTCTATAATAGTCATCTTGTTTCTGTCAGACGTTTCCCCTTATACAGTGCGTGGGGAATGTTTTGATTGTCTGTTTCTATAAGTATCGTTCCCGGTAACCATTCCGTTGACGCTTCTTCCAACTTCAGCGGTTGGATGGCTACGACCTGGTCGCCTTTGATGAATACAACCGACAGTAAAGCAGTGTCACCATTGGTGAACTTGATACGATGTGCGGCGATCTTTCTAAAATGGTTTTCCATCATTTACTTCTTCGTAAATTACCTTGTATTAGAGGTTTTGCCGTTATTCGCTGTTCGTCTGCATGTTCGGATTGCACAAACTCTTTGTTACGGATTAGCGTGTCTTTGATATTGGCATCCTCCTCTTTGGACTTGTTTGCAGGCTTGATTGTCCGATGCATCCTAATAAAAGAAATGTTGGAAACAATCAGCATTTTGAGCGTTGTCGTGGACATATCTCCATTGCTGCCAAGCATGAAGTATCCGCGTATGCGTTTTATTCCTAGCTCGTCATCGCCTATTTGCAATTGATAGTGCGAAGAAGAAGATGCATGTATCGTCTGGGTTGCGATACTATCGTTGGTAAACGTTACTGCAAGCACAACTATTGCATTGCGTAAGCCGTCTTGATAGATAAATTGCGTATCAAAATCCAACATTAGCAAATCACCCTTATGAAATGATGTATCAACCTTTTCTTCAAAGTAATATTGATTTGTTGCACGATATGGCGAGATAACGAATGCTCTTTCTCCAGACCAAATATCTGTAGTATCAGAACTGGAAGAAATATTGCCGTATCTGTTAAGTTCATTTACCGTTGAACCTTGAGCAACAGATTCCTTATTTAGCCTATCGGCCAACGACACATAAATGTCACTCAACAATTTGGTATGACGGGTATAGTATAGCATTGATGAGTCGAATTCTGCTACCGTGTATCCATGTTTCTTCAGAATATTAGATTTATAGGATAATAATGAGAGAGTATCTCCTCCTTCATGATTATGTACTTGTATACCTTCAGCAAGGTGGTATTCATACAATATATCTTCCATTTCACCCGGTTGTATGTATGCTGAAGGAACGGAAGGCTTGCAACCAATAAAGGATAGGGCCAAAAGAAAAAGTACTGCCAAATATTTCATTGAGCAAACTCGTTAAATTCAATTCTCAATATCTTGCTGAGATACATGATTGGAATGGGATTTGTGTTTCTTCTTTATCGAAAATATTGTACCCACAGATTCCAAATCTTTCCTATAAAACAATAGTAGCAAGACTACTCCAACACTGATGCATGCATCGGCGAAATTAAATACAGGGGAAAAAAATACAAATTCTTGTCCTCCATAAATCGGCACCCATTCAGGCCATGTGGTTACAACAAGTGGGAAGTAAAACATGTCTACCACTTTCCCATGCAGAAAGGATGCATATCCTTCCCCCCAAGGTACAAATTGCGAAACGTCGTAGAATGTGGAGGCATTAAATATCAGTCCGTATATCAAGCAATCGATAATGTTGCCTGCGGCACCTGCCAATACCATTGACAAACAAACAATATACCCTGTCCGATGCTTTTGCTTCAAGACTTTATAGATGTAATAAGCAATTGCGGATATTGCCACTATGCGAAATACACTTAAAACTAATTTGTTGAAAAATGTCATTCCATAGGCCATTCCATTGTTTTCTACGAAATCTATAAAGAACCAATCAGTCACCCTTATTGATTCTCCCAAGCACATATGTGTTTTAACCGTCATCTTGATAATCTGATCGACTATTAAGATGACGGAAATAATGATGACAGCTAAGATACCGTCATTCAAAAAGCTTTTCCTCGTATTTGTACTACCTGTCATTTTTTACGTGCATTCTTTGAAGCGACGCTCAGTGTGGCATGAGGAACAATGCGCAAGCGCTCTTTGGGTATCAGTTCTCCTGTTATCCGATCGACTCCGTATGTTCCGTTTGCTATACGCACAAGTGCAGCTTCGAGGCCTTGTATGAATTTTTGTTGGCGGTTTGCCATTAGCACAAGATCCTCTTTCGTTTGCGTCATACTTCCCTCTTCCAAAGCTTTGTAGGTTGGAGATGTGTCGTTGACATCATTACCGTCAGCATTCCGCAATTGCATTGTCATTGCCTTGAGATCTCGACGAGCAAGACTCAGTTTGTGATTGATGATGGAACGGAATTCCTCCAATTCCTCATCGCTATAACGTTTTTTCTCTGCCATGGCTTTAATAGATTGGTTAATAATTTGTATTTTGAAGGGAGGAACTCTAACAATTCCTCCCCTTAAGCACATTCAGTTAGGACTTCTCAATCTTGATGTGGAGTTTGAAATCGTCAAAGTCAATTTCTTCTCCATCATTGTTTCCGATAGTTATTTCGTCAGCAAGAACTTGGGTTTTGACGTACTCTTTGTATACTGAAATAGAATCTTCGACTTTCAGATTAGGAGCGATGGTTACGCATATACGGTCCGTAATCTCAAGTCCCATGTCCTTTCGCATATTTTGAATGCGGTTTATCAATTCGCGTGCCATTCCTTCCTTAAGAAGTTCGTCTGTCAATTCCACGTCAAGCGCTACAGTCAGATTTCCCTCGTTCGAAACGAGCCAACCGGGTATGTCCTCGTTGATTATTTCTACGTCAGCGATGTCAACATTTAGAGATTGACCTGCAACGTCGATTGAGATGAAGCCTAATTTCTCAAACTCCGCAATCTGCTCTTGTTCAAGTTCAGACATCGCATTCGCTACGCCTTTCATCATCTTTCCATACTTTTTACCCATTGTACGGAAATTACATTTAACTTTCTTTACCAAGACGCCTGAAGTTTCGACGAAACGCAGTTCCTTGACATTAACCTCATTCATAATGAGGTCTTTAACTGCAGATATAAGTTTCTTTTGGCTATCGTCAGTTGCCGGAATCATTATGGCCTGCAGTGGCTGGCGAACCTTTATGTTTACTTTTCGGCGAAGAGCCAATACCATAGACGTAATTCGTTGGGCAACTTCCATGCGCTGTTCCAAATTTGTGTCTATCAAACTCTCGTCAGCTTCCGGGTAACGCGTGAGATGTACGGAGTCTACATTATCCCGACCTGTCGCTTGGGTAAGATCCAAATAAAGTTGGTCTGCATAAAATGGAGCGAAAGGTGCAAGCAACTTTGCAACAGTTTCAAGACACACATAAAGTGTCTGGTATGCAGAGAGCTTATCCTTGCTCATTTCTTTTCCCCAGAAGCGCTTTCTGTTCAGACGAACGTACCAGTTGCTCAAATCGTTGTTGACAAATGTATCTATGAGTCTTCCTGCGCGTGTAGGATCGTAATCATCCAATTCACGCACCACTGATTTTATCAACGTGTGGAGTACTGACAATATCCATCTGTCGATTTCGGGACGCTCGTTGACGGGGATTTCCTGCTCTTCAAAACAGAAACCGTCGACGTTTGCATATAGACTGAAAAACGAGTAGGTGTTGTATAATGTACCGAAGAACTTTCTACGGATCTCATCCACGCCATTGGGGTCGAATTTCAGGTTATCCCAGGGTTCAGAATTGGTCATCATATAGAACCGTACTGGGTCAGCACCGTACTTGTCGATCATTTCAAACGGATTGACTGCATTTCCCAAATGCTTGGACATCTTCAATCCTTTAGCGTCAAGTACAAGACCAGATGAAATAACATTCTTGAACGCAACACTGTCGAACACCATTGTGGCAATAGCATGTAGCGTGAAGAACCATCCGCGAGTTTGGTCTACTCCCTCATTGATGAAATCAGCCGGGAATGCTAAACGATTGTCTATGGTTTCGCGATTTTCAAACGGATAGTGCACTTGGGCATAGGGCATAGAACCCGAATCAAACCAAACATCTATCAAGTCGTTTTCACGTTTCATAGGTTTGCCAGTAGGGCTTACCAGAACGATGTTATCCACAAAGGGACGGTGGAGATCTATTCTATCATAATTTTCTTGCGAATAATCTCCCGGAACAAAGCCTTTGTCTTTGAGGGGATTGGTCGTCATAAGGCCACATTCCACGCTTTTTTCGATCTCCCCATACAATTCTTCCACGGAACCGATGCACAGGCGTTCGCCATCTTCATTGGTCCATATTGGAAGAGGTGTTCCCCAAAAACGAGAACGTGAAAGATTCCAGTCATTCAAGTTATCCAACCAATTTCCGAAACGTCCGGTTCCTGTTGATTCAGGTTTCCAATTGATTGTTTTGTTCAGTTCCGACATCCGTTCCTTCATCGCAGAAGAACGGATAAACCAACTATCAAGCGGATAATATAGGATGGGCTTGTCTGTGCGCCAACAGTGAGGATAGTTGTGAATATGCTTCTCAATCTTGAACACCGTTCCGGCCTGTTTCATCTCCATGCAGATGGTCACATTCAAATCCTCGGATTTGGCAGCAGCCGCTTCGTCGTATTTTCCGTCAACATTGAATTGAGGAGCATACGCATTTTTCACATAGTCACCAGCGTGGAGAGTGTACGCTTTTTCATCAATGCACTTGCAAATGAAATTATGGTCAAGTTCATCGAATGTATAGTATTTGCCTTCCATGTCAACCATGGGGCGCGTTTCTCCTCTTTTGTTGATAAGATATAAAGACGGGATGTTGGCATCCTTGGCCACCTTGGCATCGTCTGCACCGAAGGTCGGTGCAATATGTACTATACCAGTACCGTCATCTGTGGTCACGTAGTCACCAAGAATAACGCGGAAAGCCATATCCTCCATTTCAACGAAACTGTCCTTCCCGTTTTCTCCCTCAAAAATCTTTTCGGGATGAGATTCTGCATACTCCTTAACGTATGAAGGTGCATTACCGTCAAGTTTTGCTGTTGGTTTTACCCAAGGCATCAACTGCTTGTAATGTATTCCTTCCAATTCCCGTCCGGTATACTCCCCTATTATCTTGTATGGAACAATTTTGTCCCCGTGCTTGTATTCATCCAATGGCAAATCCTTACCCTTCGGATTCAAATAGGCTGCCAACAGCGTCTCGGCAATGATGACAGTAACAGGGGCATCATTATAGGGATTATAGGTCTGTACTGCTACATATTTGAATGTCGGTCCAACGCACAGAGCCGTATTCGACGGCAATGTCCATGGGGTGGTTGTCCATGCCATAAAATAGGGTTTGCCCCAGGATGTCCAACTTTCTTTGGGTTCAAGAATTTCAAACAATGCAGTACATGTAGTATCCTTTACGTCACGGTAACAACCAGGCTGATTAAGCTCATGGGAGCTCAATCCCGTTCCTGCCGCAGGGCTATAGGGCTGAATTGTATATCCTTTATACAAAAAATTCTTCTTGTACAATTGTTTCAACAGCCACCACAGTGTTTCTATGAATTTGTTGTCGTAAGTGATGTAAGGATGATCCAAATCCACGAAATATCCCATTTCTTCGGTGAGCTTTCTCCATTCGGCCGTATACATCATTACATTCTCGCGACATTTGCGGTTGTAGTCTTCAACAGAAATATATTTGTCAGACTCCTTATTGTCAATGTCTGCCTTGGTGATGCCCAATTCCTTCTCTACACCCAATTCCACGGGAAGTCCATGGGTATCCCATCCAGCCTTGCGATGTACTTGGAATCCCTTCATCGTTTTATACCGATTGAAAGTATCCTTTATAGCACGTGCCAATACATGGTGAATGCCAGGATGACCATTGGCAGATGGGGGTCCCTCAAAAAATACAAACTGAGGACATCCTTCCCGTTCCTCTATGGACTTATGGAAAACGTCTTTCTTATTCCATAACTTCAATATGTCCGAATTAACCCGAGTAAGGTTTAGGCCATTGTGCTCTGCAAATTTCTTAGCCATTTATATTGTCACTTTTATATGATATATTACTTTTTAATAGCTGCAAAGGTAGTCAAAATATGTATCACGGCCAAATTTTTACTTAAGAATAAAAATGCATGAAACCATGCAATCTTTTATGAAAAATGGGCGTGTCGCTGATACTTGCAACGACATGCCCATTTCCTATAATTTCATCATCAAGAACGTCTGTCTATAAAATATGCATAAAAGACAGCAAGCGTAACAGCTATCGCCAACAATGTAAGCGTTATCAGCATAAGCCTTTTCAAATACTGTCTTCTCCGCTTTGCTTTCAGGTTCTTGTTTTTGAAAATTTCCGATTCGTCTAAATGGCGGTGATGGCGGTGATGATGAGTAAACTCTTTGTCTGTTTTCATTGTTGAAGTTTTTGTGTCAGCGGCCTTAGAATCGCACATCGAATTCTACATCAACCATGTTGTAATCGTGTTTTGACAAGGACCGATCATTGACGAATGCATATTCTGCACTTAATTTCAGATTTTTCGAAAATTCATAGTCCGCTCCCACCTCATATAGCGTCTTTGCGGTATTCCACATTGCGCTTGGCCTATACAAATCATATCGTACCTTAGCGTGAATACGGTTCTTGACGATAGGCGCGATAACAAGAGCATAGATACCATCGGCCTTGTCGCCGATACCAGTGTTCAATGTGCAGTCCTTTGTGTCTGTAGATTTTTGATATGTGGTCTTGAAAGCGTAACCTTGGCTGTGGATGTACTCGGAACGAAACGTCCAGTCATTGGCTTTGTATTCGGCACTTATGGCATAACGATTTTTTGCCAACGAACGCTTTCCGCTACGTTCTACGACTTGACCGTTTGGTGTATTCTCATTCCATGTGCCTTTTCTGGCATAACTGCCTGTCCAGCCAAAAGCACCGATGCGCATTCCGGAAATAGGCATGACCCAAAATCCGCCGATAATATCCTTTCTTTGGTCTACATCCTTCTCATTGATTCCCTGTCCGTTGAACACGCCTACTTGATAATGAAGCAGATTGCGTCCTAAAGCGTTCTTCAACAAATCACCCTGAATCTGCACACCGATATCACGGCCGTTGCTGGCGTGCTCACCGCTGCGGTCGGAGAATCCAGCCAGTTTAGTTACAGACTGGGCGTAGCTCATGAATCCCTGGTCGATCGGATGCATGGGGTTTTCAAAGGTAAACGGGCGCTTGAACTGTCCCACCTTTATTTTGAAGGGAGTGTATTTCTGCCATTCTATAAAAAGGTCTACTACACGTGGAGATGCTCCCAGAGTAGAAGTGTTTCCGTTGACTTGCAATTGGGCTTTCCAATAGAAATTCTTCAGGACTCGCCCTTCCAACGCCAAGCGCCCCATACGGATATTGAACGAATTGCTTTCAGCATCATGCTGCCCGCTATATTGGTATTGCGTCATTATGTACCCACTGAACTTGATGTCACTAAAGACCGTCAGTTTAGCCGCTTTTTCTTGGGCAAGAGACGTTAGAGTCAATCCAAACAAGGCTCCCGACAACAAAGTTTTTTTTATTATCATAGATTTATTTAGTTATTAGGTTTGTCGATTCACAATCTGCGATCCAATCTTACGACGTTCTCCACATGTGGAGTATGAGGGAACATGTCGACAGGTTGCACCGCCGTCACTTTATAGTCAGCGTCCAGCAATGACAAGTCCCTGGCTTGGGTCGCGGGATTACAACTTACATACACTATGCGGCGAGGTTGCGCATGGAGTATGGTGTCTATAACATCTGGATGCATTCCCGCACGCGGTGGATCCGTGATGATAACGTCCGGTCGACCATATTTGTCCACAAAAGCATCGTTGAGAATATCTTTCATGTCGCCCGCAAAGAATCTGGTATTGAAAATATGGTTGATTTCAGAATTTATTTTGGCATCTTCGATGGCTTCAGGAACATATTCTATGCCGATTACCTTATTTGCGTGTCCTGCGACGAAATTTGCTATTGTTCCTGTTCCCGTATAGAGATCATACACAAGTTCATCTCCTGTCAGTTCGGCAAAATCGCGAGCAACTGAATACAAATGATAGGCCTGTTCCGTATTCGTTTGGTAGAAACTTTTGGGACCTACTTTGAATTTTAGATCTTCCATCATTTCATATATGTACCCCCTACCCTTGAATGTGTAGATAGGCAAATCACCGAATGTATCGTTGCATTTTTGATTGTTTACATACAATAAGGTGGTGATTTGCGGGTACTTATCCACAAGATACTGAAGTAAACATTTCGCTTTATCCTCGTCATCCTCCTGGTCATAATGGAATTGTATCAAGACCATCCACTCTCCCGAGTTCGAATTTCGAAGAACAATATCACGCAACAGTCCACGCTGTTCTCTCAAATCATAAAAAGACAAATTGTTTTCAATGGCATAATCGCGAATGGAATTCCGAATGAGGTTGTGCAAATCATCCATAAGCCAACAACGTTCTATCGGAAAGATCTTGTCAAAAGCCCCAGTGATGTGGAAACCTATCGCATTCATATTGTCGAAAGTCGTTCCGCTCGCCACTTGTTCTCGTGTAAGCCAACGCTTGTTGGAACATCCGAATTCCAACTTATTTCGATATTCATGCGTCTTTACGGAACCCATGATGGGATGAAATTCCGGAAGTTCCACTTTTCCGATCCGTGACAACTGGTCGAAGACTTGTTTTTGTTTTGCCTTCAATTGTTCTTCATAAGGAAGATTTTGCCATTTACACCCGCCGCAAATACCAAAATGTTCGCACATGGGTTGTTGTCGTATGTTGCTCTTCTTAACAAATCTTATGACTTCTGCTTCGCAATAGTGATGTTTCTTTCGCCTTACCTGTAGGTCTACAACGTCACCGGGTACGACAAATGGAACAAACACCACCATATCATCTACGTGAGCCAAGGCTTTGCCTTCGGCAGCTACTGCTTCTATTGTTACATTTTCCAATATTGGCAATGGTTTCTTTTTTCTTGTCATATTGATTTAAGCGTGGCCTAGAATACACGCATTATTATAATTATTTCAATGGAGTACGAAGTACCCGTGTGCCTATTAGGTCCAATCGGCATCTTATCTCCGCTCCTTTAGCCGTATGTCCCACCATGCTGAGAATAGACCGATAATTAGACGATGCATTTAGCACGGGATAATGTTGCAAAATTAGTGTAAATGCAAAAAACTGACAAACAAATACCATTTTTTTTACTTGTACAAGACTTTTTGTCAGTCCCGTTTCGCCGATTTAATCGGAAGCATTCCAAATTCGGATACCAAAACAATTTACTACAAACAGACTGTGTGATGTTTTTATAACATTTCTGTTTTATGAAATTTACACGCATAAATCGCGCTATATGGATAAAATTCACTAATTTTGCAGACGATTTTTTAAGGTAATTATGCAAGACATTAGAAACATTGCAATCATTGCTCACGTCGACCACGGGAAAACCACCCTTGTCGACAAAATGATGTTGGCAGGAAAGTTATTCCGTGAAGGCCAGGATAATAGCGGACAGGTGTTAGACTCCAATGATTTGGAGCGCGAACGCGGTATAACAATTCTTTCGAAAAACGTTTCCATCAATTGGAAAGGTGTGAAAATCAATATCATTGACACTCCGGGACACTCTGATTTTGGCGGTGAAGTTGAGCGCGTGCTTAATATGGCAGACGGGTGTATATTGCTGGTCGATGCATTCGAAGGCCCCATGCCCCAAACACGTTTCGTTCTTCAAAAGGCTCTTCAAATCGGATTAAAGCCTATTGTAGTAGTTAATAAAGTTGACAAGCCCAATTGTCGCCCCGAGGAAGTATATGAGATGGTATTCGACCTTATGTTCTCCCTCAATGCCACTGAAGACCAATTGGATTTCCCTGTTGTCTATGGATCTGCAAAAAATGGATGGATGGCAGAAGAATGGAATAAGCCTACAGACAATATAGACTATTTGCTTGACAAAATTGTGGAAGTGATACCGGCGCCAAAGATGCTGGAAGGTACTCCGCAACTCCTCATAACCTCACTGGACTACAGTAGCTATACGGGCCGTATCGCGGTAGGACGCGTACACCGCGGAACTTTAAAGGAAAACCTTCCTGTCACAATATGCCACCGCGACGGCACCCAAGAAAAAACGCGCATCAAAGAGCTTCATGTCTTTGATGGTATGGGGCAGAAAAAGGTAGAAGAAGTACACAGCGGAGACATCTGCGCAGTAGTTGGTCTGGAGAATTTCGAAATTGGAGATACAATTTGTGACAATGAAAATCCAGAGCCGCTTCCGCCTATTGCCATAGACGAGCCGACAATGAGCATGCTATTTACCATCAACGACTCTCCGTTTTTCGGAAAGGAAGGTAAATTTGTTACGAGCCGACACATCAATGACCGTTTGCAAAAAGAACTGGAAAAGAACTTGGCATTGCGTGTACGCCCGTTTGAAGATTCAACAGACAAATGGATTGTAAGCGGACGAGGCGTGCTCCATCTGTCCGTGCTTATTGAGACAATGCGCCGTGAGGGTTATGAACTTCAAGTCGGACAGCCACAAGTCATCTACAAAGAAATTGATGGCGTAAAATGCGAACCCATTGAGGAATTGACAATCAATGTACCCGAAGAATTCTCTTCCAAGATGATCGACATGGTGACACGCCGTAAAGGCGAGATGACTTCCATGCAGACTATGGGCGACCGCGTTGATATTGAGTTTGATATTCCTTCACGTGGAATTATCGGTTTGCGTACGAATGTTTTGACAGCATCGCAAGGAGAAGCAATCATGGCACACCGCTATAAGGAATACCAACCGTACAAGGGAGAAATCCAACGCCGACTCAACGGATCCATGATTGCCCTTGAAACAGGTACTTCCTATGCATACAGTATCGACAAATTACAAGATCGCGGAAAATTCTTTATCGATCCAGGAGAGGAAGTGTATGCAGGACAAGTTATCGGCGAGCATGTACACGACAACGATCTGGTCATAAATGTCACCAAAGCCAAACAGCTTACGAATGTTCGTGCAAGCGGAAGTGATGAAAAAGCCCGCGTTATCCCCAAGACGGTAATGAGTCTGGAGGAGTGTCTCGAGTATATCAAGGAAGATGAGCTTGTAGAGGTAACTCCAAAGAATATGCGTATGCGCAAATCCATCCTTGATCATCAAGCCCGCAAACGGGCCAACAAGGACTGAAACATTCTTTATAGGCGTGTTCTAAAAATCAGCTTTGATGATGCGTGGAATTTTTAGAACACGCCTATACCCAATTATGATAAAATCGGTTTGAATATTCGTTTGGAATATCCAAACCGATTTTGTATTAATGCCATACAATATTTGCCGTCAGCGTTCGTTTAGATTGGAAAGGACCGCAGAATTATCTCAAAAAAATATCTCAAACATCACAACCACAATTAGAAGAATATGAAAAAGACAATTGTTACATTCGCAATTTTCCTCAGCGCAACCACACTTTCTGCACAACAGAAAAGGGGGACGTTTTCCATATTGCCTAAAATTGGAGTTAGCATATCCAATACGAACGACAAACTGTTCACTGTAGACGGAAATTCATTGGATACTAAATACAAGGAGGGATTCACAGGAGGACTTGATATAGCGTATCAGGCTACATCTTCTGTCGGAATTTCAATAGGTGCCTATTATTCTAATCAAGGAAACAAATACAGCAGTATTGAATACACGACTTCAAATAAAAAGATAAGTATTGGCATGCAGAATGTGCGCGCAGACTTGTCTTATTTATGCGTTCCTGTAATGGCTCAGATTTATGTTGCGAAAAACTTTTCGTGCAACGCCGGCGTACAAGCAGACTTTGGCCTCTACGGAAAAATAAAATGGGATGAAACGACTTATGAGATACAGGAAAGCGGAGGAAAGAAACCTTCTGAAACGACCGAAAAGTTTGACAAAAACTTTTCACCCAAAAAGTTTGGCCTCTCCATTCCTGTAGGCATATCCTATGAATACATGAACGTAATTCTTGATGCCCGATACAATATAGGATTGACAAACACTTATGACATACCTGGTGACAAAACGAAAAAATATTGTTTCCTGTTTACATTGGGTTACAGATTTGTATTATAGAATGACGTGATGGAGGCTCGCAACGAATCCGCATAGTCCACTACTCCAAGGCTGCGGAATCATTTGTAATTGCGGTTTTCACTTGTTGTGCAATCTGATAATGGCCTTTTGTTGTTGGATGACCATTGACTTTGTCGATTTGATGGAGCTCAATGCATTTTACCTTATAATATTGGCAAATCTTTTTTGTCGATCGGTTAATTTCGTCCCTCAAGCCATCATTCAACAAAAAATAAAGCCGAACATTAGGATAGCGCTGCCGCATGTGTAGAAGTAAGGCAGACAAAGCGGGCCGATAATAATAATAATCCCCGTAAGTAAAGTCGGCGTACTTATATTCGCCTAACGGAGAATTTGCCCAACTGTCATTTGTCGCACCGAAGATAAAGATTATATCGGGGCAACCTAAGTTGTCCATTCTATTAAGAAACGAACGTGCAGAATAGTCGTTTCCGTCATAACCGGAATAACAGACCGTGGATCCACTATATGAGTTGTTGACACAGAGACGATAGCCCATTTCGTTGATAAGCAGATGCCACCATGTCTGTGTTACAGATTCCACATCCGTCTTTTGACCGTGTTTTGCGTAGTACCACACCTCGTTTGTAGACGGGGTAACGAATCCTTCATATGTGGAATAGGAATCACCGAGTATCGACACACAAGGCTTATATTGTTGTGCACAACATATTCCGTTCCCAAAACAAAGGGAAAACGACAATAACAATATCTTTATGAAAGTGCCACAATCTGCTTTTCTCATATCTAATGTCTCCTTATTTGTCTTTATACGTAAAAATCAATTCTGCAGGTATTTTCACCCATTTCCTGTTTACTACTATCTTTATTCGACTTCCGCTCACTTGCTTTAGAGTATAAGTTCCATCACCATTATACCGAAGTGTGGCCGCAAGGTCTTCGCTTCCATAATCATTGGTAATTCCAAGAGAGTAAACATTTTGACTTTTCTTTTTGGCATCTGTAATAAGCCACTTGCGTGTATCCCTTATTGCGCCAAAATAACCGGGCAATGCACCAAAAACTTCTTGTCCCTCAACAACGACATCATTATCAGAGAAGTTTATTTTCAAATACACCTGATATTCAGAGTTATAAAAATATCCGTTAAAGTACTTATCCTTGTTCTGGGCCGGCAGCACAGAACCGAAAAAGAAGGAAAAGAAAATCGTCAAATAGGCGTATTTCAGATAGTGTATTTTCATAATCATCTAATTACAACAAAAGTAGCTTAAACTTATCTACAGAGACATGCAAATGCTTGCGTAGACATGTTGCAAAGTTAATGAAATACGTCAAGAAAAGGGTACTTTTTGGAAAAATAAATACCCAATAATTTGGCCTTTACAATTATTATAGTAAATTTGCAACGCTATTCGCTTTTTATGGAAAATATCAATTTAACTCCAGACTACATATTTGAGTCGAGTTGGGAGGTATGTAATAAAGTTGGCGGAATATACACCGTTCTTTCCACAAGAGCGCGCACATTGCATGAAACAATGGGCGATGGTCTTGTGTTCATAGGTCCCGACTGTTGGAAGGACAAGGAATGTCCTTTTTTTTGTGAAGATAAAACATTGTTTCCAGATTGGCACAAGCGTGCACAAGAAGAGGGTCTTCTTGTACGCATTGGACGATGGAATATCCCAGGAAACCCGATATCCATATTAGTTGATTTTACACCATTCTATCAGGAAAAGGACCATATATATACCCAAATGTGGGAATGGTATAAGGTTGACAGCCTTCATGCTTATGGAGATTATGACGAGGCGTCAATGTTCTCCTATGCTGCAGCTAAAGTGGTGGAAAGTTTCTATAAGTTTGGCATCGCAAAAGACAAGAAGGTCATTTATCATGGTAATGAATGGATGACGGGGCTCGGCCTGTTGTACATTCAACACGAACTTCCTCAAATCGCGACTGTTTTTACAACGCACGCCACAAGTATCGGACGCAGCATTGCCGGAAACAATAAGCCATTGTACAATTATCTATGGGCTTACAACGGCGATCAAATGGCAGACGAACTGAACATGCAGAGCAAACAGTCTATCGAAAAGCAGACCGCAGCAAACGTTGACTGTTTTACCACAGTGAGTGACATTACTGCCAAGGAATGTGCCGAATTACTCGACAAGCCTGTTGATTTCGTGTTGCCAAATGGTTTTGACAACGATTTTGTTCCACAAGGCCGTGCTTTTTCTCCCAAACGAAAAGCAGCGCGCAAGCGTTTGTTAAAGCTTGCCAATGCGCTTACAGGATGCAAATTCGATGAGGATACACTTATCGTCAGCACAAGCGGACGCTATGAATTTCGGAATAAGGGAATAGACGTGTATCTTGAAGCGATGTCACGACTCAAGGACGACGCTTCATTTGACCGTCAGGTCATTGCTTTCGTTGAGGTCCCCGGTTGGGTGTTTGGCCCGCGTCAAGATTTGGCGGAACGGATGAATAGCAATAATTCCTATGACACTCCCTTAGAAACGCCAATGATTACACACTGGTTGCACGATATGAGTGGAGACAATGTACTTGCAATGCTGCGAAATCTCAATATGTGGAACTGTCCGGACGACAAAGTCAAAGTGATTTTTATTCCTAGTTACCTTATCGGCAATGACGGTATTGTTGACATGAAATATTACGATATCGTTTTGGGCAATGACCTTTGTATATATCCATCATATTATGAACCTTGGGGATATACCCCACTGGAATCTATCGCCTTCCATGTACCTTGTATTACTACCGATTTGGCAGGTTTCGGCCTTTGGGTCAACAACACGATAGGCCATAATGGTGAAATACTTGATGGTGTAAAGGTAATACACCGTGATGACTACAATTTCTCTGAGGTTGCAGACGCCATCAAGACAACGATTATGGAATTCTCACAGTTTACGCCAACAGAGATCCGTAAATCAAGAAAAAATGCTGAAATGCTTTCCAAAAAAGCATTGTGGAGCGAATTCATCAAGTATTATGCTTCCGCTTATAATTATGCGCTCCAAAAAGCAGAAAAGAGAATACACTAACAATCATACATCAATTCAAACAAACTATGAAGATTAAAGCTGACTACGCCAACGAACCGCAATGGAAAGAGTTGACAGTCAAATCTAGACTTCCCGAGCAGTTGAATTGCTTGGACGAATTAGCTCACAATATGTGGTGGGCATGGAATTATGAGGCACGGGATATGTGGAAAAGTCTCGATGCAGATCTCTATGAAGAGGTCGGCCACAACCCCGTACTTCTCCTCGACCGTCTAAGCTACGATCGCAAGGAGGCTATTGTGAAGGACAAGGCCATCATGAAACGCGTCAAGGACGTGTACAAGTCCTTCCGTGCCTATATGGACGTTAAGCCCAACAAAAAGCGTCCATCCGTAGCCTATTTCTGCATGGAATACGGAATCAACCAAGTACTGAAAATTTACTCGGGAGGTCTGGGAATGCTCGCAGGCGACTATATGAAAGAAGCCTCCGACAGCAATGTTGACATGTGCGGTGTAGGTTTCCTTTACCGCTATGGATATTTCACCCAGTCGCTTAGCATGGATGGTCAGCAGATTGCCAAATATGAAGCCCAGAACTTCAATTCTCTGCCCATCGAGCGTGTACTTGACGAGAACGGCAATCCCGTTGTCGTTGATGTTCCTTATATGAACTATCAAGTCCATGCCTATGTATGGCAAGTCAATGTCGGACGTATCAAACTCTATCTGCTCGACACAGACAACGAGATGAACTCCGAGTACGACAAGCCCATCACCCACTCCCTTTACGGTGGTGACAATGAAAATCGCTTGAAACAGGAAATTCTTCTTGGTATCGGTGGTATTCTGATGTTGAAGAAACTCGGTATCAAAAAGGATGTTTACCACTGCAATGAGGGCCATGCCGCACTTTGCAACTTGGAACGCCTTTGTGACTATATCAAAGAGGGAATGTCATTCAATCAGGCTCTCGAACTTGTACGCGCATCTTCTCTCTATACTGTTCACACTCCCGTTCCGGCAGGTCATGACTATTTCGATGAATCCCTCTTCGGTAAGTACATGGGCGGATACCCCCAGATGCTTGGCATCTCATGGGATGAGTTCATAGGTATGGGCCGTCAGAACCCCGATGACCACTCCGAGCGTTTCTGCATGTCTGTTTTCGCATGCAATACATGTCAGGAAGTCAATGGCGTAAGTAAACTCCATGGATGGGTGAGCCAGCAGATGTTTTCTCCCATTTGGAAGGGTTACTATCCCGAGGAAAACCACGTAGGCTATGTCACCAATGGTGTACACTTCCCTACATGGACAGCCACAGAATGGAGAAAGGTCTATGCAAAGTATTTCGAAGAGAATTTCATCGAAGACCAAAGCAACGAACAAATATGGCATGCCATTTATAACGTTCCCGATGACGAGATCTGGGAAACCCGTATGGCCCTCAAGAAGAAACTCGTTGAGTACATCCGAGTAAAATTCACTGAGACATGGCTTAAGAATCAGGGTGACCCCTCGCGTGTCGTTTCTCTTCTGGAGCGTATTAACCCCAATGCCTTGATGATAGGTTTCTGCCGTCGCTTCGCAACTTACAAGCGCGCACACCTTCTCTTTACCGATTTGGAAAGACTTTCAAAGATCGTCAACGACCCTGAGCGTCCGGTATTGTTCTTCTTCTCCGGAAAAGCGCACCCGGCAGACGGTGCAGGACAAGGACTGATCAAACGGATTTTCGAAATAAGCCAACGTCCGGAGTTCCTCGGAAAAATCATATTCCTTGAGGATTATGACATGCAGCTTGCCCGCCGACTCGTATCAGGTGTTGACATTTGGATGAACACTCCGACGCGTCCTCTCGAGGCATCCGGTACATCTGGAGAAAAGGCCGAGATGAACGGCGTTGTCAATCTTTCCGTACTTGACGGATGGTGGGTTGAAGGCTACCGTAAAGGCGCTGGATGGGCACTTCCTCAGAAGCGTACTTACCAGAACCAAGGCTACCAAGACCAACTTGACGCCGCTACCATCTACAGTCTGCTTGAGAATGAAATCAAGCCGCTCTATTATGACAAGAACGAGAAGGGTTATAGCGAAGGTTGGGTAAAAACCATCAAGAATTCTATCGCAACGATTGCTCCCCACTACACCATGAAGCGCCAACTTGACGACTATTACGACAAGTTCTATACCAAGGAGGCCGCCCGCTTCAAGAAACTTTCTGCTGACAGCTGCCGTTTGGCTAAAGAGATTGCAGAATGGAAAGAAGAAGTGGCAAAGCGTTGGGATAGCATACATGTCGTGTCTAAGGACGACTCTGTATTGATGGGTGCAGAAACCGGTAAGGTTTACAAGTTGCGTTATGTTATCGATGAGCAGGGACTCAATGATGCCGTCGGACTCGAATTTGTATCGATCAAGAACGACAAGAGTACAGGCGAAGAACGCATTTTCCGCGTACGTGAGTTCAATGTCGTAGGACATGAAGGCAACAACTATACCTTTGAAGTTGAGTTCGAACCCGATGTCGCCGGTGCATATAAAGGTTGTGTACGTATGTTCCCCAAAAATGCCAACCTACCCCACCGCCAGGATTTCTGCTATGTAAAGTGGCTTGACTAGTACAACATTTCCTAATAAGGATATAATTTGAAAAACTGCGATGCTCTGGAAATTCCGGAACATCGCAGTTTATATATTCATTTGGGCACAAAATCATCTGGGCATATAAAAAAAAGAGAAAACCATTCATCGTAGTTTTCCCTTTTGTATTTTTCCAAAGTGAAAAGGCCGTATTACATTATTCCGTCTTCTCTAAGTTTGAGTTGCCATTTCCATGCACTTCTCAATACGTCATCGAGCGGGGTTTCTGCTTTCCATCCCAATATGTTATTGGCTTTGTCTACATTTCCCCAAACTTTCTCTATGTCTCCTTCACGACGTGGAGCATATATCCAGTTGACCTTCACTCCGGTAGCTTTTTCAAATCCTTCAACAACTTCCAGTGTGGAAACGCCAGTACCCGTACCGATATTGAAATACTCTATCGGCGCTGTTTCTTGATCAAGCACGCGTGCCATGGCTGCGACATGAGCCTTTGCCAAGTCTACGACATAGATATAGTCACGGATGCAAGTTCCATCGGGTGTATTGTAGTCGTTGCCAAAAATTTTGAGTTCCTTACGGATGCCAATAGCGGTTTGTGTAACAAAGGGAATAAGGTTCATAGGTACACCATTGGGCAACTCGCCTATTAGTGCAGACGGATGCGCACCAATAGGATTGAAATATCTCAGTATGACCGATTTTATGGGTGCTCCGCTATGAATGAAGTCCTGTATGATTTCCTCATTGATCTGTTTCGTATTGCCATATGGGGAAAGAGCTTTCTGTATAGGTGCATTCTCCGTAACAGGAAGGTTCTCGGGAGTTGGTTGACCGTATACGGTGCAACTGGATGAGAAAATGATTCCTTTTACATTGTACTTCGGCATCAGTTCAAGAAGGTTGACAAGCGACACAATGTTGTTGCGATAATAGAGAAGCGGCTTCTCCACACTCTCTCCAACGGCTTTGGACGCAGCAAAATGTATGATACCTTCTATTTTGGGATATTTCTTCAGTACGTTCTCTGTTGCTTCCTTGTCTCTCAAATCTATGTTCTCAAAAGCAGGACGGATACCTGTAATTTTTTCGATACCATCCAATACCTCAATTTTAGAATTGGAGAGATTGTCTACAATGACAACATCGTAACCAGCTTGCAACAACTCAACTGTGGTGTGTGAGCCAATAAAGCCAGTACCGCCTGTCACTAAAATTGTTTGTTTCATCTGTATCCTTTATTAAAGATTAATATTTTCCGAGATTGTTTCTCGCCACACAAAAGTAGCATTAATATTTATATGCGACAAATATATCAAGCATAATTTCTTAACCATTTCAATTGCAGATACTTTCCTAACGCATGCAGGAATCAACAAATGAAAGAGGAAGAAGATCCGAGGCTCGTTCTACACAGTAAACGCATTTTGTACCATACAGTAACAATCGCATCGGCTTCTTGTATCGGTCTTCAATTCCCAACATCACCTGTCTGCACTCTCCACAAGGAGAAACAGGATCCGCTAAAAAGCCATCTTCATTGCGGGCGGCAATTGCCAATGCTTCTATATGATGCTCAGGATATTGAGCTTGTGCTGCGAATATGGCTGAGCGTTCGGCACATAGCGTTGCGGAGAAAGCTGCGTTCTCCTGGTTTGCCCCGATAATTATACGTCCGTCATCCAAGCGGAGTGCAGCACCCACACAAAAATGGCTATATCCAGAATAAGAATGGTCTGTCGCCTTCATGGCGCACTGCACCAACTCTTCGTCAGATGCCTGTAATTCATCCATCTGACAACACTTTATGTTCACGGTTAAACTTAGCTTTTCCATATTATTGGTATTATCATTGGTCAAGCAAAAATACAAAGAAAAACGATGGGAAACGAACATTTCACTTAAAAAATCACGAGGATAAGCGGATAATAGAGTCAAACGGCGTATTTAGTTTTTCGAAACATAAAGAAAATCGATTATTACATTGCCACCAAAAAAAATATTCCTACTTTTGTAGAAAACATACAACAGAATCAGATGAAATTTATAGGAATTATTCCTGCACGCTTCGCCTCGTCGCGTTTTCCCGGAAAACCGTTGGCTCTTTTAGGCGGGAAATATGTAATACAACATGTTTACGAAAAAGTAGCATCCGTATTGGAAGCCACATACGTTGCAACCGATGATGAAAGAATAGTAAAGGCGGTAGAAAGTTTCGGAGGAAAAGCGCTGATGACCCGTTCTGACCACAAAAGCGGAACAGACCGTATTGCGGAAGCTATGGGGAAGGTAGATGGTCAGTGGGACGTTGTAGTCAACATACAAGGAGACGAGCCTTTTGTCAGAAAAGAACAATTGCAAACCATTTGTGGATGTTTTGCCGACGATCGTACGCAAATCGCCACTATCGGCAAGCGATTTACTGATATGGAGGCTGTTGAGAATCCTAACTCTCCTAAAATTGTTGTCGACAACAATGGATATGCCATGTACTTCTCCCGTTCTGTCATTCCGTTTGTGCGTGGAATAGACCGAAAAGAATGGCTGCAAAATTATCCGTTTCTCAAGCATCTGGGCATATATGCTTACCGCACAGAGGTTCTGAACGAGGTAACTCACTTACCCCAATCGTCACTTGAGAAGGCGGAAAGCCTTGAACAACTACGTTGGCTTCAGAATGGATACAAAATCAAGGTGGGCATTACGGATTTCGAGACAGTCGGTATAGACACGCCCGAAGACCTTATCAAAGCAGAGCAATTTTTAAGACAGTCTGAGTAGAAGATACAATACGACATCTGTTGTCAATCCGTTCCCCTACAAGCCATACGATTTGCCTTTTGGCATCTTCCACGACAAATTTGTTGCGCTTTTCAAAAAGGGAACATTTGCAGTCTGTGAGAAAATCGCTGATCAACTTTGATCCGTGCATACCCAATGGTACAAAACGGTCGCCTTGTGATATAGGGCGTACTGTAAGTGGCCAACGTACACTGTCTGCATCCAAGCAGGCGTGTTGCTTGGACCGCTCAATATGGAAATCAACGGACATGGCTTCAGTGGCAAAAGACAATTTCATTTTGTCACTGATATTATAAATTCCGTCTTCTGGTATACGCATCGGGGCTAAAGTCGATGCGCATTTAGGACTGATCAGTATTCGGCCGCGATCAATAAGCAATTCATGCGTAGGAGAACACCATATACGGCCACTTGAGGTATCCAAGCGGTGAAGAATCTGCAAACATTGCGGCGAAGAGAAACCATATTCCCGGACAATGCAAAACAAAGTATTCTCCGGAGAGGGTTGTTGTAGCAGCTTTTCTATCGAGATTTCGTTTTTCCCGTTTATACTAACGTCCTCTATAGATTGTTCTATTGCCGCATCAAACACAGCCGTTGCCTCAGTCACATTCTGGGATGTCGTATAAATGTTCTTACGTGCAGCCGGATTGATTTTTTCCAACATGGGAAGCAAATCCAGGCGTATTTTGTTTCGTATAACATCATCGACCAAATTGGAACTGTCGGTAACATACTTTTGATTTAGGCATGACAGAAAATCCTCAATTTCTTGTCGGGTAACACAAAGCAACGGACGTAGGATATTACCGTTTCGTGGCAATATGCCCCGCAATCCATGTAGCCCTGTTCCTCTAAGAAGATTTAACAGTACTGTTTCTACGCAATCGTCACGATGGTGAGCTACACATATCCCATCACCGCCAATGTCCTTGAGAAGTTTCTCGAAATAGGAATACCTAAGTTCTCGAGCTGCCATTTCTATACTCACTTTATGCAGAGAAGCATATGCTCGAGTATCGAAATGAGCGCGGTGTATCACCACATGCAGTTGACTGCACAAGTCAATACAGAACATTTCGTCACGGTCAGATTCCGATCCACGAAGATGAAAATTACAGGTAGCAGCCTCCACCCGGTAGCCCAACCGCAAAAGCACCAACAGCAAAGCTACGCTGTCGGCGCCTCCGGAAAGGGCTACGAGATACTTCCGGTCCGCTGAGAACAGACTGTGCTGGCTGATATAGCCCTGTACTCGAGTAAGAAAATCTTGTTCTACTTTATTCGACATAAAGAACAAGTCCTTTTAGGTATTCGCCTTCAGGATGATATATATTGATCGGATGGTCTGCCGGTTGATGCAATTGATGCAAGATACGTACCTTGCGGCCGGCTTGTGCTGCAGCAGTAAAGACCGCATTGCGGAAATTGTCTTTCGTGACAATCTGCGAACAACTGAAAGTAAAGAGGATTCCGCCAGGTTTGATCTTCTGGAAGCCCTTTACATTGAGACGGGTATATCCCTTCAGTGCATTATGCAATGCACCTCTATGTTTGGCGAACGCAGGCGGGTCTAAGACTATAAGGTCATATTTGTCGGCCTCCGCATCCAAATATTTGAACGCATCCTCACAAAAGGCCTTATGCCTGTCATCACCGGGGAAATTGAGCGCGATGTTACTATTGGTCAGATCGACCGCCTTTGCACTGCTGTCTACAGAATGGACGAGCAATGCCCCACCGCGCATGGCATACACAGAAAATCCCCCGGTATAGCAAAACATGTTGAGTACAGAACGTCCGCGTGCATATTTCTCCAAAAGAAGGCGATTTTCCCGTTGGTCAACAAAGAATCCCGTCTTTTGTCCTTTCAGCCAGTCGATATGGAAATTCAGGCCGTTCTCCATAGCTATATTGCTGTCCATCTTCCCATAAAGGAAACCGTCCTCGTGTTCAATGTCAGCTTTGAACGGCAATGTCGTTTCACTTTTGTAATACACGTTTTTTATACGTCCGGACATCACATCAAGCAATGCCTTACAAATTTCATGTCGAAAAACATGCATTCCTACATTATGGGCTTGCATCACTGCTGTGGTACCATAACAGTCAATGATCAGTCCGGGAAGATTGTCACCTTCTCCATGCACAAGACGGAAGGTGTCATTGTCAGTTCGGTCTGTGAGTCCGACAGCTGTACGCACTTCCAAGGCCGTTGTCAATCGGGACTTCCAAAAATTCTTGTCTATTTCCACATCACGGAATGACAGGACCCTTACCATTATAGAACCGATTTGGAACATACCGACAGCGAGGAAGTCACCCGTAGATGCAAAAACTCTGACGACATCTCCTTCTTCGATGCCATCGTCCATTTTTGCCACAGCACCTGAAAATATCCAAGGATGAAAGCGCCGAAGACTCTCTTCTTTTCCGCGTTTGAGGAATACCGATTTATACATACTGTTATTTATTTCCGTCGTTGTTTGATTTTTCTGATGGCAACGTATCCGAAGTCTTGACCAGTTGGTAGTCGTTGGTTTTTGCGAGTCGTTCTATCTCATCATATAGATTGATACATGCCCACGCATCTGTTGCCGCATAGGATTTCTGTTTGTCCGTTAGTACATCCGCATCCCAATTGGAAAGCCGTTGCCTTTTGCTGATTTTTTGTCCAAAAAGATTCGCATATAGCTTCTGGAGACTCATATCCTCAATTTCCAATTTACCGATCAAATTTTGTATGTCTACAAATTTTCCAGGGGTAAATTCCTGGCGGCGCCGCAGCATGCACAAATCATCATGCCAAGACAGTCCTACCATTGTCACCTCTGTATTGCTAAGCAAGCGGATAAGCGAATCCGGAATACCAATATAATTCAAACGGAACAAGAAACAAATCTCCCGGGTTGAGACTTGCAAGAGCGAAACCTTATGATGCTGCCCTTTGCGAAAGGCCGGACGCGTTTCTGTATCGACACCGAGTATATCACATGACAAAAGATACTCCACAGCCCGATTTGCTTCTCCTTCACTCAGAATCACGACAATCTTTCCCGGAAACGAGACTGTTGGCAACTGACTTATGGCGTTTTTGTCGAACTTATCGTATATTGTCTTTTTCATTACGCTTTGGACTATTGAAATGCAAAATTAGCAAAAAAGCACGAGTTATAGGGCAACTGTTTGCATTTTTCTCATTATAAGCCGTTTCTTCATTTATCCTTTTCCGAACGTACCTTTTTCTTTCTTTTTATTCCGAACAAATCACGAAGACCATTAAAGTCTTTTTTCATAATGATTCCTATTCCTTGTGTGGTCAATGTATTGCGCGTGAAATAGCGGTCGTTGGTCTTGTTGTAAACATTGACAGAAAGATTGCCGTTTGGAAAGAGAAGGTAACGCAGGTCAAAATCTCCAATAAAACTCGTTGTCGCATTGGCATTGTCACGATACCCAAATTGGCCGTTGAACAAAAGGCGATTGTTCAACATACGACCAGAAAGCAAACCTTCGTATTCGGCATCGTTGAAGCCCTCAACACCAGTAGATATATTGGCACCAATATTCCAGTTGCTACTCCCCATAACCGAGTTTAGTACATTATTGAGTTGTTGACTGATTGTACCGCTCAATATGCTCTGCATGGCAAGCGATGTCTGACTATATTGTGAAGTGCTCTCCATTGCTGCGTTGTTGTTTCCTTGGGTATAAAATCTACCGACCGCCAAAAGGTATAGTGCCTGCTGGTTCATCTCTTCCTCCACGTTGATGACGCTATAGACCATTTGTTTCGCATCCTGGCCAAGCGACGGAAGATCTATATCAAAATCTACCTTTGGGGCATAGGGCGTACCTGTTATGTTCATCAAACAGTTTACCCTAACATTATTTGACGTAAACGACTTTCCTATATTTAAATCCGAAAGGCTTACACTGTTGAGTACATACATAGCCTTTAGATTGACATCTGCATTGTACGGATTTCCGCCAAACGCTATCGTTCCTCCTTTCTGAAAAGCGAAATCACGTTTGATGACATTTTGTACAGTAAGTTTGTAAACACCATGGTCAACAATGTAATTGCCGTATATGTCAAACGACCCCTTGTTGTAGTATGTTGCCCGAAGAATGCCATCTCCATTTAACGTAATGTAGTCCCCTGTCTGCTCGTCCATTATCAGTTTGATGGTGGCGTCAGGCGTACAATTGACCAAAAAATTAAGTCTGATATTGGTCCCCACAACATTCTCGTCGTCAACATCGTTGTCCGTTTCTTCATTCACTGATTCTGACATGGAAACTGACAAACTGTCCGTGGTCTTGCGCGGGTGTATCCAATGCAGAAATTCATGAGAAGAAAGATCGCCACGGTCATTGACATTATAGACTATTATACACCCGGGGCAAGGCGTGGCATTGATATCGATATTGACCTCTCCGCTACGACCACTGATATAACAATCACCTGTTGTATAGGCAGTTCCATAAAACGTGTTTTCACCGAATGTATGGGTGTCATACGACAAAAGGTTTTTAGCCTTCACTCCAAGATCATAGGAAAGGTTCGTCAGGTGACGATGATGTATACTGCCGTCAACAATGCCGATATTCCCATTGCGGTCATATATCGTATCCCTACTGAATATAATTTCGTCCGGTATAAAACGGACAGTGTCATGCTGAAGCGTATAGGTCGTATTCAGACTGCTGATAGCCAGAGAACCGTCCACCACCAGCTGGCCTGTTAGATTGATATTGCTAAGCTTTCCGGAAAGGCGGACGGCTCCGTCAGCAGAAGCGTCTACATCGCGCATAAAACTTCCACAGAAACTTTCCATAAACTCTAGGCGTGTACGTTTTGCCTGTATATTCAGATCTATCGTACCGTGTCCGGGCGAAACATAACCTTCAATAAAGGTATTACGGTCGTCACCATCCGTGGCATTTGCCTCGATGTCAATTTGTTGTGTATCGCCATAAGAAATGTTCGCAGTAAGCGTACCCATACGTCCGCCTTCAAACCTAAAATTGTCAACCGTTAATTCTGCAGAAGCTTGAGGATGTTTGCTAAATATGGCGGCAACACTTCCCTTACCTGACGCTGCCCCATCAAAGTCTACAGAATGGAAATTGATCAGATCAAGAACGTAACGCACATCAATGCCATTCAGATTGACAAACAGCGAATCCTTCGTAGAGGAAGATGCCGTACCGTCAACTGATACATACTGGTTGTCATGACGAATACAGAAATTATGAACATCGACATATTCTTTTCTATACGAAATTGAGGAAGGCGATATGTGCCACGTACTATCACCTACCGAAATAGACGACTCTGAAATCTCTACAAATGCGGTTGAACGCCCATAGCTATCACGTCTGAACTGAGTACTGGCATTCAGGATTCCGGAGAGGGGGTGACGTTCGTTGTTTTTGAAAACAACTGAGGTCGAGAGCCGGTTGTCGTATGCGCCTGCACGGAGGAAAAGAGACGTTTCTCGTCCATTGGCCATTATCTTATGCAATTCGCCAACTGCCACCAATGTGTCATTTGGTGTTGAGACATGCAAAGATACGTCCTTGTATGGGGCACCGGCATAGAGAAAGTCTGGCAACGAGCATGTCATATTTACTTTGTGCCGGATGTCGTCCATTTCACCATTGACAGTCAGCGGGGCATTTACTGTCAGGGGTATACCCAGAAGATATTGCATCCAACGGCTATCATTGATATTCATGGATATTTCAAAATCATTTTGTCCTCTTTCGCTTACCTTAGGTAGTCCTGGAATAGTTGGTAACTTGCTGCCAACGATGCGAACAATGCTATTGGACAAAGTAGTATAATCGAAATGGCCAGTTACATCTATCTGTCCGAAGTCACTGTTCATAAACAAAAAATGACGTCCTCTTGTATATCCTGTTTGCAGGACAAGACTGTCTACGGCATAATTTTCATCTTCCGGACGATGCATCAGAAAATGTGTTATCTGCACACTGCCGCTTGCGCTATTGATATCCTTACCTTTCAGATCTGCAGATACATTAAAATCAAAAGCGGAATTTCCCCATTTTTCCGACAAACTAAGTCCCTTGGGAGAAAGTTGCCGGACAGCCCCCCGCAGAATCAGAGATGGCGATTCCTTCGAAATGTTCGCAGCTCCGTTAAGCGATATACGTCCACAAGGGTCGTCAAGCAAAAATCTCCCGTTTATATAATCCCCTACTCTGCTGCCAACAAACCTAATATTCTGATACGAATGGCCTTTGTATTCGATTTTTCTGACAGTACCCTCAAGGGAACCTTTACCGATGTTTTGGCCGGCTACTGACACTTGGGCAGAAAGTAGACCAAACTGTTCATTTGCTAGCAATGTTCCAAGTTTGAGATCATTTGTATTTGCTTCAATAGAATATTTCCTTGACACCCGCTGCGCAAGACATTTGATTTTACCGACATCCGTGGTTACCAATCCCTGCATTTTCCAATCGTCCCCGTACCCTTCCGCATTTCCTTTACAAGAGACATGTCCCAAAAGAGAGAGCTTTTCTGGGAGTGATTTTCCCATGGATTGAGCCACCTCTGAGAATTTCCGGGCATCTGCACCAAATTTTGTAACATGTGAATGCCAACGAACTCGATTGCCGAGCTTTTCCAAGGAGCCATTTGCACTTATGTTGATGATATCCTTACCGAACAACATTTGAAGTCGCTTCACCTGCACGGATGAGGCGGTTCCCGAAATAGTCAAGTGCACAGAAACCTTTTCGTCTACATTTTTCAGCAAGGGGAAGAAACAGGAGATGTCAGACGGTGAAATCATCGTATGCGGGGCTATTTCACCATTATAGCGCAACGATTTCGTAAGAAGAGTATCATTTACAGTCTGATACGTTGCCGATACATTTTCTATGCCGACAACAGAATGAGGCATCTCCAATCGGAAATTTCGAAGATATGCAGCCTTCCGCCCCAATAGAAGCTCCATCTTCAATGACTTCAAGCAGAGTCCTGATTGTTCTACAAAAGATAAAGACTTGACGCGGACATTCAGAGAATCGTTGGTCAGCCGATTGAGTATTATATGGCCGCTAAGCTCGGATACAGAAAGGTTATCCAGTGAAAATCTGCCATGCATGGAAGCCTTGTACAATCTGCGGTAACGGATAGCCCCATGTCGGACAACGATAGAGTTGACTTGAAGGTCCAATGGTGATGGCTCGTCATCTTTATTGTTAGACGAGAGGGAGTCAAGTACGAACTGAAAATTGGGTTTCACATTCGGCGCTTCTTGATAGAAATTGGCACGCATACCAAAAAGTTGTATGGATGAAAAGGACAACCTTTCCTCGAACAACGCCAACGGATCAATCTTTGCAGAAAGCCGTGCAACCCGCAACATCTGCTTTCCCTTTTGGTCATATATATACACGTCATCTATTATCAAACGGTTGACAAATCCCAAATCAACACGTCCGACAGAAACATTGGTACCCAATCCCTCTGACAAGGCATCACTGACCAATGTCCCCAAGAAAGACTGGGTGGCAGGTATGTGGAAGAGAACAACAAGGGCCAGATATAATCCGACTGCTGTCCACACGACAATATTTATGACACGTTTCAAGTGCAAAAAGATTTTTCAGGGCGGTTCTATACTTTACCGCCGTCAATTGCATTAAACTTTGGCGGATTCCCGTTTTGACATCACGCTGTTCATTTTCGGCCAATTTGTAAGCTCATCCTGTCACAATGTTCACCATGTTTCTTCGCTCGCTAACAAATTGTACAAGAAAACATTCACGCAATATGCCAAAACCAATTATAGAACCGCCCTTTAGGCTTGTTCTAAAAATTCCACGCACTATCAAATTCTATTTTGGCGGGAATGCTCTTTGTGTATTTTTTGAACCCGCCTTGAAGAATAGAGATACAAAATTACACCAATAAATCGGCAGTGAAAAATAAAACAACCATTTTCTTTTATATGCGCCTAAATTTTGCTAATTTTGCAAAAGAAGATTTATCCTGGAATTAATACACGAAAGAAATGTGCGCATTGCTTCGATGTTACGGCTTCTCTTCCAGGCTAATTTCATGTTCGAAAGAAAATTTTCTAAATATTTTATGGACCATAATCACGACGTGCCAAACGTAATCAAATTACGGAAAGGCTTAAACATTAAGTTAAAGGGGACGGCGGCAAAACAAAAGATTGCCATCAACGCGGGTGAAGATTTCGCCATCGTTCCCGATGATTTTGTAGGTGTCATACCAAAGGTTGTCATACATGAGGGCGACCATGTCAACGCTGGCGATGCACTTTTTGTCAACAAGAATTATCCCGAGGAGAAATTTCCATCGCCCGTCAGTGGTGTGATAACAGCCATTGTCAGAGGAGATCGCCGCAAGGTTCTTTGTGTCAAAGTAAAGGCAGACGAAGAGCAACAGTATGCCAAGTTTGCAACTAAGGAGATTTCTTCGCTTACCGCAGAAGAAGTCAAGACGACCCTCTTGGAATCCGGACTCTTTGGCTTTATCAATCAATTGCCGTATGCGGTTACCACGACTCCTGACACAACGCCAAAATCTATTTTTGTAAGCGCATTCAGAGACATGCCTTTGGCCGCAGACTTCGAATATGAAATCGAAGGTAACGAGGAGGATTTCCAAACGGGATTGACGGTTCTGTCGAAAATCGCAAAGACATATCTTGGCATTAGTTCCAAGCAATCTGCCCCTTGCCTGCTTCAAGCTAAGCATGTGACGACAACCGTTTTTGACGGTCCCTGCCCTGCAGGTAATGTCGGTGTGCAGATCAGCCATCTTGACCCTGTCAACAAAGGAGAAACGGTATGGACAGTCGATCCTACGACAGTTATCTTCATCGGCCGCCTGTTCCGGCATGGTATTGTGGACCTCCACCGCACGATAGCCATTGCAGGAAGCGAGATGAAAAATCCGTCATACGCAGACGTAATCGTCGGACAAAAGATAGGTGACGTCCTGGTTGGCCAAATAGATTCACAGGAGCATGTCCGCATTATAAATGGTAATCCGCTGACGGGAAGAAAATGCACGACAGAAGATTTCCTTGGCGCCCACACCTCAGAGGTCACAGCAATTCCTGAAGGTGATGATGTCAACGAAATGTTCGGGTGGATTCTTCCCCGCACGCAAGAATTCTCTGCCAACCACAGTTATCTTTCATGGCTTTGCGGCAAAAACAAGGAGTATAACCTTGATGCGCGCATAAAAGGCGGTGAACGTCACATGATCATGAGTGGGGAATACGACAAGGTGTTGCCAATGGACATCTACGGTGAATACCTCGTCAAGGCAATAATAACAGGAGACATTGACAAACAAGAGCAACTTGGCATCTACGAGGTAAGTCCCGAAGATTTTGCCGTAGCAGAATTTGTCGACTCCTCAAAGCTTGAATTACAAAAGATCGTCCGTGAGGGTCTCAACACTCTACGTAAAGAAAACGCTTAAATTATAATAACATAATGAGTGCATTAAGAAATTATCTCAGCAAGATAAAACCCAACTTCCAAAAGGGCGGAAAATTGCATGCCTTCGAAAGCGTGTTTGACGGATTCGAGAGTTTCTTGTTTGTCCCCAATTCGACAGCAAAAACAGGAACACACATCCACGATGCCATAGATTCGAAGCGCATCATGAGTTTTGTGGTTATCGCTCTCCTGCCGGCATTGTTTTTCGGAATGTACAATGTGGGCTATCAGAACTACAAGGCAGCCGGAACACTGGCAGATGCCACATTCCTAAGCATTTTTGCTTACGGATTTCTGGTAGTCTTGCCTAAACTGTTAGTAAGCTATATCGTAGGTCTCGGAATAGAGTTCGCATGGGCACAGTGGAAACACGAGGAAATACAAGAAGGCTATTTGGTTTCGGGAATTATCATACCCATGATTGTACCCGTCACTACCCCACTTTGGATGTTGGCCCTTGCCGTTGCCTTTGCAGTCATCTTCTGCAAAGAAATATTTGGCGGCACCGGTATGAACATCTTCAATGTAGCAGTGGGTGCACGAATGTTCCTGTTCTTCTCCTATCCCACAGCAATGAGCGGTGACAAAGTTTGGGTATCTCAAGAAAGCATATTCGGACTTGGCAACAATTTGGTAGACGGCTCCACTTGCGCCACTCCTCTCGGCGAAATAGGGCAGCTCGGTACAACCGCCACCAATATCTGCGACATGATTACCGGTTTCATACCCGGATGTATCGGCGAAACGTCAGTTGTCGCCATTGCCATCGGAGCCGTAATACTTCTTTGGACAGGCATAGCGTCTTGGAAAACTATGGCCAGTGTTTTTGCAGGTGGCATTGTCATGGCCGTTATCTTCCATGCTCTCGGCATGACGCCTATTATGTGGTACGAGCATATTATTTTGGGCGGTTTCTGCTTTGGCGCTGTATTTATGGCTACCGATCCGGTCACATCGGCCCGAACAGAAACAGGCAAGTATATATACGGATTCTTCATAGGTGCAATCGCAGTCATTGTGCGCGTGATGAACCCCGGCTATCCCGAAGGCATGATGCTTGCCATCTTCTTCGGCAATATGTTTGCCCCCCTTATCGACTACTGTGTAGTACAACGAAACATATCGCGCCGTGCGAAACGCGCCATTAACAAATAAGCATAAGGTCATGAAGACAAATTCCAATAGTTATACAATTGTCTACTCCATAGTTATTGTGGTCATTGTAGCATTTCTTCTGGCGTTCGTTTCTTCCTCCCTTCGGGAAAAACAGGAGGCAAACGTGGCTCTTGATATCCAAAAACAAATCCTCAATTCGCTCAACCTGTGCAATCTTGACAATGAGGCAGCGTCCGCCAAATACAAAGAAGTTGTCAAAGAAACAAAAGAGCAGAACGGTCTGAAATATTATATCTGCGAAGTAGACGGCCAGAAAAAGACAGTCTATACCGTCAAGGGAATGGGACTGTGGGGCGGTATCTCCGGATTCGTTGCTGTCAACGATGACAACAATACCATATACGGTGTATATTTCAATCACGAAGGCGAAACCGCCGGTCTTGGTGCCGAGATCAAGGACAACGTCAAATGGCAGGAGAAATTCAGAGGCAAAAAGATCCATAAAGACGGCCAGGACGGTATCCAACTTGGTGTTGTAAAGGGCGCTCAGGTCAGCGATCCCAACAATGTCGATGCCGTTACCGGCGCTACGCTCACATCAAACGGCGTCGATGACATGTTGAAAAAAGGCCTCGCCAATTTTATTAAATAAAGAATTACTATGGCATTATTCAGTAAACAAAATAAAGAGGCATTCTCCAAGCCGCTCAATCTGGACAACCCCATATTGGTGCAGGTGCTTGGTATTTGTAGTGCCTTGGCCGTCACCTCTCAGTTGAAGCCGGCCATCGTTATGGGACTTGCCGTCACCATCATTACGGCATTCTCCAATGTGATTATTTCTATCATCCGCAACACCATACCGCAGCGCATCCGCATCATCGTGCAATTGGTGGTAGTTGCCGCACTCGTCACCATTGTAAGTCAAGTGCTCAAAGCGTTTGCCTATGATGTGAGCGTACAGCTTTCCGTATACGTCGGTCTGATTATTACAAACTGTATTTTGATGGGCCGTCTTGAAGCGTTTGCTATGATGAACAAACCATGGCCTTCTTTTCTTGACGGTATCGGCAACGGACTTGGTTACGCCATGATTCTTGTCATTGTAGGTGCCGTGCGCGAACTGCTCGGAAGAGGTTCTCTTCTTGGATTTCAGATCATCCCCGACAGTTTCTACAATTTTGGTTACGTCAACAACGGCATGATGACCATGTCAGCAATGGCTTTGATTTTACTCGGATGTGTAATTTGGGTACACCGTGCCTACATTTATAAGGAGGAGAGATAAAAATGGAACACGCAATTAGTTTGTTTTTCCGTTCGATTTTCGTCGACAACATGATATTCGCCTACTTCTTGGGTATGTGCTCGTTTTTGGCCGTATCCAAGAACGTGAAGACATCATTGGGTTTGGGACTCGCCGTCACATTTGTACTGCTGGTCACCGTCCCCGTAGATTATCTGCTTCAGACAAAAGTATTGGGACCTGACTGTTTGATACAAGGCGTGGACCTCAGTTACCTGAGTTTCATCATCTTTATCGCAGTTATCGCGGGAATCGTGCAGCTTGTAGAAATGGTGGTCGAGAAATATACTCCGTCACTGTACGCAGCATTGGGTATATTCCTTCCTCTGATCGCTGTAAACTGCGCTATTATGGGCGCCTCGCTTTTCATGCAGCAACGCATACTTATGGATCCCGCAAACACCCAAGCCATCACATCCGTATGGGACAGCATTGTCTACGCAGTCGGTTCCGGATTGGGTTGGACACTTGCTATTGTACTTATGGGAGCCATCCGCGAAAAAATGCAATACTGCGATGTACCCAAACCCCTGCAGGGACTTGGAATCACATTTATCACCGTAGGCTTGATGGCTATGGCTATGCTATGCTTCTCAGGTCTGAAAATATAATAAGGAGAATACATAGATATGGTAAACACATCATTTATATTGGCAAGTATCGGAGTATTCCTTGTCGTTATACTCCTGCTCGTCATTATTCTGCTTGTAGCAAAAAAATATCTTAGCCCAAGCGGAAACGTAAACATCGAGATCAACGGTGATAAAACGATCAACGTGCCGCAAGGAAGCAGTCTGATGACAACACTCAACGAGAACGGCATCTTTCTTCCCTCCGCCTGTGGAGGAAAAGCAAGTTGTGGCCAGTGCAAAGTTCAGGTACTTGAAGGCGGTGGCGAGATACTCGATTCCGAGCGCTCGCACTTTACGCGCAAACAGGTCAAGGAGCATTGGCGTCTTGGATGCCAATGCAAAGTAAAAGGCGACCTGAAGATCAAGGTTCCTGAAAGTGTCATGGGAGTCAAGGAATGGGAATGCGAGGTCATCTCCAACAAAAATGTATCCTCTTTTATCAAAGAATTCAAGGTTGCCCTTCCTCCTGGAGAGCACATGGATTTCGTACCCGGTTCGTATGCCCAGATCAAGATACCGGCATACGACTGTATCGACTACGACAAGGATTTCGACAAGGATCTTATCGGAAAAGAGTATATCGGCGCATGGGAAAAATTCAATATTTTCTCTCTGAAGGCCCACAATCCCCAACCGACAGTGCGCGCATACTCAATGGCCAACTATCCAGACGAGGGAGACATCATTACACTGACGGTACGTATTGCTACGACTCCGTTCCTTCCCCGCCCTCAAGTAGGTTTCCAAAATGTGCCCACCGGAATCGCCTCCTCCTACATCTTCTCTTTGAAACCAGGAGACAAGGTGATGATGTCCGGACCTTACGGTGATTTCCATCCCAATTTCACGTCCGGCAAAGAGATGATATGGATTGGCGGTGGTGCAGGTATGGCTCCGCTCCGTGCCCAAATCATGCACATGACCAAGACATTGCATACCACCGACCGTGAGCTTCATTTCTTCTATGGTGCAAGAGCACTTGGCGAGGCTTTCTTCTTGGAGGATTTTTGGGAATTGGAAAAGGAATTCCCCAATTTCCACTTCCATCTTTCACTTGACCGGAAGGATCCCGTCGCTGATGCCCACGGAGTAAAATACTACGAGGGATTTGCCGTCAACTGTATACGCGATACCTATCTGAAGGATCACGAGGCACCAGAAGACTGCGAATACTACCTCTGCGGTCCTCCTATGCTCATCAAGACCGTAACCGATTATCTGGATTCGCTTGGCGTCGATCCGGATAGCATAATGTACGACAATTTCGGATAATACAAACAAACCGGAATAAACATATAGAAAACACTAACAAAGTCGCTGGTATTCAGCGGCTTTGTTGCG
>CAVHOL010000004.1:0-66994 GCA_963637655.1 bacterium | reverse complement strand
AAAAATTTGCTCGGCTAAAATTCAAAAATCCATCAAAGGTAATTTTTAGAACCCGCCTTTAAAAATTTCTATTTGCCCTTATGGGTAATCTTGATCACATGTGCAGCATTGTCAATCTCTATCTTGCCCAAACGGCCCAATACGCTCTGTCCTAAGAGAAGCGGGGCTTCTTGGCTGCGCACTACTGATGCGCGGACATTGTTGAGCTGCAGGTCGCCGAAAGCGACATCCTTCAGTTTGATGACCGTACCGACATTGATGTCACCGTTTGCGTCCATATAGCGCTGGCTTCCTACCACATCCTTGCTGTTGAGGTAGCCGTTTTTCATCATGAATGTGGCTTCGACGATGGATATCGTGACATCGCTTGCGCCGGTGTCAAACACGAAATGCAGGGGGAGACCGTTGATTTTGCACTTCACCTTGCAGACCCCGTCCTCCTTGACAAAAGGTATTTCGGTCGTCACCAGATCATCTTGCTGCTCATCGGCTACATCGGACGATGTGCGGTTTGCAGAATTCTTCTCCTTTGCGTTCTTGTATTTGGCCACCAAGGCTTTATATTCTTCGGTGGCACGGAGGAAGTCCATGTCATGGTCATACCCCATGTGCGTGAAGCCCACATATCCTTTCTGAAGGGACGTCTCCAGATACTCCAGCGCTTTCGCCTTGTTTTCCATCAGTGAGTAGAGACAGGCTGCATCGTAGTAGGTGCCGGCACTTGTGGCATCGCGTGCTATGATGCTGTCCATGGCGGCAATGGCCTTGTTGTCTTGTCCGAGCCAGTGGTAGGCGTAGTATATGCACTGGTATTTTTCGTGTGTATCTTCTATCTCGATGACTTTTCTGAAATCTGATTCCGCAAGGTCTTTCTGTCCACGCCTCTGATAGATGCTGCCACGGAAACTATATGAATAGGAGTCTGTAGGGTCGAGCGTGACAGCCATAGTCAGATCTTCGACAGCCCCATCTATGTCTCCGGCATAATCCTTGAGGCTGCCGCGCTGAGCGTAGCTGGGTCCATCATCCGGTTTTTGCGCAAGTGCCTTGTCCCATACGGCAATGGCTTGTTGCAAATCTCCCTTTTCGCTATACAGGTCGGCCTTGCAGGACAGGTATGAGAGGTAGGCGTACGAGGTGCTGTCCATGCTCAACGCCTGGTCGATATAGCGAAGTCCTGCATCGTATTCGCCCATCCCAAGCTGGCACATCGCAATCCTGTAGTACATGGTCGGTGACGTCTCTCTGCCATTGGCCTCCGTATAGTATCCGATGGCTTTCGCGTAGTTGCCGTTCGCTTCATACATTGCGCCTGTCAGGTAAGGCCATTTCGAGTCGTTGGGCATCTTGGCCGACTGCACTTTCAGTTTGGAGACCATCATGGTGAATGCAGGCTCTTTCAGTTGGGTGATCATGTCCATGGCTTGTCTGTCCCATTTTAAAGTAAGCACCGTCACAAGGTCATCAGTTGCCTCGTCCCATTTCTCTTTCCCGATATAGGCCGTGGCCCGGAAAGTGTAGACATACGTATAGTCACTCGCCAGCTTTTCTACATAGTCAAAGAGTTTGATGGCGTCGTCCCAGCGCTTTTGGGCATTTGCATTGCGGCCCTTGCCCATGTAGCCGAAAACGCTACCGGGATCCAGTTCGATTATCTTGTCGTAATCGGCATCGGCCAGGTCGTACTTTCCCTGCTCGTAGTAGATCTGTGCGCGATACTTGTAGGCGCTTGTCTCCTGGGGATCTGCCTTGATGGCGGCGGTGTAGTCATTGATGGCTTTGATGGTGTCGGCAAGATGACAGTACACGCTTGCCCTTGTGTTGTAGGTGAACCTCATGTACTCTGTATCCTTCTTGGGCAGATGCCTGATGGCCAGGTCGGCTGCTGTCAGTGCCCTGCCGTATTCTTCGCTGTTAAGGCGCAGCCATGCTATCCATGAGTAGGAGTAGCCGCTTTTCGGATTCTCGTCGATGTCTTTGTTGAAGTATTCCAGAGCTTCCTCGTTCTTCTCGTTTTGTACGGCCTCGACGCCGCGCTTGAAGTTGTAGCTCTCGGGGCGGTTTTGGGCCATGCAGGTGAGTCCGGCGAATGTCAGGAGAATCAAGATAAACTGTTTCATATTTCTTTCTTATTGAATTGGGGATGGCGTCTGTACTTTTTGCCGTATTTCGTCGCTCGATAGCAAGATGTCGGTGGATTTGCGGGAGCGTTTGCCCGTAAAAATGTATTTGATGCCGGTATGGCTGACCTTGCACAGGTCAAGTAGCGCTTTGCTCGACGGATCGCTCAATCCATCTTCAAACATGGAGTCTTTGAACCATTCACTTTTTGAGGATATTTCGTCTATGGAGTAGATGTCTTCATCGCACTCTACGCCAATGACGATGTTCTCATCCTCCAGACTATAATCTGTGACCTGCATCCCTTCATCGATTTTCAGAGGCAGAGAGGCACGTACTGCTTCAATGCTGATAGACAAGCCATTGAGCAATGCTTCATGAGGATTGAGCCGGAATTTCTCCCTTAATGCCTTTATTTCTTCGGTTGAAGCCCTAAAGTCAAACTTTCCTGCACCGGACTGCGTAATGACGAATCTTATACCGTATCCGTATTTTTCAAGCGAATTCATCAAGACATCACCTTGATTTCCGTTCTGGGCATTGATACAAAGCATACTCATCAGAATACATTCTTTTTTCTGCTCATCGTCTATTTTGTTCAGGATATGGGTGAAATCCGAGTCGTAGGTGCCGTAGTAAGTGACATAGCCGTCTTCCAACTTGATGCCGGTAATTGCGCCTTTGCCCAATGCGACTTGAATGGGGCATTCTCTGTCTGCGCGTTCCACCGACTGTGCAAATTCGGTTCTTTGCTTGTCGTGTTTGTAAGGCGTATATACCGCCTTCACAATCTGGCTGAATATCATTCCGCAGAGCAAAAAGACGCCAATTGCAGAAAGCAGGATCTTGAGGACTTTTTTCACGGGCGACTTCTTTCGTTCCGTTCCCTCGACGGCCTGGCCGTCTTTCTTCTTCCCGGAGTTGCGAAGCAGAAAATAAGCCGGGATGACAGACATGACCGCCCATGCCATGGCGCTCCCGATAATTGCCGCTGTACTGGGATAGACGTCCACAATACTCGGAAAGGAAACTACGGCAAACAGGGCAAACAGGTATCCAAACACTTTTCTCATAACATTGTATTAATAGAATATTGGTTTTATGAATATTGGTCTTTTTCTCTTATATGCAGGAAAGACGATAGAGGTTAACAGTAATCCCGCTTTTTTTCACCAAATAAAGAATATCCACAGCAGACCCTTCAACTCCGAAAGCCAGGAGTCAAGGAAGATGATCTGCAGTATAGAATCTGTCTTGCAGTATTGAATGAAGAACACCAGCGTCATAATTTGGCTGACAATTCCGTAGAGCCACATCAGGCATCCCGTCACATTTTCCATTGTATCTTTCATATTTTTGTTGTTCGTTTACCCTTTATGGCTATGATGGAAGAAAGGTTAACAACGGAAACGCTTGTTCTTGATTATTTTTCGCGAAAAATCTTTAGATGTTTCATTTATGTTTATCTTTGCAATAGCTTTCGTGCAACTTGCTCTTTTGGTACGTTGGCACAAATGAATATAGGGAGGTTCTATAAATTAGCTTGGGCCGAAAGGAAACTGCAAGATAAAAACGGAAACTACCCGAGATATGATATATAGATTGAATGTGCATGAATGCAAAAGTAAGACAGTCGAATTTTGAATTGCTCCGCATATTTTGTATGCTGGGCGTAGTAACCAATCACGTGTTGCAGACCTGTTATCCCAAACTTCACTCCGCTGATTTTGGCTGGGCTAACGATATCCGAATACTCTTGATGTGCATGAGTATAACGGCAGTAAACTGTTTTGTGATGATCAGCGGTTACTTTCGTATAAAACAGTCGTGGCGAGGTTTCTTCAACCTCTATACTCAATGTGCATTTTGGATGCTTGTCTTGACAATTCTGGCGTTTGTGTTTCTTGACGGACCGGTGATGGATATTCCGCAGAAAACGGTTTTCGCTCTTTCAGGGTCAGGTTATTGGTTTATGGTGGCTTACTTTGCACTTTACCTTTTTGCCCCTTTGCTTAATACGGCTTTTGAAAATCAGAATCAACGGCAGAGGGTTCTTTCGTTGGCCGCATTGACAGTGATGGATACATATATTGGTTATATGCATCAAGCTACCCAAGTGTCAATTGATGGCTATAGTGCAATACATTTCTTTGTAATCTACTATCTTGGCATGTTTATATCTTCTGTTAAAGAAACTAAATTTTTCGGGGGGGTAAATGGTTTGCATTCTCAGCGCTTATGCTTGTAATGCATACGATAAAGACGGTATTTCCTCCCTTTGCCATAATATTTTCCTTGCGATACAACAGTCCTGCTGTAATAGTTGCCTGCGTGCTTTTCTTTTGTTGGGCAAAGAAGTGGACCTTGCAATCTAAGGTCGTCAATTGGATTTCCTCATCTGTATTGGCCGTATATATAATTCATGCAGGACCTTTCGGTAGTTACGTTTTCTTCACCCCACTGAAATGGATGGCCAACACTCTTGACCCTTTTCTCGCATGTGTATGTATGGTGGCTTTTACACTTGGCTTTTATTTCGTTTGCATCTTGCTCGACAAGATACGGGCTTTTGTATGTAATCCTCTGAACACGTGGATGGCAGAAAAGGCCGATAATGTCATGTTTCGCGTAGAAAGGAGGTTGTTCCCATAAATCGTTGTTGCGGCTGTTCAAGTTTGGATTTTGCAAAGTGGGGAATTCGCCCACTTTCCCTGTCTCAAAATTGTACAAGCCTACTCAAATACGATGAAAGAGGCCCAAAAATAAGGGTCGTTGTAACCTTCTTCTTTCAATCTCCGTTGGGCTTGTTTTAGTGCAGGTTTAACTCCAATACCTGTGAGAAGCGCTTCATAAAAACGTTTCATCAGTAACGTTGTAGCAGCATCGTCAACCATCCATAGGCTCATCACAATCTGCTCAACTCCTTTTGTCTTCAGGGCATGTTGCGGTCCGAAGGAGAGTCCTGTGAGATTGGTGTCATTGCCCAATCCGGTCTTGCAAGCGGAGAGTACAGCCAACTTTGTGCCGCGAAGATCCATTTCAAGCAGTTCTTTTGTGGTAAGTATTCCGTCCTCTACACCTTCTATTGGCGTTTTGCCATTCCATGCCCGGCTAGCGCCAGAAAGCAAAAGTCCGGATTTGAGCATGCAGGTGGCATATTTCGACGCAGCTTGTGACTCCGGATAAATTGGAGCTTCGTCAGAATCGCAGTACACCGGTGCCAGCATGAAACCGTGTGTGGACAGGTGAATGATTGCAGGGTGGTGTCTGATGGCAGTCTTGAACGTCGCTTCGGTTGCACTATCCGCTGAAAATGTCATGACTTCAATACCTTTTTCACGGAGCAAGTTGTTGATTGCCAGGATTTCTTCTTTGGAATGTTGCAATGGAAGCAATTTGCCGCGTGTCGCCTCATCCATTCCTCTTGTCAAGTCCCATACTGGTTTTTGCCCGCAGTCTTGTCTCGACGCAGATGCCTTCATTTTCTCCTCGTTCATGTCATAAGTTATGTCGCCGAAGAGTATGGCAGACTTATATTCGGATGTCTCTTTTCTATCCTTTACGGAGCGGATGTCTTCTGTGGATGCGAGATAATGAAAGTCATAATCATCATCGACGGTTGATCCGTTGATTGTCGGTATGGCGCCATAGTTGAAATTGCAGAGAAAGTGGGATGCAGAAAGGTATATGTGTTTTGCCCCTGCAATAGAAGGAGAAAGGGCCGTCCACAATTTGGACAGTACTCCCTCAGGTGAATACATCTCGCTTATTTCCACTGCGTCAACGCCTTTGAACATTCCCAATTTCTCCACAAGGACAGAATCTATCGGGAAGCTGACAGGACTGTCAGTCCCTTTTCTCAAAATGAGGGCCTCATCCGGCATCACACGCAGTTCGATGGCTACATCGTCCTCGTCGAGCATGGCTTGGACGTCTTTCCATGTGGTTTGCCTTATCTCTTTGTGTCTGTAGCCATAATACAGGAAATTCTTCAGTGTCAAGGCATTGTTGTAGGCTTCTTTTTCACGGCCTTCAAGCTGGTCGCAGCAGACGTAGAACAAAGGAATAAGTGTAGCCGAAATCCGGTTCCAATACTCCTCGTCATCCTTGTCGTATGTGTCAAGCGGGAAGGAAATGAGGCTATTCCGGTTAAAGTCAAGGAACGCTCTCCATAGTTTTGCTCCTTTTTCCGTTTTTGGCGGAACAAGCAACATCCGGTCTCTCAGCGCTTCTATTTCAGCAAGCCGTTTGTTCTTGAATGAGCGAAGGACCGGAAATTCCTTTTCATATAGCTCGGCTGTAAGTTTTTCGTTTTGCATCTGCCCATTTGCATAGAACGAGAAAAGTAACATGATAAAGGAAAGTAATGCTCTGTGTCGAATTTTCATGTGCCTTTAAATACATCTTGCCGTTTGTACAATCAGTGCTTGGTGTACGCTACATTTTTGAAAGCAGTTCTTTTGCCTTCTTGTTGACTGCCGACCCGTTCTCTGTAGTCTTCGCCAGTTTTTCGAGCACCTTTCTGGCTCCCTTTCTGTCATTGTCTTTTAGGTAGGCGATGGCGAGGTTCCAACCGATTTCTGCGGAGTAGTCGGTGTAGTCGTTGAAGGTTTCCAAGGTGGACAATTCCCAACAGATGGACAGGTCATGGATGGCGTCACCGATGTTCTTGTCTTCTTTGACGTCGGCAAACAGTTTTGCCAGCTTCTTTGACGTTTCCGACTGGTTTTCTGCGCCACGGACTACCACGCCCGACATGAATGCGTCGCCGTACTGTTCACCAAGTCCGGTTGTAGTCCTGTATATATCGTATTCCACTCCAAGCCATACGATGAGCACAAGAGATGCTGCGACGGCCAGCCATTTTTTGACGGGCTTTTTCCTCTTGGGTATCACTCTTGAAGCTGAAACTCTTGATGCTGCGGTATGCCATGCTTGGGCCGGTATTGTACCCATAGATGCCTCTTCCTCCGCTTTGGATGGGAACATGTCATAGTTTGCGTATTCCATTGGACAGTATCCGACAGCCACCCTCGAGGCGTTCTCTACGTCTTCCACATTCGAAGCAAGGAATACATCTATGATATTGCGGTCTTTCTCCCGTCCGACCTCTTTCAGACCTTTCACAAGCCGGGCTATAATGACGGCCTTCTCTTTCAGTTTGGCATTGCCTTCCAAATCCTTCAGAAAATTTTCTTCCTCTTCTTGGGACATTTTCCCTTTGAGGTAGGCGACGATGCGGTCGTATTCTCTGTAAAGTGTTTGGTCTATGTTGTTGATGTCCTTTATCATAAGTATGGGGCTTTAGTGAGACGATAAACAACCGGGAAGACAAACCGGACAACAACTCCGGTAGATGTTTTCTCGTTGTGCAATTCGTACCAAATTGTTTAATTGCCGGCTTTTAGTCAAAGATGCGTTTTGACATTTCCAAAAAGCGAACCTTGAATTTTTCTGTACACCTGTGCTTGGTCACCTTGACAGAACCTTCGCTCTTGTAATTGTGCATCAGGGCAAGCGTCTTCATGGAGAAGCCGTCACGGTAGTACCCCCACAGAATATGGTCGCATGGTGACGGAAGATCGGAGACGATCTGACGGACAACCGCGTCTTTTCTTGCCGCGGTCTGCTCAGTGTCGTTCTCCAAGGCAAGGATACGGTCTATGCGCTCGTCCTCAAACTCGTCCTTGGAGGTTTGGGGAAACTCGTCTATGATGTTCAGCTCCTTCCTGCCGTTGGCACGCAGCTTTTCATGCGCTTTGTTCTTGCATATTCCCAAGAAGAAAGTTGACAATGATGATGACAGCGTAAGGTTGCCGTCTATGAGCTTTGTGTACAATATGAAGAATGCCTCCTGGAAGATGTCTTCGCAGTCGGGACGAGACAATGAATATGTCCCTTGCAGGTAAGCAAGGGTCTTGTCCCATTGTGCGGAAGCAAACTCCTCCATTTCTTCCTGGGTATGTGTTGTCGGATAAATAGCCATGCCGGTTGTTTTAGGTTTCTTTTACAATTGTTTTTCTGGAATTTTCAAACTCGTCTCGTATACCATGTTCTGTCTTGTCAGTC
Source organism: bacterium (assembly GCA_963637655.1). Taxonomy (GTDB): domain Bacteria; phylum Bacteroidota; class Bacteroidia; order Bacteroidales; family Bacteroidaceae; genus Prevotella. The sequence continues at coordinate 58,804 of CAVHOL010000004.1, read as the reverse complement.
TTCTGTCTGCATTCATCAGTCGTTTGACTTCCCGCACCCAGTCTGTACTTTTGGCGAGCGGTTGCCGGGAAAGGACCTGACTGGTATAGTATGACAGAGGACCGTAATATTTTCCGGATTGCTTGATTTCGTAGTTGGATTGGTATGAGCGGCAGGCTTCCAGTATGAGAATGTCTGAAAGTCCTGCTTCTTGCGGAATCTTGAAATGTCCCTTGGCGTTGATTCGTGGACGAAAGTCTTTTCCCCGTGGACTGAATCCTCTCTTTGTACCGCGGACATACACCTCGTCATCGTCGTCGTCCATGTCGTCCTCACCCCGTGACGCGCTGCCTGCATGACAGGCATCGATGACAACACATACCAGGCCTTTTCGGCCTACCTTGCTTCTCAACTTTTGGAAATAAGTATGAAGCTCGTCGTCTATGATATGATTCTCCCCCTCGTACTTCCCCTTTTGGTACACCATTGGCGCATCGTAGGGGACAATCGATTCGTCCCATCCGTCATCCTCATCCCCGTCTATGTCCTCATAGGGCTGGCCGTGACAAGAGAAGTGGAGGTAAACGGTGTCGCCCGGCTTGCATGAAGAGACGAGGGTGTCCATTCCTCGCCTTATCCTCTTTGCGGTGGCAGCCCTATTGCATATCGTGACGATGCTGAACCCTTGCCTTTTCATGACAGGCACAATCAGTTCTGCATCGTTGGCGCCATGAATGGTTCCCCAAGCGTCACTGCCGGTCTGTGGATACTGCGAAATCCCGACAATCAGCGCCCGTCTCGTTTGGGCCTCTGTGGAAACGTGGGCCACAGAAACGGCAATGGCCAGCAGAAAAAACACTGCCTTATATGGGAAGTAGGTACCATTCTTCATATGTCAGCGCAAAAATAGTGAAAATACCATTAACTATGGGTCGGTTTTGCCCGAAAATATCACCTTGCCTTGTGTTTTCCATGAAAAAATGGTTGGCCGGTATCAGGTGGTTGGCCTTTTTCGGCGTAACTTATGCGACCTGACTCGTTGTCGCCGAATACTTGTTTGCACTGTTCATTGATTTAGAACATTACTAAAGAATCGGCCAAAGTGAAAGAGTGGATTTTGTTCTGTCAGACCCTGATGCTATTTGTCCAATTTCCAAATCAGAATGAATATCCCTTCGCTTTTCAATATTTTTTGTATTTTTGCAATTGTAATAAGTGCAAGTTTTTCTCGCTCCTCCTTGGCCGTTTTGCAATGAAGGATTTGGACCGTAGCCGTATCGGGATTCCTGCCGGCCGAAAATGTAGAGAGAAAACGAAACAGCGGAGATTATGAGAGATTTAAGCAACAGAGCGTTACCCGTAGGCATACAGTCTTTCTATGAGATAAGGGAAAAGAATTTCCTTTATGTAGACAAGACCGACTTGATATGGGAACTTACCCATAAGGGAAAGAAAAAGTACCATTACCTGAGCCGTCCGCGCCGTTTCGGCAAGTCGGTGTTGGTCGACACGCTCCAAGCCTATTTTGAAGGGGAAAAACGCCTGTTTGAAGGACTTAAGATAATGGACTTGGAAACGGAATGGACTCGCTATCCTGTCATACGCTTTGACATGAGCCGTGGAGGAGCTTCTGTCGTCGAACTTTGTGCCTATTTGGACAGCGCCTTTTCTAAATACGAGGAAAAGTACGGCATTACGACAAAGGAAGGCGCTCCACTTAATACCCGCTTCGACGCCATCATTACCGCTGCTTACGAGCAGACCGGACAACAAGTGGTCATTCTCATCGACGAGTACGACTCTCCTCTGCAACATTCTTGGAGAACATCTGAACATGCAGGTTGCACAGAAGTCTACCGCAGCGTCTTTGCCATCCTCAAGGCTGATGACGTATATGAACGTTTCGTCTTCATCACGGGCATCACGAAGTTCACCCAAATCTCTTTGTTCTCTGTACTCAACAATCTCAGCAACATCAGTTTTGAACCTCAATTTGCAGCCATCTGCGGCATTACTAAGCAAGAGGTTACGGACAATTTCATGCCGGAAATTGAGCAGCTGGGTATAGAAAACGGATGGAATACTGAGGAAACCCTATCACGGCTAAAGGATTATTATGACGGTTATCACTTTAGCAGGAGAAACATGGCGGAAGTCTTCAATCCTTTCAGTCTTGTCAATGCTCTGAGTGACATGGACCTGAAGAACTATTGGGCTGCGTCCGGAGCGACGTCTCTTTTGTCTAAGTTTGTGGAAGATATGGAAGTGCGTTTGGACTATTTCGACCATTGCTATATTGACAGAGATTCCTTGGAAACTTCTGATGTATGCGACGGTGGAGCAGAACTCTTCTTGTATCAATCAGGCTATCTGACCATCAAGGATTATGAGGAAGGGGTCTATACTTTGGGCTTCCCGAACTATGAGGTTCGCAAGGCGCTGTACAAGATTGTGATTCCCGCCTTGACAAGGATGTCCACATCGGATGTTGTCAGTGCGCAAAGTTTGCTGATGAAGATGATGCAAGACGGCAAGGTGGCGGAAGCCATGACAACCCTCAGGACTTTGATTTCTGATGTTCCGTACAGCAACAAGAAATTGGCAAGTATGGACATGGAAGAGCGCTACCGTCTCATCATTAGCACCATCATGAAAGCTATTGGCTTCAAAGTGGAAGTTGAAAGAATGCTTGCCACCGGAAGGATAGACATCGTCGTGTTCACCTTCAAATACATCTATGTGATAGAACTAAAGCTATCCAATAATGGTGGAGTCGCAGCCGCTGAAAATCAAATAATGACAAATCAATATACTGCGCCATTCATGGCAGACAAGCGAAAAGTCATTGCCCTTGCCATCGAATTGGACAATTTGGGTAAAGGACTTATTGACTGGAAAATAGTATAAGACGACTGATACCGATATCTGATTGTAAATCCTAAAGCCCGCATCAAGTAGAGAGAATCTTATTCCAACTTGATGCGGGCTTTTTCTGTTGTCCGGTATCTGTCAATACGTGTTGACTTCATTGTCCGCGGCTTATACCCCTTCTTCTTCCGCCTTTTCCAGTTCGGAGGAGGCTGCGTCGCTGCCGGTGTCAAGCTGCGTGTCCTTGGAGATGCTCACTTGTCCGGTACGGTCGATGCGCATCACGAGCGGTACGTATTCGTCGCTCATAGTGTCGGGCGACCCGACGCTGGCGGCGAAGTACAGGCAGTCGCCTTCAGCCTTGTCGAGTACAATGCCAAGAAGCGCGCCGTTGCGGTAAGGCTCGTCTACATACTGTGCAAAATCGCTTTTGGTGAACGTGCGGCTGAAGAATGTAGTACCGTCTTTGCGGGTGACCTTGACGCTGATGCGGTTGTCATAGTATTTGTTGCCTGCACCGTCGTCGACGAGCGGCAGTGAAGAGTCGGCCTTGCGGTCGACGGATACGGCATACTCGCTGCCCAGCCATTCCACGTCGCGGCTCTGCGAGTAGTCGCCTACCTTCTGTGTCTTCTTGGGGGCGGTGACCACCTTCTTGTGTGTGATGATATTGGTGTCTTTCTTGGTTTCCTTGCACGAAATGGCGCTGAAGGCCAGCATGCCGGCGGCCAATAGTAGTATCTTGTTGCTCATTGGTATGTTCTCTTGTGTCAGACCAGGATTCTACTGTCCTCGTCTGCAGCGGTGAGTACGCAAAGGTAGCAAATATATTTGAGATACCGACGGGTGCTGCAGATTTTCTCCCGATGTCGTTTCTCCCGTGCCGTGTCAGTATTCCAGTCCGATGATAGCTGCACCGATATTGCGGCTTGTACCGCTGATGTTTGGCACGCATTTTGCAAGTCCATCAGCAACCAAGAATATATATAAACATATACAATATGCAAAAAGGAAATATTGGGGTTACAACTGAAAACATATTCCCCGTCATCAAGAAATTTCTTTACTCCGATCATGAGATCTTCCTGCGTGAGATGGTGTCAAACGCTGTCGATGCTACGCAGAAGATGAAGACGCTGGCCGAGCGCGGCGACTACAAGGGCGAGCTGGGCGACCTGAGCGTCCGTGTGTCTCTCGATACCGAAAAGGGTACGCTGACCATCAGCGACCGTGGTATCGGCATGACCGAGGAGGAAATTGACAAATATATCAATCAGATCGCTTTCTCGGGCGTCAATGATTTCCTCGACAAGTACAAGGACAATGCCAATGCCATCATCGGCCATTTCGGTCTGGGCTTCTACTCCTCGTTCATGGTCAGCAAGAAGGTGGAGATTGTCACCCGCAGCTACCGCGACGGTGCACAGGCCGTGAAGTGGAGCTGTGACGGAAGTCCTGAGTTTGAGATAGAGAATGTGGAGAAGGCCGACCGCGGTTCAGACATCATTCTCTATATCGACGATGACTGCAAGGAGTTTTTGGAGAAGAACAAGATACAGTCGCTGCTCGACAAGTACTGCAAATTCATGCCAGTGCCCGTAGCCTTCGGAAAGAAAACCGAGTGGAAGGACGGCAAGCAGGTCGACACCGAAGAGGACAATGTCGTCAACAGCGTGGAACCTCTCTGGACCAAGACACCGAGCACGCTCAAGGACGAGGACTACAAGTCGTTCTACCGTACGCTCTATCCCATGCAGGATGAGCCGCTCTTCTGGATACACCTCAATGTGGACTATCCCTTCAACCTCACCGGTATACTGTACTTCCCGCGCATCAAGTCGAACATCGAACTGCAGCGCAACAAGATACAGCTCTATTGCAACCAGGTGTTCGTCACCGATCAGGTAGAGGGTATCGTGCCCGAATTCCTTACCTTGCTTCACGGCGTGATCGACTCTCCGGACATTCCTCTCAACGTGAGCCGTTCGTATCTGCAGAGTGACGCCAATGTGAAGAAGATTTCCACCTATATCACCAAGAAGGTGGCCGACCGTCTCAGCGGTATCTTCAAGGAAAACCGCAAGGACTATGAGGAGAAGTGGGATGATCTGAAGATCTTCATCAACTACGGCATGCTTTCGCAGGAGGACTTCTACGACCGTGCCAAGGATTTCGCCCTGTTCAAGGACGTCGACGGCAAGTATTTTACCTTCGAAGAGTACAAGACGCTCATCAAGGACAATCAGACCGACAAGGACGGCAACCTCATCTATCTCTACGCCAATGACAAGGAAGGCCAGTACAGTTATATCGAGTCTGCCAAGGCCAAGGGATATAGTGTATTGCTGCTCGATGGACAGCTCGACGTGCCGATGGTGTCGATGCTGGAGCAGAAGTTTGAGAAGAGCCGTTTCGTGCGTGTCGACAGCGATATCATCGACCGCCTGATCGTCAAGGAAGATGCCAAGAAGTCGGAGCTCGATGAGGCCAGCCGTGACAATCTGTCACAGACATTCCGCTCGCAGATGCCGAAGATCGAGAAGGCCGAGTTCGGTGTTGAGGTACAGGCCTTGGGCGAGGATGCTCTGCCCGTGCTCATCACCCAGAGCGAGTATATGCGCCGTATGAAGGAAGTGAGCCATTATCAGGCCGGCATGGCCTTCTATGCACAGATGCCTGATGCCTACAATATCGTACTCAACAGTGACCACCGTCTGATCAAGGAGGTGCTCGACGACGAGAATGCCAAGTGTCAGGATGCACTTCATCCTGTAGAGAGTGAGATCAAGGGTCTCGAGGCCCGTCTTGCCGTTCTCCGTCAGGAACAGTCGAAGAAGAAGGCCGACGAACTGACCCAGGAGGAGAAGGACGACATGGCCAACACGCAGAAGGCTGTTGCCGAACAGCGCGACAAGAAGCACCAGCTCATCGCTGACTATGCCAAGGACAACAAGGTGGTACACCAGCTTATCGACTTGGCCTTGCTGCAGAACGGCATGCTCCGCGGCGCAGCACTTGACGCCTTCCTCAAGCGTTCTGTCGACTTGATCAAGTAAACCGGACTGGACATAAAACCAAACAAAAAGGCTCTGCCGCATCGTGAGACTGTCACATTGCGGCGGAGTTTTTTTTTGTGTGCTTTTGCAGAGCGCTTCTTTTGGATCGTCTTGGGCTCAGGGTTTTTCGAAGTGCTGGTAGTCTTTGGAGTGATGCCATTGTCCGCCCCATCTGAACCCGTGCTTGACAAACTCTTTGTAGCAGAGGTCGGTCGTGTCGATCTTGTAGGCAAACGTCTTTGTGCGGTCGGCATACTTGCGTGCGGCTGCCGGACTCACACGGAGTGTACCGTCGCGCAGTCTTTTCACATGCGGGTTGTAGAGCGGATTGATGTCTACGGCGCGTCCCTTGCTGTGGTTGGAGAGGGTGCGTGAGTTGGCCACGGTGCGGTAGTTGAAGCAAGTCGTGTTGTTGGCCGCCATCGACCGTTCGTCGTCGGCTCCGTATTCGTCGACAAGCAGCATGCTGGCGATGGGGTAGCGGGCATCGTAGAGATGGCGGAAAATGTCGGTGAGATCTGCGCTGATGTCTTTGTGGCATATCATTTCGCCTAAGCGTATGTCACCTTCCTGCGTGTAGTGCAGCACCCTGACGTAGCGAAGGTCCTTGAGGGGAATGGGACAACCGGTCTTGTACGATTTCCCCTGTATGCGACGGTATGTCTTGTCGTCTATCTCTGTGGAGGTGAAACAGCGGGCTATGCCGAAGCAACCCACGTCGTCGGCGGTGACGGTGGCGCCGGCCTGCCATGTCTTGAGTACATCGGTTGCATCAGTGGCGTTGTTGCCCGCGGAAGACATACCGCTGTTTGCGGCTCTGCTTTTTTGCAACGGCGTTTTGCTTGCTGGCGTATGCAGGCAGACTGTGAGCAGGGCGGCTGCCATTAGGAGATGGTTTTTCATAAGGGTCGGTTTGTGGAATTTTGTCAGTGCTCGTGTATATGTAGATTCACCGTGCGGAAAGAAAAATCCCCGAAGCGGTTGCGCTCCGGGGATACATTATGATGATGGATGGTGTTCTGTGCGCTTCTTAGAAGAAGAGGTAGCGGTGGTCTACGACCTTGGCCTTGATGTAGAGCTCCTGGGTGAAGTTGCTTGCCATCTGCAGTTGCTTCTGACGGAGCTGCTGCATCATGGCGCTCTCGTCGTACTTGCCGGGACGCATGCTCTTGTTGGTCACCTGGAATATGTATACTGCGGCGTTGCCCTTCACGGGAGCAGGAGAGAACTTGCCCTTGGCTACTGCTGCTACAGCACCGCTAAGTGCAGGCTCGCTGGCACCGGTTGTGGCTACGAATACAGGAGAGTCGAAGGTGATCTGGTTGACGGTGGTCACCTTGGCACCCTTGCCCTTGGCGGCGGAGATGCTCTTGACACCGTTGAGCTTGGCGATGAGCTGCTCGGCCTTCTTGTCTTTCAGTACCTCAGCCTTGACATATTCCTTCACCTGGGCATCGTCGAGCGAACGATAGCCGATGGGGTGGATGTCCTCAAGTACGACTACGAGCAGGTGGTTGCTGTTCTCGCCGCACTCGTAGAGCGGAGAGATGGTGTTCTTCTTTGCATCGAAGGTCCATTTCAGAGCGTCGCGTGTGCTGCGGATGCCGGCGAGGTAGTGCTCGGAGGTAGTGATGTCCTTGCGCTCCTGTACGGTATATCCGTTCTTCTGTGCATTCTTGATGATGGACTCGGGAGTCTGGTTGGCGCTGACAAATGCGCTGAACTTGTTGTAGGCAGCCGAGTAGGTGTCGCGCGAGAAGGTGACAGACTTCTTGATGACGGCTGCAACATACTTGTCGGTCATGGCCTTGCGGTCGGTCACCTGAAGGATGATGTTGCCCTGTGCAAGCGTGAGGTTGGTCAGCTCGTTGACGGCCGAGGTATTGAGCGTGGTGATATAGTTCTTGGTATCTTTGTCCATGGAGGGAGCGCTCTGGTACTGGCGGGTGGTCATCCATGTCTTGGTGCCGGTCTGTCCGTACTGCTTGGCGATGGCCTCGAAGTCTGCGCCGCCCTTGAGAGCAGTGTAGATGGAGTCGGCGCGCTTGTGGGCGTCGGCTGCATCGGTGCCGCCTACCTGTATCATGCGGTACTCGATAGAGTCGGGCAGCTGCTGCTTGGAGATGAGGCGGATGAGATTGAGCGTGTTGTCGAACTTGCTCTCGATGATGCCGCTGGTCGAACCTACGGCCATGGAGTCAAGACGCTGTGCGATGTCTTGCGGGAAGGCATCCTTGGATACGGGAACACCGAGGTAGGAAACGAGCGAAGTGCTCTTGCGTACGACGTCAGACGGGTCGCTTGCTGCTGCGAGATCCTTGGCGTAGCCGCCAAATTCCGTCATCAGTGCCTCGTGGTCGGCTGCCGAAGGAGTCACCTCTACGTCTACGTACTTGATGTCGCGTGTCTCGACGTACTGCTTGAAGCGGGGCTTGAGCTCGTTGTACTTGGCCTTCATGTCAGACTCGCTGATCTCCACCTTGTTGTCGGCGATCGACGAGTAGGGCAGGGCGGCCAGTTCGATCTGGCTCTCCTCGTTGGCGTTCTTGTAGGCCATCTTGGCTTCCACCTTGTTGGAGATCAGACAGTGTGCGAACAGGCTCTGGTATTTCTGTACGAGCAACTGCTGGCGGAGGCTCTTCTCAAGGAAGTTCCAATATCTGTAGATGGTCTCGTACTGCTTGGCAGCCTGGGGATTGGCGGTCTGCTGGGTCTTGTACTCGGCGAGGAATTTTTTGAGGATATTCACATCGAAACGGCCTGTCTGCTGGTTGACGAACGGGGTCTGCATCAGCATGGGGTTGGTGCCCTGCTGCAGAATGTTCTGCAGCTCCTGGTCAGTGACGGTGAGACCGAGCTTCTTGGTTTCGTCTTCGATGATTTTGGACTGTACGTAGGTGTTCCACACCATGTCCTTTACTTGTGTGAGCTGCTCGTCGTTGAGGTTTTCCTGGCCTTGCTGCATCTTGATGACTTCCGTGTACTCGTCTACGAGTTTCTGGAATTCCTGGATGTCGATTTTGTTGCCCAACACCTCGCCGACTTGTTGGCTTTTGCTGTTCTGTGCGGACTCGCACGAGCGGAAGCCTTCCTCAGCGATGAATGCAAAAAGACCCAGACCGATAATGCATATCAGCGTGACGCCTTTGCTTCTGATTTTTCCTAATGCTGCCATTATTGTTTATTGTATTATTATTTTTGTTTCCAAGTAGAGCTTTTGCAAAATGCGTACAAAAATACTAATTTATCGGCAAATATGCGTATGTTTATCTGCAAATTTGCGTTCACGGGGTTACTTTTAGTCTGACGAGTTCGATTTTGGTCATGCTGCTCTTGATAATCTGGAATTCGAAGTGTCCGATGGTGACCGTCTCGTTGAGTTTCGGGAAACTCTGGTATTCGTGTAGGATAAATCCGCCGATGGTCTTGTACTCGTCGCTTTCGGGTAGATCGAGGTTGAAGAGGTCGTTGACCTTGTCTATCTCGAGCCGGGCCGACAGGAGATACTGTCCGTCGTCGAGCTTCTTGGCGGTGTAGTTGGTGTTGTCGTGCTCATCTTCGATGTCGCCGAAGATTTCCTCGACGATGTCTTCCAGCGAGACGATGCCGCTGGTGCCGCCGAACTCGTCGACGACCACGCCGAGGCTCTTTTTCTGCTGAAGCAGGGTGTGCATGAGTTTTTGGGCAGCCATCGTTTCGGGGACGAACGGCATCTTGCGGATGCCGTCCTGCCATTTCTGCGGGTTGCGGAACATCTCCGAACTGTGTATGTATCCCACGATGTGGTCGATGTCGTCTTTGTAGACGATGATTTTCGAGTTGCCGCTTTCCATGAATTTCTGCATCAGGGCCTGCAGTGTGCAGGTGTTGATGTCAACGGCATTGATTTCGGTTCTCGGCACCATGCAGTCGCGCACCTTTGTGTCGGAGAAGTCGAGGGCGTTTTGGAAAATTTTCACTTCCTCATTGATCTCTTCGCCGTTTTGTGCACTGTCGATGCTTGACTGCACGAGATAGTCGAGGTCTACCTTGGAGAACCCGTCATCGTCGCTTTCTGCCGACATCTTGATGCCTACCGTGCGGAGGAGCACCTTGGAGAGAAAGGTGGAGAAGCGGCTGATGGGCCAAAGCAGTACGTAGAACAGGTAGGAGGGCAATGCGAAGATGTTGAGCAGTCTGTTCGCATTGTTCTTGAAGAGCGTCTTGGGAATAAACTCGCCCGTGAAAAGAATGATGAGCGTAGAGAGGATGGTGTCGGCGGTCACGCGCCATCCGATGTCCATGTTGCGGAATATGGTCTGGTCGAAGAGGCTGGCGATGAGTATGCCGTAGATGACGAGCACGATATTGTTGCCCACAAGCATGGTGCTGACAAATCCGTTGGGGTGGCGGTAGAAGGTAGAAAGGATTTTCTGGGTAAGTCCGCTTTTCTCCTTGTCCATTTCTGCAAGCATCCGGTTGCTTGCGACGAAGGCGATCTCCATGCCTGAAAAGAATGCGGAGAGTACCATTGTGACGGCGATGCCGACTAAGAGGGGTATGTCTGTTTCCAAAATAGATGTGTGTGTTTCTTTAGGGTTGTGCGGGCGACTTGCGGCGGGGCAACGGTTGCTGGCGGATGGCCGGCGGAGTGGTGTCGGCCGGAGCGGTTGTCGCAGGTTCGCTCTCGCCTCCCATGAAGTTCTGTTTCTCGAAAGATCCGGTCGCGTAGGAGACGGTGTATCTTGTCATGTTCTCGTCGCTTCTGAAATAGTTGCCTTCCAGCGTCTGCTCCGGGGTGACGAGACGGGAGTGGACGTACGAGTAGAGCTCGTGCTTGTTTTGGTCCCAGTACAGCAGCTCGCTGGTAAACCGCAGGTCGTCTTTTGTGAGGATGCTGACCCTGCCGCGCAGTTCCCACAACTTCTGCTGGTCATAGTAGAAGGCAGTGTCGCACTGGATGTAGGAGTAGACATGGAATTTCTCGTCGAACTGTTCCAGAAACAGTCCTTTCTCGAATATCCAGCGTGAGGGGTTGCGTACTTGGTTGACCTCCCACCGCTCGGTGACGATGCGGTACTTGATGACGCCCGAGTCGGAAATGAGCGTGTTGACACCGTAGCTGGTCATCGTAGAGACGGAGTCGCGCTCTCTGATGGCCGGTGCGGTGTGTTCTTTCTGCTCCTGACAGCTGCCGGTCATGAGTGCGGTGAGCAGGAGGAGTGCCAGTATGTGGATGCTGTACTTCACGCTTTTGATTTTAGGGTCTGCCTTTTTGCTGCGGCAGTGCCGGTGGCACTGCCTCGGATTGGAACGGGCTTATTCCAGTTTCCATTTGGCAAACCACCGCTCGTTGAAGGTCAGGCCGATGTTGATGCGGAACGAGTTTTCGGTGATAAACATCTTTGAGTCCTGCCGTACCCACTGTGCGGAGATGTTGAGTATGGAGCGGTTGTTGTAGGAGTTGATGATGGGAAAACCGAAACCGGCGCTGACACTGTACTCCTTGGGGCCGTCTTGTCCGTTGATCTTCAGGTAGGGAGTCGCGTAGGACGCTCCGATACGGTAGCGGATGCGCTTCAGAAAGCGGCGTGATCTCTCGTTGTTGCAGTACTCTCCGCCCACGGTGACTTTGTGGCGGTCGGCAAACATGTTGCTCACGGCCTTGTACTCGGCGTTGTTGCCGGAAGTGGTGTAGACGGGATATTTCACCGACGACCAAGTCTGCAGCGAGTAGTCTGCACCGAAGCGCCACTTGTTGTCGTGGTTCCATGCGAAACCCACGCCATATGTGTTGGGTATCTCAAGTGCGTTGCGGGCAATAAACTCGGTGGAGTCGCGTACGCCGGTCTGCTTGTTGACGGCGGCAACGACGCATCTCGGATCCGCCCCGAGCTTGTGGCCGAGTCCGTAGGTGACACCGATGGTCACCTCGTCTTTCTTTGACAGTTTGGCGCTGTACTGCACACCGAAGTCCAGCTTGTAGCTGCTGGCATCGGCGTAGTAGTATTTGGATACGGTGCTGACGTAGTTGTCGGTGTAGGCATTGACGATCGACCGCTGGTAGCTGCCCCACAGGTAGGATGCGTTTACACCGATGGCCAGTCCCTTGAACGGACTCCATCCCAGTCCGATATAGGCCTGGTGAAGGCCGCCCGAACCGGAGTAGGTGTTGGTGTATGAAGTCGATGACAGGCCGTTGGGACTGTCGCCGATGCGCTCAGTGGTGGAGTAGGAATAGCCGGTGTTGGTGTAGGGTATGACGCCGAAGCTCAGTCCGAGGTTCTTGACCAGTCTGAATCCTGCTATGGCATATTCGAAATTGGCGTTTTTCGCATTTATCTTCTTGCTGCCTTCCTGATAGTTGGTGAACTGTCCGGAAGCGCCGATGTCAAAGATGAATGTCAGCGAGTCCAGCGAGGCGTACGATGCGGGGTTGAGATAGTTGATCTGGTTGTGGTCGTGGAATCCCAGGGCCAACCCGTTCATGCCTTTGTAGGGAGCGCTTGTCTGGTCGCTGAGTACGCCCAGTCCGTATTGGCTGTAGGGGGAGTTGGTGCCGCTTTGCGCGAAGGAAACCGCCGATACGATGGCCATCAGGACGGTTGCTATGGCTTTTCTCATTCTTGAATCCGTTGTGTGTAAATAAAAAATGATAAGGCCGAAGGTGGATACAACGGCCTTATATACAGTATAACCGGCTGCAAAATTATTGAAAAAATTCGGAATACCGCAATGATAAATGTGAAATATACCTATTCTTTGTAGTGTTCTCTTATAGAATCTCCATCATCCTAATCTTGGAAATAGACGCGGCGCACGCGTCCGCTGATGCCGGTAAGCACCTCGTAGGGGATCGTGTCGAGCGCATCGGAGAGGACGGTGACGGGCAGATGGTCGCCGAAAATTTCCACGCTGTCGCCTTCCTGACAGTCTATGCCGGTGACGTCGATCATGGCTACGTCCATGCAGATGTTGCCCACATAGTCAGCGGGCTGGCCATTGACGAGACAGTGGCAGCGGCGGTTGCCCAGATGCCGGTTGAGACCATCGGCATAGCCAATAGGTATGGCGGCGATGACACTGTCGTGGTCGATGGCTCCCTTGCGGCTGTAGCCTACGGTCTCGCCCGCCGGCACGTTGCGTTTCTGCAAGATGGTGGTGCGCAGTGTACACACGTTGCTGAGGATGGCGTTGTTGCGTGGGTTGATGCCGTACAGTCCCAGACCGAGGCGGCACATGTCGAGTTGTCGCATGGGGAAGTGCTCTATGCCTGCGGAGTTGTCGATATGGCGCAGAATCTTGTGGGGGAAGGCGGCCTGCAACCGTTTGCTGCTCTCGTCGAAGAGGGCGAACTGCTGGCTGGAGAAGCCGTCGAAACTGTCGGAGTCGCTGCCTACAAAGTGGGAGAACACCGATCGTGGAATCACCGAACTTTGGTTGTGCAGACGCCGGATCAGTTCGTCGAGGTCGGTCTTGGGATTGAATCCCAGCCGGTGCATGCCCGTATCGAGCTTGATATGTACCGGGAAATTGGTGATGCCCTGCTTCTCTGCTTCGCGTATGAGGGCGTCGAGCAGACGGAAACTGTACACCTCAGGCTCAAGGTCGTAGTCGAACAGAGTCTTGAAGGCCGTCATCTCGGGGTTCATCACCATGATGTTGGCCGTGATGCCGTTCTTGCGCAGGGTCACACCCTCGTCGGCTACGGCCACGGCGAGATAGTCTACGCGGTGGTCTTGCAGTGTCTTGGCTACCTCGACGGCTCCAGCGCCATAGGCATCGGCCTTGATCATGCATACGAGCTTGGTTTCGGGGTGCATGAACGAGCGGTAGTGGTTGAGGTTTTCTACCAGAGCACCGAGGTTGACCTCCAGTGTGGTCTCGTGTACCTTCTTGACCAGCAGTTCGGTCAGGTTGTCAAAGCCGAAACTGCGTGCCCCCTTGATGAGAATCACCTCGTCGCGCAGACTGTTGAATACGTCGCTGTGGACGAACGAGGCGCAGTCGGCGAAGAAATGTTTCTCGACGATCTCTATTTTCTCGGATTCGGCAACGAGTTGCGGGCCGATACCGATAAATTTCTCTACGCCGCGCTTTACGGCTAGGGAAGACACTTCAGCGTAGAGACGGTCTGCGCTTTCGCCGCTCTGGCAGATGTCGCTCAGGATGAGCGTGCGCTTGCGTCCCTTGTGGTCGGGGCGGCGGCTCATGAAGTCGAGGGCGATGTCGAGCGAGTTGATGTCGGAATTGTAGGAGTCATTGATGAGGGTGCATCCATGCTGTCCTTCCTTTACCTCAAGCCGCATGGCGACAGGTTCGAGATGCGCCATGCGGGCCGACAGGTCGGCCATGGACACGCCGATCCGTAGGGCGACCGCGGCACAGGTGATGGAGTTGCGTACCGAGGCGTCGTCGATGAACGGAAGGGTGTATTCTCCCGTTTCTCCTTTATATATATAATGTATGGTGGAGGCGTTTTCCGCTTTCTCTATGGACTTCACATAGAAAGCGGCCGATGTGTCGCGGCATGACCACGACAATATCTCGCCCTGATAGCCGCTTTCGCCGACGATGGAGGCTACCGGTTCGTCGTCGGCACAGAATACGATGGTCTTGGCGTCGTGGAAGAGTATGAGTTTCTCGCGGCATTTGTCTTCCATCGTTGCGAAATTCTCCTGATGGGCCGTACCGAGATTGGTGAGGACGGCGATGGTCGGCTGTATGATGTCGCGCAGGGCCAGCATCTCGCCGGGCTGGCTGATGCCGGCTTCGAACACGCCTACCTCCGTATGCTCGGACATGAGCCATACGGACAAGGGTACGCCTATCTGCGAGTTGTAACTGCGGGGCGAGCGCGTGACGACCATTTGCGGAGAGAGCAGTTGGTAGAGCCACTCCTTGACCATCGTCTTGCCGTTGCTGCCCGTGATGCCCACGATGGGAATGTCGAACTCGTCGCGGTGGCGTTCGGCCAGGCGCTGCAGGGCTACCAGCGGGCTCTTCACCCGCAGGAAGTTGGCTTCAGGGTAAGCCGTGGCATAGTCTTCCGGCAGGGTGTCTACCACAAAGTTGTGTACACCGCGGCGATACAGGTCGTGTATATAGTGGTGGCCGTCGTTGCGCCCCGATCGGAGGGCGAAGAACAGGGTTTCTTCAGGAAAGCACAGCGAACGGCTGTCGGTCAGCAAAAATCCGATGTTGGCATCTGTGTTGCCAAAACGATGAGCACCAATCAGTGTTGTTATCTTCTCGATCGTATAAGTCATCTTACTATATTTCTATGGGTGCGTGAAGAAATCTCCGCGCTGGTTACATTTTTATGATGCAAACTTACTCATTTTTTTTTGTTTTCCATATCCACCTTTATAAAAACTTTGTTTTGCCGACAATGTCTGCGGGCGTGGCTGTAGAATGCGTCGTATAGATTGTCCGTGCAGGAGAAATTTCCGAAAAAATGCGTTACTTTGCAACCGTGACACGGCAACGTGCGTCAAAAGTACAGAAAAACAAAACAAAGATATGAAACGTACACTCTACATTCTCTTGCTTGCTCTCGCATTGGGCGTCTCCGGCAATGCGGCACCGCATCAACGCCACAAGGCCAATATCTCAGTAAAGGTAGATTCTACCGGTGTCAATGGTAGTGTCGAAGCCGTATCTGATACCACGGCCGCCGATCTCGGTAGCGATGACGGCTGGGAGGACAACGACAGCGACAATGTACCGCAAATCACGATCAACGGCCAACAGTTTGACCCGGCGCAGTACCCCAATCCTATTTCCTATTTCGGTACGCTGTGGGGACTCGGCGTAGGCGGCATCATGCTAGCCCTCTTCATCATGGCCATTATCCTGATCATCCTTCTTCTGCCCGTCATCCTGCTCGTTCTCATCCTGCGCTACCTCATCAGACGGCACAACGACAAGGTGACCATGGAGCGCGAAGCCTATTTCCGCGCAGGTGCCGCCTCGCAAAGTGCGGATGCAGCACAGGAGCAAGGCAGCGCGGGCGCAGAAGAGCGCGTGTCGCCCCAACCCAAGCCGACATGGCACATGCAGCAGAAGAATATCACCGATGAGGAGACGTGGCGCAAGGGCGTCAGGTTCATTACCGTCGGAGTGGGTCTGACCATGGCTGCCATATTTTGGCAAAGCCGCGGACTGGCAGGCTGCGGCATGTTCATTGCCTGTCTGGGTGCCGGATATGTACTCATCGGCATGACGTCGCACAAGAAAGGCAGCGGAAAGAAAGACCATGATGCCGACAACGACACGTCTGCACAACAGTAATATACCGGGAAGGAATACGGCGTGAAAGACCTCAAAGATATTTCTCTCGTCACTCAGGTGGCTGTATTTCACAACCGGCGGGCATTCGACCGTCTGGTTGTGAAATACCAGTCACCCATACGGCGTTTCTTTCTCAACCAGACCCTGGGCGACGAGCAGCTCAGCGACGACCTTGCGCAGGACACTTTCATCAAGGCATATACCAATATCACACAGTTCCGTGGCCTTTCGGCCTTCTCTACCTGGCTCTACCGTATCGCCTACAACGTACTCTACGACTACAACCGGCGCAAGCATCCCACTGCAGACATTACGGCCAAGGTAGACAGCGGTACGGCTACCCGCAGCACCGACACACTCAGCATGGATGTGTACGATGCCCTTCGCCGGCTCGGAGACAACGAGCGAACCTGCATCACACTGCAGCTGATCGACGGATATTCTATCGAAGACATCTCCAAGATCACCGGCAAGGCCACGGGTACAGTGAAATCCCATCTCTTCCGCGGCAAGGAAAAACTCACCAAATATCTCAGACAAAATGGATATGAATGACAAAGACAACCTGTTGATACAGTCCTTTTTTGACAACCATCGCCTGGATCCGCTCCCCGACAACGGCTTTTCGGAGCGTGTCATGCGGCATATACCCCGACACCGTCTGTCGCGGACCGTCATATTGTCGAGGCGGTGGACGCTCCTGTGCTCTTGCGTGGCCATTGTACTGTTTGTGGCGCTCGGCGGTGCAGATATCATGAAAGCCGATGTCGGGCGTCTGCTTTCCGGCCTTGCTGCATATCTGCTCAGTATTGCGGTCCATCCGGGTGCGGTCGCACTGATGTATCTGGGCTTCTTTGTGCTGACCGCATTCGGCATCTATGACATTTCCACGGCCGAATACCGCTTTTTGAAAGGCAAGAAGGAGACCGTGGAACACGCGCAGTCGTGATGGGGCGAGGGGCGTATGCTTCGCCTTTCCCTTTTTCCATTCCAAGCCTCTCGCAGAGCCTTGGAAAACCGCAATTTGGCAGACTTTCTTTTGCCAAACAAGATGATTTTTGTAATTTTGTCGTTATTAGTGGCCCTGCACACCGCCGCTTCCGCCTTGCCGAGGCAGAAGGGACGGTGTGCGGAGGTATTTGGCAGACAACGAGAAAAGTATGAAAAGATACTGGTTTGTATTCCACAAGGGAGACATCATGCTGCAGAAGTGCGGCGAAGACACCTACACTATACCTTGTCAGGAGGAACCGCCCACAACGACCGACGGCGACACCCGTATTCTGCCCGTCACCGCCATGACAGACGGTACGGCGGTCAGCACCTATGCCGTCAGCCAGCCGGTGACGGGCGACGGCCGTTATGAGATGTGCGGGCTGCGGCAATCCTACTACAAACTCAGCGAAGCACTTTACCTGAAAGCCGGAAAGTGCGAAGAACTGCTCTACTGGGACTCCAACAACCGCTATTGCGGCACGTGTGGCGCCCCGATGAAGATACACACCGACATCTCAAGAAAGTGTACGGTATGCGGACGTACGGTCTGGCCGCAACTTGCCACGGCCATCATCGTGCTGATAAGCAGGGGAGATGAGGTGTTGCTTGTACACGCCAACAATTTCAAAACCGACTTTTATGGTCTTGTGGCCGGGTTCGTGGAAACCGGAGAAACCCTTGAAGAGGCCGTCGTGCGGGAAGTGCGTGAGGAGACCAACCTCACCATCACCAATCTGCGCTACTTCGCATCACAGCCGTGGCCCTATCCCTGCGGACTGATGGTGGGCTTCTTCGCCGACTATGTCGAGGGCGAGCTCCATCTGCAGTATTCCGAATTGGGCCGCGGCGGATGGTTCCGTCACGACAACCTGCCTACCATTCCGGAGAAACTCAGCCTTGCCCGCAGGCTGATCGACCATTGGCTGAAGCAGTTTGACGCGCCCGAAAACAAGAAAGGAGAAAAGGTATGAAACAGGTGAACTGGGGATTTATCGGATGCGGTGAAGTGACCGAAAAGAAGTCCGGACCTGCCTTCAACGAGGTGGAAGGGTCCCGTGTCGTGGCGGTGATGAGCCGCAATGCCGACAAGGCCCGTTCCTATGCCGAGCGGCACGGCATACCGAAATGGTACACCGATCCGCAGGAACTCATCGACGATGCAGAGGTGAACGCCGTGTATATTGCCACCCCGCCTTCAAGTCATGCCACTTTTGCCATCATGGCCATGAAGGCCGGAAAACCCGTATATATAGAAAAACCGCTTGCGGCCAGTTATGAAGACTGTGCCCGCATCAACCGTATCAGCGAACAGACCGGTGTGCCGTGCTTTGTGGCCTACTACCGCCGTTATCTGCCCTACTTCCGCAAGGTGAAGGACATCATTCTCAGCGGTGTCATCGGCAATGTGGCCAATGTGCAGATACGTTTCTCCGTGCCTCCCCGCGACCTCGACTACCAGAGTGACCGCCTGCCCTGGCGGTTGCAGCCCGACATTGCCGGTGGCGGCTATTTCTACGATCTTGCCCCTCACCAGCTCGACCTGTTGCAGGACATCTTCGGCGTCATCACGCGGGCCCATGGCTATTGTGCCAACCGTGCCCATCTGTATGATGCCGAGGATACTATCAGCGCATGCTTCTTCTTCGAAAACGGCGTTCCCGGCAGCGGATCGTGGTGCTTCGTGGGACACCAGAGTGCCAAGGAAGACTGTGTGGAGGTCATCGGCGAGAAAGGTACGCTCTCGTTCTCAGTGTACAACTACGACCCCATACGGCTCGTCACCAGTGAGGGCAAGACCAGCATCGTCATTCCCAATCCGCCCTATGTGCAACTGCCCATCATCAAGTCGGTCATCGAAGACATCCAGGGCATCGGCATCTGCGACTGCACCAGTGTGAGTGCCACCCCCGTCAACTGGGTGATGGACCGTATATTGGGCAAGCTCTGACCCGCAATTGCCTGCCCCGACACAAAAAACGCAATGAAGAAAACCATATTGTCGCTCCTCTTCCTTCTGTCCGCCTCGGCGATGCTGCAGGCGCAGGAGGTCGTGCCTCTGGCGGTAGAGGACAGTGTGGTACGGACTGTAGGTACGGAGTCGGAAACGGGAACCGCACCGGCAGTCCCTGAGGCGAAAAAAAACGTGAGAAAAAGTTTCGGCAAGCGTCTGCTGCACGGGTTGTATGAATTTGTGAAGGACTTCAGCCGGGTGGACACCCTGTATGTGGAGCCGCCCAAGTACAACTTCACATTCATGATGCAGAACACCAATACCTACGAGATCTATGACATACATGCCAATGACAACCTTGACATCAACCTTGCGCCGGAACCTTCGGTGAAACTCGGTCCGTACTTTGGATGGCGTTGGATATTCCTCGGCTATACCTTCGACCTGCGCCACTTCAGCGGCAACAACAAGAAGGAGTTTGACCTCAGCCTGTACAGTGCGCAGCTCGGTATCGACATGTTCTACCGAAAGACCGGAGACGACTACAAGATCAAACGCCTGAAACTCAACGGCGGCGAGGTCGACACGCATGCCATGACCGGTGTGAAGTTCGACGGATTGCAGGCGAGCATCAAGGGCTTCAATATCTACTATATCTTCAACCACAGACGGTTTTCCTATCCGGCGGCCTTCAACCAGAGCAACGTGCAGCGCCGTAGCTGCGGTTCGGCACTGGTCGGCCTGGGCTATACCAAGCATACGCTCAATATGGACTGGAACAAGCTCCGCTCCGTCGTCGCTGACCGTATGGGGGAGACGGCCGCGCAGACCTATATCACCGACGACCTCAATTCGGGAAAGATACAGTATACCGACGTCTCGCTCTCCGGAGGCTACGGCTACAACTGGGTGTTCGCCCACAACTGGGTGTTCGCCGCCTCACTGTCGGCCGCGCTTGGCTACAAACATACCACCAGCGAGACCAGCCATACGGGATTTTCGCTTCGCGACTTTTCCATCAATAACATCAATTTTGACGGGGTGGGGCGCTTCGGCATCGTGCGCAACAACAACCGGTGGTTCTTCGGGGCGAGCACTATCATCCATTCCTATACCTACAAGAAACAGCAGTTCTCCGCACTCAATGTGTTTGGCAGTCTGAACATCTATATCGGTTTCAATTTCTCTAAACGGTAAACGACACTATGAAAACCTTTCTCACCACCCTTCTTCTGCTCTCCGCCCTCGCATTGCGGGCCGGGACAGTCACTCCGCAATATACCAAGGCTGACAGCGCCAAGGTCGTCAACCTTATCGCACAGGCGGCAAAGCAGCCCGAGGGTACCAATCTGATGGTATACGTTGCCCGCCAGTTCCTCGATTTGCCCTATGTCGCCAAGACCCTGGAAAACAATGACCAAGAGCGGCTTGTCGTCAATCTGCGCCAGCTCGACTGCACCACTTATGTGGAGAATGTGCTGGCCATTGTGCTCTGCGCAAAACGTGGGATGCCGACCTTCGCTGATTTCTGCCGTTGCCTGCAGGAGATACGTTATATGGACGGTGACGTGTCGTATGCCCACCGCCTGCACTACTTCTCGCTGTGGATAGAGGAGAATACCAAGATGAAATTTGTAGAGGAGATCCGCCGCCCGAGTCCGCCGTTCACGGCCGTGCAGACCTTGCGCATCAACTACATGACGACCCATGCCGACAGTTATCCCATGCTTGTGCGCGATCCCGAACAGACCAAGGAGATAGCGAAGATGGAGCAGTCTATCAGCGGACATACCTACCGCTTCATTCCCAAGGAGACCATTGCCAACACCGCACTGTTCCGGCGCACGATACACGACGGCGACATCATTGCCATCGTCACCCGCAAGAGCGGTCTCGACACTTCGCATATCGGTATCGCCGTGTGGCACGAGGACGGCCTGCATCTGCTCAACGCATCGCTTGTACACAAAAAAGTCGTGGAGGAACGGCGTACTCTCCACGACTATATGATGCGCAACCGCTCACAGATCGGTATCCGGGTGGTGCGGGTGAAATGATCTATTTCTTTTTGGCGGCCTTCTTGAGCTCCAGCTTGGGCAGTTTCACCTGGTCGCCGGCTTTGTATTCACGTTTTTCGTTGACGGCCTCAACGTAGCACTCCATGCCGGGGCCGAGGTGTGACCGGGCGATGGAAGCCAAGGTCTGCCCGGCCTTGACGGTGACGGTCTTGTCGATGCCGACGATTTTGTAGGCTCCGGTGCGGATACGTACATCCTTGTCGTAGGCGGCTACCGATACGGTCTTTTCCTCTTCCTTGGCTTTTGCGGTTGTCGGAGAGGCCGGTGCTGCGGTAGTTGTCGGCGTTGTTTCCGCCTTCTCTTTCATCGGAGTGCCTTCCGTGGCAGCCTCGGCCGGGGTGTCTTGTCCGTCAGGCGCTTTTTCTGTACGGGCGGTCGTATTGGCGTGATGGATACGCTCTTCTATGTCGATGAGGCGGGTCTGCAGTATGGCGATACTGTCGTTGCGTACCGACAGTTCGTGCCACAAGTATCCGCCGCCTGCTCCGCTGATGACAAGAAGGATGATGATGGCTGCGGTCAGCCAGATGGCCAGCGTATTGCGTGGGTGCTCATCGTCGTACTCGTCGTCGTTTCCGTCGGTGCGGCTGGAATCCTTATGCTGAGATGTGTGCTGACTTTCGGAGAATATCTGTTCCTCC
This sequence comes from bacterium, assembly GCA_963637655.1. Lineage (GTDB taxonomy): Bacteria > Bacteroidota > Bacteroidia > Bacteroidales > Bacteroidaceae > Prevotella. The sequence goes on along the minus strand of CAVHOL010000004.1, from coordinate 36,963 downwards.
GACTGCATCTTTTCCAAACGGTTTTGGTGGCGTTGCGGCGTTTCGGTCTCTTTGTCCTTTGTGGATGTTTCTTCCGTCGGTACCGTATCAGTTTCTGTCGTTTCTACGGCCGGCTCTTTCACTTCTTCGGCGGGCTCTTCCACTTTCACTTCTTCAACCGGTTCTTCTACTTTCACCTCTTCAATCGGCTCTTCCGCATTGACGGCAGGTTCCGTAATGTTTTCTTCTGTAGCAGGCGCTGGCATATCGGCCTTTGCCGCTTCTTCCGGCTTTTGGGATGCCTCTGCGACAACAGGAGCGGTTTGTTCGAAAGCCTTGTCTATCTCGGAGAAATTGACGTCGTCGCGCAGTGTGACTGTCTCAAATTGCGAGAACGGCCTGTTGACACGGTCGCGCAGAACGGCATCGGGGGTGAACACGATTTTCTCGCGTCCTTCGATGACGATGCGCTCGCCGGTGTTGACGTCCACGCTCTCTCTCGGACTGACACTGGTCACCTTGAATGTGCCCAGTCCCTTTACCTTCACTTGGCGGTCGCCTGTGCGCAGACCGTCCTCGATGACGCTGAAGAGATCCGTCACAAAAGTATTGGCATCGGCCTGTGACAGTTCGTGCCGGTCGGCTACCGTATTGGCAATATCTGTGATCTTGATCATGCGCGGCCCTCCCCTTTTTTGAGATATTCTTTGACTGCGGATGCCGGCTTGAAGGCCAGGACAATCTTCGGAGGCACCATCATGCGTTGTCCCGATGCAGGATTGACGACGATGCGCTCCATGCGCTTTTTCAGTTCGAAGGTACCGAAGGAGGGCACAGTGACATTCTCGCCCTCGTCAAACTGCGAGGCCATGGCCTCGATGACCGTCCGGACGAGACGTTGTGTGTTCTCCTGCGAGTAGCCGCTGCGCTGTGACAGTTCGGCGATAAACTCCTTGTTGTTCATAGGATAAGGCTTTGCTTTTGGTCAGTGTGTTTCGGTGTGTTGTCTATGGTCTATACGACTTCGCCGTAGAGGTCGAACTCGTCGCTGCCGGTGATGCGCACGTCGTAGAATGAGCCGACGCGCAGGCGTCGGGTCGCCTTCACGAGCACCTCAGGATCGACCTCGGGCGAGCAGTACTCGGTACGCCCGATATAGTATTCGCCCTCTTTGCGGTCGATGACTGTCCGCAGCACCGAACCTACCTTGGCGGCCTCCACTTCGGCGCTGATCTCCTGCTGCTGGGCCATCAGCTCATCGAGCCGCCGCTGCTTGACCTCTGCGGGCACGTCGTCCTTGTAGTGTTGTGCGCTGTATGTGCCGTCCTCTTCGGAGTAGGCGAAGGCGCCCATGCGCTCGAAACGTTCCTCGCGGACAAAGTCCATGAGCTCGCGGAAGTCTTCTTCGGTCTCGCCGGGAAATCCTACCATCAGTGTCGTGCGCAGATGGATGCCGGGCACGGCCTCGCGTATCTTGTGGATGAGGTCTACGGTCTCGGCCTTGCCTACATGGCGGTGCATGCGGTCGAGCATGTGGTCGCTGATATGTTGCAGGGCGATGTCGAGATACTTGCATACATTGGGCTTCTCGCGCATCACGTCGAGTAGGTCGAGCGGAAACTGGTTGGGGTAGGCGTAGTGCAGCCGTATCCATTTCACGCCCTTGATGTCGGCGATATGGCGTACAAGGTCGGCGATGTGGCGTTTGCCGTCGATGTCGACACCGTAGTAGGTGAGCTCCTGTGCGATGATCTGAAACTCGCGCACGCCGCTCTCTACCAGCTGGCGTACCTCGCGCAGGATGTCCTCCTCGGGGCGGCTGACGTGCTTTCCGGTGATGATGGGTATGGCGCAGTAGGCGCAGCGGCGGTCGCATCCCTCGCTGATCTTCAGATAGGCATAGTGGTGGGGCGTGGTGAGGTGGCGCTGCCCGTCGCAGGTGGTCACATCGGCCTTGCCCAGGTCGGTGAGCAACTGCTTGTAGTTGAATTTCCCGTAGAACTTGTCTACCTGCGGTATCTCGGCTTCCAGCTCGTCTTTGTAGCGTTGCGAGAGGCAGCCCATGACGTAGAGCTGCTTGATGCGTCCTTCCTCTTTGGCCTTGGCGAATTCGAGGATGGTGTCGATGCTTTCCTGCTTGGCGTCCTCGATAAACCCGCAGGTATTGATGACTGCGATCTCGCCTTCTATGCGTTTGGCATCGTGTGTGCAGTGGTAGCCGTTGGCTTCAAACTGCCGCATGAGCAGTTCGCTGTCGACAAGGTTCTTCGAGCAGCCCATGGTCACGATGTCTATCTGTCCTTTCTTCATATTTTCGTATGGTGTGTCTTTGCTTGTCCGCATCATTTGGTGCGGCGCGGTCGTATGTGGGGCGTCGGGGAAACGGGATTATTGCTTGTCGAACAGGGAGTCGACAAACTGCCGGCGGTTGAAGAGCTGCAGCGACTCCATCGACTCTCCCAGTCCGATATACTTCACTGGCACCTTCAGCTGGTCACTGATGCCGATGACGACACCGCCCTTGGCGGTACCGTCGAGCTTGGTGATGGCCAGGGAGGTGATCTGGGTGACGGCGGCAAACTGGCGGGCCTGTTCGAAAGCGTTCTGTCCGGTGCTGCCGTCGAGCACGAGCAGAACCTCGTCGGGAGCCGTGGGCATCACCTTCTTCATGACGTCCTTGATCTTTTTCAGCTCGTTCATGAGACCTACCTTGTTGTGCAGACGGCCGGCGGTATCGATGATCACCACATCGGCTCCGTTGGCCTTGGCCGAGGAGAGGGTGTCGAAGGCGACGGAGGCAGGGTCTGATCCCATCTGTTGCTTGATGACCGGTACGCCTACGCGTTCGCCCCAGATGCAGATCTGCTCGACGGCGGCGGCGCGGAAGGTGTCGGCGGCGCCGAGGTACACCTTCTTGCCGGCTTTCTTGAACTGGTAGGCCAGCTTGCCGATGGTGGTGGTCTTGCCCACACCGTTGACACCTACGACGAGGATGACGTAGGGACGGTGGTCTGTAGGCAGATCCCAGTCGTCGTTGTCGGCAGAGTTGTTCTCCGTGAGCAGCGACGCTATCTCGTCGCGCAGTATGCCCTGCAGCTCGGAGGTGGAAACGTACTTGTCGCGTGCCACCCTTTCCTCGATGCGCTTGATAATCTTGAGGGTAGTCTCTACGCCGATGTCCGACGTGATGAGCACTTCCTCGAGATTGTCGAGCACGTCGTCGTCTACGGTAGACTTGCCGGCGATGGCGCGTGCTATCTTGCCGAATACGCTCTGCTTGGTCTTTTCAAGGCCGTTGTCGAGTACTTCTTTCTTGTTTTTGTTGAACAGTCCAAATAATCCCATGTATGCGTTGTGTTTTGTTTGCTGATGTTTTGTGAAGGCGGTTTATGTGTCCGCCTTGATTGTCCGGAATGACGGTCGTCAGTCGAAGTTGGTGGCCAGGCCGCCTGTGCTGGTCTCCTTGTAGAGCGAGGGCAGGTCGTGTCCGGTCTGCTTCATGACGCGCACTACGCGGTCGAACGATACGCTGTGGGTACCGTCGGAGAACGAGGCGTAGAGATTGGCGTCGAGCGCGCGGGCTGCGGCGAAGGCGTTGCGCTCGATGCAGGGTATCTGTACCAGTCCGCACACCGGGTCACAGGTCATGCCAAGATGATGCTCGAGTCCCATCTCCGCTGCATATTCTATCTGTGAGGGACTGCCGCCGAACAGTTGGTTGGCAGCGGCGGCGGCCATGGCGCAGGCTACGCCCACCTCGCCCTGGCAGCCTACGTCGGCACCCGAGATGGAGGCGTTCTGCTTGACGATGTTTCCGAACAGTCCGGCGGTGGCCAGGGCGTGGAGTATGCGGGTCTCGCTGAATTCGTGTCCCTTCCACAGATGGTAGAGTACAGCGGGCAGTACGCCGCACGATCCGCAGGTAGGGGCGGTGACGATGGTGCCGCCGGAAGCATTCTCCTCTATGACGGCCAGTGCATAGGCGAACACCAGTCCGCGGGTCTGCAGTGTCTGCCGGTAGCCGCGGGCCTTGACGTAGTAGGTGATGGCCTTTCGCGGCAGATGGAGCGGGCCGGGCAAGGCCCCTTCGTGGTCGAGTCCGCGCTCTACGGCCTGCCGCATGGCGTGCCATACTTCGCGGAGATAGTCCCACAGACCGCTGCCCTCGCACTCTTCCACGTATTCCCAATAGCCGCGGCCCTGGCTGACACACCAGTTCATGATCTCCTTGAGCGTGTTGAGCGTGTAGGGCTCGCCCTCATTGGGTATCCAGCGTGTATGTTCGCCCTCAGACAGTGCGCCGCCGCCGACACTGTATACCGTCCAAGAGTCGGTCTCCTGTCCGTCGGCGCCATAGGAGGTGAAGCGCATGCCGTTGGGGTGGAATGGCAGGTAGACGGCGGGCTGCCAGTCTATTTCCACCTTGCCTCTCGGCTCGAGCACTTCGCGTACGGCCACATCGGTCAGGTGGCCGCGTCCGGTAGCGGCAAGGCTGCCGTAGAGCGTCACCTTGAAGCGGCGTGTTTCCGGGTGATGGCCGGCAAACATCTGTGCGGCTTTCTGTGGACCCATCGTGTGGCTGCTGGACGGGCCTTTGCCTATTCTGTACAGTTCCTTGAGTGATTTCATAACGTTGGCTTGTAAAATAGGGGGGGAAGATTGCCTCCCTGAAAGGTTGGCCGCCTACCTTTGTCCGACTGTCGTCCAACCTATTGCAAATTTACGAAAAAATATTGAGCCGTACGTCTATCCCGCCGAAAAATCAGACGCCGTATGCCGAAACCTTCCGCAGTGTGCGTGCCCCAGTGGTGAAATGAAAAATTTTCTGTCGCTGCGGTGCGTATTTTTTGCAAAAACAGACAAAATAAAGTACTGTTTCCAAAACGAATTGCTAATTTTGCATGCATGCAGGATGGTAGTCCTGCACATTGCCTGTTTGACATCATCTTAATCAATCAAAGTTTTTCGAATGAAAAAAAGTATACTTTCTTCCTTCTTCCTGGGGACATTGATGGCATCCGCCGTGTTGCCGGCCTCCGGAAAAGACACCGACCCCAACAATTTCAGACCGTCGCGCAATGTCACTTTCACGGAAACGACGCTTCCGCTGGTCTTCATCAACGTGAACGGCCAGACCATCGAGCGTGAAAACCGTGTGCTCGCAACGGTGAAAATCATTGACAACAAGGACGGGCACAACTATCTCGACACTGTCGCCCATGCCGGCCAGACGGTAGACTGGGAAGGTCCGGTGGCCATCAAGTACCGCGGCAACACCTCGTTTACCGGATCAGACAAGAAGCCGCTCTCTATCCGTCCGCTGTCTGCCGCCGACCTTACGGCCAAGAAGGCCAAGGTGTCGATCATGGGAATGGGCAAGGACAATGACTGGGCCATGCTCGCTCCGTGGGAGGATATGAGCTACATGCGCGACGTGCTGACCATGGAACTGGCACGCGGCGGCAGCTCGTTTGCGCCCCACATGAAATTCTGTGAAGTGGTGCTCGACGGCTATTACTACGGCATCTATATCATGTCTGAACGTGCCACGAAAGGCAAAAACCGTCTCAATCTCGACGATCCTACCGCAGATGACCTTACGGGTGACTTCCATGTAGAGATCGACCGCAAGGACGAGGACCATTACTATGTCTCCAAGCACCATCCGGTGAGCAGCACGGGTGTGGAGTACACCGACCGCACGGTGGCCTACCAGTACAAGGAGCCGGAGTATGATGACTTTGCCGACCTGCCTTCGGGTGTGGAGGAAGCCATCGGCAATGCCATCGAAGATATGGAAAGCTCGTTCACCACTTCCGACTATACCGGCGAGAACGGCTACCGGAAGTATATCGACGTGCAGTCGTTCATCGATTATCAGATTGCCCAGGAATTCTCCAACAATGTCGATGCCTACCGTCTGAGCACGCCGCTCTACAAGTACAGTGAGACGCACGCTGCCAAGCTCGGTACTGACGCCAAATGGAAAACGGCCCTTTGGGATTTCAATATCGCCTACGGCATAGCCAACTACTATGATGCCAACAACTCCTCGACATGGCGCTACAAGAGCAATGACCTTATGGCTTCGGCCGACCAGCAGCTTGTGCCCTTCTTCTGGTATAAACTGATGAACGACCCCGCCTATGTGCAGGAGTTGCGCCAGCGGTGGACCGAGCGTCGCGAGGGCAACTATTCCGAGGCGTTCATTACGGCGAAAATAGACTCTATGGCCACCGTGCTCCAGGAGAGCGGTGCGCTCGACCGCGACAATGAGGCCTGGAACAGCCATTTCGGTTCGTTCAGCAGCAAGGTCAGTGCGCTGAAGTCGTTTGTCACCAGCCGTCTTGCCTTCATGGACAAGGCCTGGAAGATCAAGACTCCGCTTTCGGGCGATTTCACGGCGCTCACCGTGTCGAATGGTTTTAATGCCGACGTTATCGCCGAGGCTACGCCGTCTGCCTCTCATGTCACAGGTACTGTCGACGCGGCCGGTTATACCCTCTATACTACAGCTGTGCAGGAGAGCGGTGCGCTCGCCGGCGATGACCATACCGTGACCTCCGCTGAGGGCGTGACCTATGTGCTTGCCGACTATACCGCCGACAATGCGCTGACCATGACTTCAACCTCTGACTATGAACTTAAAGTCAGCGACCGCATACAGGGAAAGACGCTCTATTGTCTGGCTATCAGTGCCGACGGCAAGTCGGTGCTGACCGTCACGCCAAAGTACACCGACGGTACATCCGGTACTTCCACCTCGGCAACCGTGGCCGACTGGTACGGACAGACTGAAGATGCAGACGATGCGGTCAACAGTCTGGGACGTATCCTTACCGCAAGCTCTTATTATGGCCGGGCCGACGAGATCGATTCCAAAGAAGTGTGCTGCCTCTATGAGATTGCCGTACCGCTGGACAAGGAAAAGACGCTCAGCAGCGTGACCTTCTCCAAGACGGGCGGACGTCCTACCATATTCGCCATGACTGCACAGGTGGAGAAGCCGACGGCCATAAAGGGTGTAACGGATGAGAGTACCTGCAAGGTGGTGGGCATCTACGGTGTCGACGGAAAGACGCGTACGGCCTGCACCCGCGGTATCAATATCATACGCTACGACAACGGAACGGCGAAGAAAATCGTCGTGAAGTAATTGGTATATTATCATCATGGCAAAGAAAGAATATATAGAAGCCAACCGCCGCTGGCTGGCGGAAAAGGCAAAGGAGGAGGGTGTACTGTCCCTTCCGCAGGGTATCTACTATAAGGTCTTGAAGTCCGGCGACCCCACCGGGCCATCACCTACCCGGCGCAGTATCGTCACCGCCCATTATACCGGCTGGACCATCAACGGCAAGAAGTTTGACTCCAGTCGTGGCGGAACGCCCTTTGCCATGCGGCTCTCCGATCTGATAGACGGTTGGATTGTCGCCATGCAGCAGATGCATGTCGGCGACCAATGGGAACTGTACATTCCCTCGGAGATGGGCTACGGCAAATTTTCGCAGCCGGGCATCCCCGGCGGCTCTACCCTCATCTTCGAAGTGGAGCTGCTCGGGGTAGGGTAGTCCTCCCGGTTTGCTGACTGCAATATAGAAGCAGCCCAAAACGTCGCGGGCAGAAATGCACAGGGCGTTTTGGACTGTTTTTGTAGTTATTGGTGTACGGTAAACCGAAGAAGCTCCATTTGTGTTCTGTGTTCCTTTGCGTCATGGTCAGATTGATAAAAACCACACAAGGGGACGTTGTATTTACAGCCCTACAAGAACTACACAGAGAGGTGTTGCATATCCCAGCCCCGTAGGGTGTTCAAAATGAACATTTTTTACGAGACAGAAAATGCAGTATTAAATGCCCATAAGAATCCTTTGAAGAGTCTCGTAGTAAACGAGTTGGAACATCCCAGGACGGTTCATAAATTGTCTTATCCTAAATGCTCTGTTTGGGGATTATAGTACTCCCAGCCCTGTAGGGGCGACATAATATAGGATAGGGCCTTCTTGCCAAGGCAAGCGACAAAGTCGAGCGGGCCCTATCTCAAACGGGTTTCTCAAACGTTGCCCCTGTAGGGGGCGTATAATTCATCCATATTCAATTTAATTATGCGCCCCCTACAGGGGCAACGGTCAAAACACAACCCTAAAACGTAGGGGCCGCTCGACTTTGTCGCTTGCGTCAGCAAGAAACCCTACGCTATACTATGTCGCCCCTACGGGGCTGGGTGTGCAAAACACAATTTAGGCCAAGACAAAAATGCGACATGGAATGACTGTAGAAGTCTAATGAAAAGCCTTATATATCAACGAACTAGAATATTTAAGGTAGACAAAAAAAGATTTCGTAAAAAATGTTTATTTTGAACACCCTACCCTACGGGGCTGGGTGTGCAAAACATGATTCTTGCTTTGCTGTATTGTTGTCCCGTTTTTGCGGCGGAATACGATAATATACAACAAAAAAAGACACCGACTAAATTGTCGATGTCTTTCGTGCGTCCTTAGGGGCTCGAACCCTAGACCCACTGATTAAGAGTCAGTTGCTCTACCAACTGAGCTAAGGACGCTTGCTTGTGAGAAGCTTGTTTCTCAATTGCGAGTGCAAAGGTAAGCACTTTTTTTGTAGCCTCCAAATTTTCGGCAAACTTTTTTCAAAAAAACTTGCATTTTCTTTTTCCGGCTTTGGATTTAGGCCGTGCTTTAGGCGGATTCCAGTTTTTTATTCGTACTTTTGCGGATAGCAAAAACCTTCTCCAACATGACTCCGGCGTATAGCGGATGCAGCAGTGCGCCACATATATACACATATGTAATAATACATCAGAAAGACCAAATGAAAGAATTCGTCATATCAGAGGCCAAGGCGGAAACCGCCATTCTCGTAGGCCTCATCACGAAAGAGCAGGACGAGGCCAAGACAAAGGAATATCTTGACGAACTGGAATTCCTTGCCGATACTGCCGGAGCCGTCACCATACGCCGTTTCACGCAGCGTATGGCCGGACCCAGTTCGGTGACCTACATCGGAACGGGTAAACTGGAAGAGATACGCGACTTCATCAAGGCAGAGGAAGATGCCGAACGTGAAGTCGGTATGGTCATCTTCGACGACGAGTTGTCGGCCAAGCAGATGCGTAACATCGAAAAGGAACTGGGCGTGAAGATCCTCGACCGCACATCACTGATTCTCGACATCTTCGCCATGCGCGCGCAGACTGCCGCTGCCAAGACACAGGTGGAACTGGCCCAGTATCGCTACATGCTCCCGCGTCTGCAGCGTCTGTGGACCCACCTTGAGCGACAGGGCGGCGGATCGGGATCCGGCGGCGGCAAGGGTAGTGTGGGACTGCGCGGACCGGGCGAGACCCAGTTGGAGATGGACCGCCGTATCATCCTCCAGCGCATCACCCTGCTCAAGCAGCGCCTCGTAGAGATCGACAAGCAGAAGACCACGCAGCGCAAGAACCGCGGCCGCCTCATCCGTGTGGCCCTTGTAGGCTACACCAATGTGGGCAAGAGTACGCTCATGAACCTGCTCTCCAAGAGTGACGTGTTTGCCGAGAACAAACTGTTTGCCACCCTCGACACGACGGTGCGCAAGGTGGTCATCGAAAACCTGCCCTTCCTGCTTGCCGATACGGTCGGCTTCATCCGCAAGCTGCCTACCGACCTGGTCGACTCCTTCAAGTCTACGCTCGACGAGGTGCGCGAGGCCGATCTGCTCGTGCATGTGGTAGACATCTCCCATCCCGACTTTGAGGAGCAGATACGTGTCGTCGAGAAAACGCTCTCCGAACTGGGCTGCGCCGACAAGCCGAGCATGATTGTCTTCAACAAGATCGACAACTACAAGTGGGTGGAAAAGGAGGAGGATGACCTCACGCCCCGCACGAAAGAGAACGTCACGCTCGATGAGCTCCGCCACACCTGGATGGGCAAGATGGGCGACAACTGCCTCTTCATCTCTGCGCGCGAAAAGACCAATATAGAGGAAATGCGTGACACGCTGTACCGTAAGGTACGCGAGATGCATGTGCAGAAATATCCGTACAACGACTTTCTCTATACGGTGGACGACAGCTGGGCTGCTGACGAGTAAACCGACGAGTAAAGATGTGTCTTCCAATGAATCTGTACTTCCGTCTTCTTCTGTTGTATACCGTGCTTTCATGGGCAGTCCCGTCCCCCGCGCAGGATTTCCTTTGCGAGGGCGACCTGCTGTTCTGCGTTTCTTCCGACGGCAATGCCATCACAGATGTCACGGCGGGCGTTGACGGAAGGCGTATCGACCATGTAGCCATCGTGCATCGGGAGAAGGGCGCGGCGTATGCGCTCGAGGCCGTACACCGCGGCGTCGTGCTCACGCCGATCGACTCCTTTCTCTTGCAGCGCGATTCGCTGGTGCTGGTGGGGCGGCTGAAGGATACTGTCGGTGTCGCCGCGTCGGTACAGCGTGCGCTTGCTTTTCTCGGGCGGCCCTACGACTTCTTTTTCATGCCCGATGACAGTGCGATGTATTGTAGCGAACTGGTACAGAAGTGCTACCGCGATGCGGCGGGCCGGTTGGTGTTCGATCCCATCCCGATGTCCTTTCACGACAAGACGGGCACAGTGACTCCCTATTGGAGAGAGTACTATGCCCGTCATGGCATGGAAGTGCCCGAAGGATGGCCGGGCAGCAATCCCGGCCAACTCTCGCGCAGTGGTAAGGTGTGTATTCTCGGGCAGTTTAGAGATATATGTTAACCGAGGCGCCGCACATGACCCAGATGCCGGGCTGCGGCACGTTGCCGTAGTCTACATAGGTCTTGTCCAGCAGGTTGTTGGCTTCTACGTAGCAGCGGTACCGTGGCTTTGTCCAGGTGAGCCGAGCGTCGACAATGCTGTAGGGGCGGTAGGTGTGGTCGGTGCCGCCCGCATCGGTGTAGTATCCGGTGCGTTCCTGCCAGCGGTAGTAGATGCCGAAATCAAGTCCGGGGACAATGGTGGTCTGAAGGTCGGCCACCAGTTTGTGCCGCAGGTACTCCAGGGTATAGCGGCTTTGCAGACCTTCGGTTTCCACTTTGTTTTGGTTGATGTAGCTGTAGGCCACGTTGAGCGATTTGCACCACCGTTGTGCGGGGAAGAGCGCGTGCCAGTCTATGGAGGCAGACAGTTCTACGCCGGTACCGTTGACCTTGGTGAAGTTGACCGATTTCCAAACGGCATTCTCGTCGCCGCCGGTGTCGCGCACCCAGTCTATCAGGTTGGTGCAGTGGTTGTAGTAGACGCTGGCCTTTGCGCGGATGCCGTTGGCCACATACTTCACACCACCCTCTACCGACGACATCTCCTCAGGCTTGAGGTACTTGTCGGCCTTGTGGCCGCCGACCGAGTAGTACAGTTCGGTGGCCGACGGCATGCGCAGCGAGGTATTGTACGAGGCGTAGAGCCGCAGTCCGCCGGTGAGGGCATAACTGAGGTCGGCTCCCGGGTAGACGCGCATGTTCATGTGGTTCCATGAGTTCTTGGCGGCTATCAGTCCGGCCGATGCCGTGAAGCGTCCTATCGAGACGTTGTGCTCGAGTATGAAACTGATATTGGTGCGGTTGAGCCCGTACTCGTAGTCGCGTGAGGTGCCGTGCACGTGCGACGGCTGCTCAAGGCGTTCGCCGAGGACCGTACTCACGAGATCCTCGTTGCGTATCTCCGCTCCGATGGCGGTACGCCCGAGCGTCCAGTCGAAATAGGAGTTGAGGTTCAGTCCGTAGATGTCGGTGCGGTGGTAGTTGAAGGGATACTTGTCTTCTGCATTGCGGAAGAGCTCGTAGCGGTCCATGTTGCGGTTCCAGTAGATGGAAGGGTGGAGGTGGAACCGTCCGTTTTTGTTCTCCACCGAAAGTGCAGTGTAGGTTTTCATGGTATGCTCGTACTGGTCGTCCCACTTTGCGCCATAAAACGTGTTGGCGCCGAAATCCTTGGCACTGATGCCGGCATGCCATCTTGCCGTTATCGTATTGTCCTCGTAGCCGCCTTGGTAGAAAGCCTTGCCGCCGTGGTAGTCGGCGTTGAGCATTCCGGCCTTGCATCGGCTGTAGCCGTCGCTGCGGGTGTAGCTGCCCGAGACGGCGTTCTTCCAGGTGTGGCCGGCCAGGGCGACGCGCGCACCGGCGCTTGCGTATCCGTAGCTGCCTGCATCCAGGCGGGCGGAGACGTTGCTGCGCGCGGGCGTTGCGGTGACGATATTGACCGCTCCTACGAGAGAGGACGTGCCGTACACGCGTGCGGCCGGTCCTTCGAGCACCTCGATATGGTCGATGTCGGCGATGTCGCAGGGAAAGTCGAAGGCGTTGTAGGCCGTCTGCGGATCGCCGATGCTGATGCCGTTGAGCAGTATGGCCACTTGCTCGCTGTTGCCTCCGCGCACGCTGACATCGGTCTGTACGCCGATGGGGCCGCGTTGCCGCACGTCTACGCCGGCGGCGTACTTGAGCAGGTCGTTGATACTTTGTACCGGCGCGGCGGCAATGGCGTCGCGGCCCAGTACGTGAACAATTCTCGCAGTCTGTCCAGGCAGGGTGGGGGCTTTCGAGGCGGTGACCTCGATGTCGTCGAGCAATACGGTCTTTTCGATGGCCGTATGTGCGGTGTCGGCTTTCTCGGTGTGCGTGCTGATGCCGTCGGCCTTGGCGTAGGTCAGGGTCGGGATGCTCAGTGTGCAGATGAGAACCTCCTTGCCGAGACAACTGAACAGGGCGTAGCCTTTGCGCGTGAAGTGCTTGAAGCGCAGCGGCGCAGGCCTTCCGAGTGGTTGTCTGTACATGTGGTTGTTGGTATTGTTGTTTTGATATAAGGAGCGGCACCATGGTGTGCCGCAGTCTCATTTCGTGGGTGGCAGCTTGCCCTCGTGGGTCATGAAGAGCAGATAGTCGCCGTCGGCGTGTATGCTGACCTTGTCGCCCAGTGCCTCGTTGAGCGTGCCTTGCCAGATGGCGCCGTAGGTGTAGGGCGCCCAGCGGAACCCTTCGCCGGTGAGTACCCGTGAGCCGGTGTTGAAGATGCTGATCTGCTGTCCGCGGAAACTCTCAAACGTGTTGTCGCCGCAGGCCGGTATGAAGTAGCCGTGGTCGGTGATCATCACGGGACGGATATCGAACTCGTGCATGTACCGGCAGAGCAGCGAGATGTTGCCCAGGGTGTGGTCTTCGCGCTTGCCCGTCATGCCCAGGTAGGCAATGTGGCGGAAACCGATCCCTGTGCAGTGGCGGGTGGCCTTGGTCTGGTCGTTGTCCTCCTGCTCTTTTACGATGTGGACGATGGGCTGGTAGCGCTTCTTGAAGTCAGCCGACAGCGAGTCTCCGTCGCCGACGATGGCGTCGGGCATCAGTCCGTACTCGATGAGCCGGGCTCCGGCCCCGTCGCAGCAGCAGACGTAGGGTGCCTTGATGAGGGCCGACAGGGCATAGGGGTGCTTGGGAAAATCTCCGTCGCCGAGGATGACGGCATCGAAGACCGACTTTTTGGTTACACGAGAAAAGATCATATTGAATTATTGATTTTGAGTTAGATTCCTTTGGGGAAAGCGGTCATTCCGTCTGTTCCTGCTTCGGGGCCATCATGCGTTTCCATTTGCAGTAGCCCATGACGGCGATGACGACGTAGAGCGCGTACAGTCCGGCCTTGAAGGGGATGCCCTTGATGGCGTATAGATAGGCGCTGATGACGTCGACGACGATCCAGAAAAACCATTGTTCGATGTACTTCCGGGCAAGTGCCCACAGACCTACGAAACTGAGGGCGTTGGTGAAGGCGTCGAGGAGCGGGACGGTACTGTTGGTGTAGACGGCGAGCACGTAGTAGGTGGCTCCCCACGCTGCGAGGAAGAACAGAGTGGCGGGCAGGTACAGGGAACGGCGCATGCGGGTGATGGGCATCTCCTTGTCTTGCGTCTGGCCGCGCTTGTGCCCGAACTTCCACACCGCGTAGCCGTAGACGGCAGCGAGCGTGTAGTAGACCGCCATGCCGGCGTCGCCATACAGGCCGTGGCTCCAGTAGAGATAGATGTCGAGGGCCGGCATGATGATGCCGACTATCCACAGGGCGATGCTGGCCCGGTATTCGAGCAGTATGTAGATGAGGCCCAGTACGGTGGTCAGTATGTCGAGCCAGTGGGCGGTGATGAATGTTGTCATTTTCTTTGTCGTTTGCAGCGGAGTTTTTGCCCCCGCCTGTATGCAGAGAAGGAGCGGATGCGCCTGACGGTCTTGGTCAGTCGCTTCCACTCCCTCCTGTCTGTATGTCGGTATAGGACCGCAGGCGCGGCCCGTTATTGTCCGTCAGGTCTTGATGCTGTAGGTTTAGTGACGGTAAAAAATAAATTGGTACGATTTTGACGATGTACAAATCGTACCAATTTATTTATTAACCGTCACTTAGAACCGCAGCGTGAGGTGTCCCATCACGTTGAAGCCGGCCATCGGAACGTAGGCCAGATAGGAGTAGCGCTTGCCCTTGGAGTAGTATCCGTAGTCGTAGGCGCAGGCGGCATAGTGGCGCGAGAAGATGTTGTTGAAGTCAAATCCCAGCGTGATGTGCTTGATGCCTGCGGCACGGGTGACGTCGCTCTCGTACTTGAGGCTGAGGTCGCTCTGCGAGTAGCAGGTCAGGGAGCGCTCTTTGCTTTGGGAGTTGTCTATGTACTGGCGACTAACATAGTTGGTGTGCCATGTGGCGCTGAAGCCGGCGTAGTGGAAGTCTACAAATCCGTTGAGGATGGCGCTGGGCGAGTAGGCGAGGGTCGACTCGCTGTAGTGGTTGACGACCATGGCGTCGTCGCCGGAGACGTACTCGTCGAAGTCCTTGATCTTGTTCTTGCTGAGGGCGGCGTTGCCTTCGATGTTCAGCCATGAGAGGGGCGACCATCCGGCAGTCAGTTCGACACCCATACGGTACGACTTCTTGATGTTGGTGGTCAGGGCTTCGCCGATGTCGCTGAGCTGTCCGGTCTGGGCGATCTGGTTGTCGTAGTCCATGTAGTAGAAGTTGGCTCCGGCGTGCCAGTTGCTGCCCTGGAATTGGTAGCCGGCCTCCACGTCGACCACGCTTTCAGCCTTCGGGTACGGGTAGTTGTAGTTGTCGGTGTAGTTGTTGCGCTCGGGCTCGCGGTGGCTCAGGGCTGCCGATGCGTAGGCCTTGTGGCCGCCGTTGGTGTAGCTGATGCCGGCTTTGGGGTTGAAGAAGCCGAAATCGTCGTTGATGTTGAGCGGCTGAGATATATAGCCTTTCTCCTTCGTGTAGACGAAACGGTCGTTGTATCCGTCGGTCTTGTACTTCACGTAGCGGTACTGCAGGTCGGCGAAGACGTTCCAGTGGGTGAGGAAGGTATAGGTGGTCTTGACAAATCCGCTGTAGTCGTCCTTGTGGGCGTCGGAGTCGTAGTACTTGTAGGCGCCGTTGGCGAGGTATTTCTTCTCGAGCGTCTCGTCGCCGATGTAGTCGAGGTAGCCCCAGTGGTTGCCGCGGAACTGCTGGAGGTTGACACCGCCGATGATGTCCCAGTGCTCATCCTTGTAGTTGACGTTGTACACCAGGCCGTAGGCATTCTGCGTCAGACCTTTGCGGCGTACCTCGTCGGTCTTGATCTCCTTGCCCTTCTCGTTGTACTCGTTGATGCCGAACTTGCTGGCGAGGCTCTTGTTGTGGCGGAAGTCCTTGTAGTAGCCGTATCCGTAGGTGTAGTGCAGGGCCAGGTTGTGGCTCCAGTGCTCGGAGGGCTGCCATGCGAAGGAGAGGATATTGTGGTTCTGGTAGAAGTTGTCGGTGGTACGGTCCCACTTGTTGCCGTTGCGGTAGGTGTAGGGGGTGAGCACGTACTTGCCGTTCTGCAGGTCGTAGCTGCCGATCAGCGTGTTGCTGCGTCCCAGGCCCATGTCCCATATCTGGCGGTAGGTCTCGGTGCCGGTGGGTCCGCTGATATAGTTCCATGCCTGTCCGGTCTTCTCGAAGTTGCCCACGTTCTTGTAGCGTATCTGGAAGTTGCGGCCCAGCCAGGTCAGTCCGCCGTAGTACGAACCGGAACGTCCGCGTGTGCCGTCGACAAAGCCGTCGGTAGCGGTTTCGTGGTAGGCACCGTCGAAGATGAGGTGGTCGAAGAGCAGTCCGGTGGAGAAGCTGGCTCCCGTGTTGTAGGTGTTGTAGCTGCCGTACGAACCGGTCAGTTCAAGGAAGGGTTTTGTGGAGGGGGCGGCGGTGGCCAGTGAGATGCTTCCGCCGAAGGCGCCGTCGCCATTGGTGGACGTACCTACGCCGCGCTGTATCTGTACGCTGCCGAGAAGGGATGCGTAACTGTTCATGTTGGCCCAGAATACGGTCTGGTCTTCAGGCGAGTTGAGTGCCACGCCGTCGAGCGTCACGTTGATGCGGCTGCCTGCAGCACCGCGCATGCGCATATAGGCGGTGCCGCTTCCGAGGCCGTTCTCGCTCCATGCGAGTACGCCCGGAGTGCGGGCAAAGAGGAAAGGCAGTTCCTTGCCGGTCGTGCCGAAGTCCTTGAGTTCTGATCTTTTGATGTTCGCTACCGCAAAGGGTGAGGTCTTTGTGGCTCTGACGGCCTTGACCACTACTTCGCTGATGTGCTGCACCTTGGCGGTGTCGAGTTTCTCCTGGGCATAAGTCAACTGGCCTGTCAGTCCACAGGCTGCAGCCAACACTGTCCCAAAAAGTCTGTTCATTTCTTTTTACCTATTTTATAAGTATACAAATAGGGGGTACGCATCCTGTTCTGCCTTTTTCGCTACGCCGGCATTATCCGGATCAGCTCAGAGGGTATAATCTCAGACGGACAATCTCCGCCACCCCTGACTTGCACTCTGCAAATCGGATGCAAAGGTATATCTTTTGTAGGATAGTACCAAATGTTTGTCGAAAATATTGGACGGAGCCGGATCGTGAATTTGTGTGGTTTGGAATATCTTTTGGTTTGTTTTTTCTCTTTTTATGGCCGAAAATTGTGCTTGATGCCGAAGCGTTTTAGTACAAAGGCCTTGTACGGTTGCTACAAGGGCCTTGTACGGTCGCTACAAAGGCCTTGTAGTGACGCTACAAAGCCTTTGTACGGCTCGTATAATCCTTTTGTACGATGGCTGTATAGTATCAGGCATAAGGCGGGTTTTAAAAAATTAGGACACGCCATAAATAAAGGGCGTGAACTCCTCGCGAGTCCGCGCCCCCATCATGGTGTCGAAAAGGTTGATTGTATGAAACTACGTATAGAACGTATAGGTGAAGTATTCCGGCGTGTTCTAAAAATTCCACGCATTATTAAATTCTATTTTGACGGGTATGCTCTTTGTGTCTTTTTGATTTTATCCGGTGTCTTTTTCGTCCTTCTTCAGTCGCATAGCGCGCTATGCTCCTTCAGAAAGACAGAAAAATCCGCTCGGAAAAATTTCAAAAATCCATCAAAGGTAATTTTTAGACCCCGCCTTCCGTTAGTTGTAGGCCGACTCGCCGTGCTCGTATACGTCGAGTCCTTCTTCCTCAACGCGCTTGTCTACGCGGATGCCGATGGTCTTGTCGACCAGTTTGTAGAGGATGAACGTCACGACGGCGCTGAAGACGATGGTCAGCAGTGTGGCGAAGACCTGTATCCACAGTTGGTGCCAGTCGCCGTAGAGCGCACCCTGTGCACCGTCTGCTCCGGTGACGAAACGCGTGGCGAAGACGCCGGTGAGTACCGATCCGATGATGCCGCCCATGCCGTGTACGCCGAAGGCGTCGAGTGCGTCGTCGTAGTGGAATTTCCGCTTGACGGTGGCTACCATGAAGAAGCAGACGATCGGTGTGACAATGCCGATGACGAATGCGCCGAGCAGGTCGGTGGAGCCGGCTGCGGGCGTGATGGCTACAAGGCCGGCGACGGCGCCTGTGCATGCGCCGACGGTGGTCGGCTTGTCGTTGTATATCCAGTCGATGACCATCCAGGTCACGGCGGCGGTGGCGGTGGCGATATGGGTCACGAGAAAGGCGTTGGCAGCCAGTCCGTCAGCGGCCAGTCCGCTACCGGCATTGAAGCCGAACCATCCCAGCCAGAGAAACGAGGTGCCCATGAAGACGAACGTGATGTTGTGCGGCAGTATCGGGTGTCCGGCCTGGTAGGTCTCGCGCTGGCCGATGAGCACGGCCATGACAAGCGCCGAGATGCCGGCGTTGATGTGTACCACCGTTCCGCCTGCAAAGTCGATGGCGCCCATCTGCTGGAGAAATCCGCCGCCCCATACCCAGTGGGCCATCGGGAAGTAGGCGATGATGACCCACAGTACGGTGAATACCATATATCCCTTGAACTTGATGCGCTCTGCGAATGCGCCGAGGATGAGGGCTGGTGTGATCAGGGCAAACATACACTGGAACATGACGAAGGTCAGTTCCGGTATGCCGGTGTCGGTGAGCGTGTCGGGAGCGATGCCGTGGAGGAACATCTTGCCGGTGCCTCCCATGACGGCCCAAAGCGGGTTGCCGCTGTCCTTGAAGCTCGTGTCGAAGGCCCACGAGTAGCCGACGGCTACCCAAAGGATGCTTACCACGCCCACGATGAGCATGGTCTGCATGATGATGCTCAGTACGTTTTTCTGCCGTACCAGTCCGCCGTAGAAGAGGGCGATGCCCGGTATGCTCATGAGGAGTACGAGAATGGTGGCCGTAATCATCCATGCCGTGTTGCC
This sequence comes from bacterium, assembly GCA_963637655.1. Classification (GTDB taxonomy): domain Bacteria; phylum Bacteroidota; class Bacteroidia; order Bacteroidales; family Bacteroidaceae; genus Prevotella. The sequence continues at coordinate 18,284 of CAVHOL010000004.1, read as the reverse complement.
CGTGTTGAGGGCGGTGGCTGTAAGAAGTGTTGCTGTCATATCCTGAATTGTTTCTTTTTACCTGTCATGTTTTACCTGTTGCGATTGGGGCGGGCTACTTTTCCTGCTCGGCGTTGTAGAGGGCGATGTCGCCGCGTTCGCCGGTTCTGATGCGTATGGCATCCTCTATGGGGATGACAAAGATGCGTCCGTCGCCGATCTCGCCGGTGTGTGCAGCCTTGAGGATGGCGTTGACGGCGCGCTCCACGTTTTTGTCTCTGACAACGAGCGATATCAGTATGCGCTCTATGGAACTGGTGTCGTAGACCACACCTCTGTAGATGCGGCCCTGCCGCGACTTTCCTACGCCGCGTACGTCGTAGTAGGAGAACCATTCGATGTCGGCTGTCAGCAGGGCAGCCTTCACATCCTCGAAACGTGACTTTCGGATGATGGCTTCAATTTTCTTCATACTTACCTCTTTTGTATTTGTTGTTTCAATGTTTTAGTGTCAATATGTTTGTTATCCACTGCAAAAGTAATACAAAATGCAAATTAAATAACCATGAAATATACATTCTGTTTTAATAAAATTTTCACACCTTTTGTTTTGTAATTTAGTCTTGTGAAAAACGTTTCGATTTGAAAGTACGATCGTGATTTTGTTGTCATATTGCAACTTAACAAATTTTAGACAAGATTATTGCAAGGAATATATTGTAATATTTCGCAAAAAGTGTTACTTTTGCAGCGTATAACAACGAATTGTTTTAAGGAACGAATAAGAGAAAGTCAAAATGGCACGCATGATAGGGTTTACCAAGATGCACGGCGCAGGCAATGATTACATCTACGTCAACACATTATTATATAGTATACCCGACCCATCGTCAGCGGCCGTCAAGTGGAGCGCCTACCATACGGGCGTCGGCAGTGACGGGCTGGTGCTGATCGGCGCGCCCTCGAAGGGATGTGATGCTGACTTCTCGATGCGTATCTTCAATGCCGACGGTTCTGAAGCCATGATGTGCGGCAATGCATCGCGCTGCATCGGCAAGTATCTCTATGAACGCCATCTGACCGACAAGACGGAAATCCGTCTCGAGACCCTTTCCGGGGTCAAGGTCCTCCGCTTGCACGTCGAGGCCGACGGACAGGTGTCAAGCGTCACCGTAGACATGCTCGAACCGTCGCTCCACAATGCAGAACAGTACGATGAGTCTTGCGGCGGTGTGCTCGTGGCACACGGACGCACGTTCGAAGGTACATACGTCTGCATGGGCAATCCGCATTTCGTCACCTTCGTAGACGATATCGATACGATAGACATTGCGCACTTCGGCCGTGTACTGGAGCGCGACGCAGCCTTCCCCCAACGGTGCAACATAGAGTTTGCGCAGGTCATGCCCACCGGCGAAATCCGTACCCGTGTCTGGGAACGGGGCAGCGGCATCACCATGGCCTGCGGTACGGGCGCCTGTGCCACCGCAGTGGCAGCGGCCCATACCCGACGCAGCACGCGAAAAAGCCGCATCGCAATGGATGGAGGAATACTTGACATAGAATGGAAGGATGCCGACGGACACGTCTACATGACGGGACCGGCGGCATTCGTCTTTGATGGGGAGATAGCATTGTAAGGGTCTCCTCCATTTATATAATCAGGACAACAATCATATAAAAGACAATATTTTCCCAAAGAAAAATGGCATTAGTAAACGAACACTATCTGAAGCTGTCAAACAATTACCTGTTTGCAGATATAGCCAAGAAGGTGAACGCCTTCAAGGTGGCACATCCCGGAGTACGCGTGATCAGTCTTGGCATTGGCGATGTCACGCAGCCGCTCTGTCCCGCAGTCATTGAGGCCATGCACAAGGCTGTCGACGAGATGGCGGTCAAGGCGACCTTCCGCGGCTACGGACCCGAGCGCGGCTATGACTTTCTGCGCGAGGCCATCGTGAAAAACGACTTCGCTCCCCGTGGAGTGCATGTCGATCCCAATGAAGTGTTTGTCAACGACGGTGCCAAGAGCGATACGGGCAATATCGGCGAGATCGTAAGATGGGACAACAGTGTCGGCGTGACCGATCCCATCTACCCCGTGTACATCGACTCCAACGTGATGTGCGGACGCGCCGGAACGCTCGAAGGCGGCAAATGGAGCAATGTGACCTACATGCCCTGCACGGCAGAAAACAATTTCACGCCCAAGATACCCGACCATCGCGTAGACATGATCTATCTGTGCTACCCCAACAACCCGACGGGTACGGTGTTGTCGAAAGACGAACTGCGCAAGTGGGTGAACTACGCGCTGAAGAACGATACCCTCATCCTCTACGATGCTGCCTATGAAGCCTATATCCGCGAGGACGATGTGCCGCACTCCATCTATGAAATCAAAGGTGCAAGAAAGTGTGCCATCGAATTCCACAGCTATTCCAAGACGGCCGGTTTCACTGGCGTCCGCTGCGGTTATACCATCATCCCGAAAGAGCTGACGGCCGTGACCATCGACGGCAAGCAGCGTGTGGAGCTCAACCATCTTTGGGACCGTCGCCAAAGCACCAAGTTCAACGGTACAAGCTATATCTCCCAGCGTGCGGCCGAGGCCATCTACACGCCTGAAGGCAAAGAGCAGATCAAGCAGACCATAGACTACTATATGGGCAATGCCGAGATCATGTACGAGGCCCTGACCCAGCTCGGACTCAGCGTATACGGCGGAAAGAACGCCCCCTATCTGTGGGTGAAGACCCCCGGTGGCGTGGAGAGCTGGAAATTCTTCGAGCAGATGCTCTACGGAGCGGGTGTCGTATGTACCCCCGGAGTCGGCTTCGGACCCAGCGGCGAGGGCTACATCCGTCTCACTGCCTTCGGCAACCGTGAAGACTGCGAGGAAGCCATGGCCCGTATAGCAGACTGGCTGAAGAAATGACCTTCTCCCCGCATGGACAACAGACAACAAGAATAATAACAATCAACATTAGATACTAAATAACAATGGCAAATTTAAGGTTTGAAGTTGTAGCAGACGCTTTCAAGAAAAAACCTTTGGAAGTGATCACTCCGATCGAAAGACCGTCGGAGTACTTCGGTAAAAATGTATTCAACCGTGCTAAGATGTACAAGTACCTGCCCCGTGACGTCTATGAGAAGCTCATCGACGTGATCGACAACGGTACCCGTCTCGACCGCTCCATCGCCGACGCTGTGGCAAAAGGCATGAAGCAGTGGGCCGACGAAAATGGCGTGACCCACTATACGCACTGGTTCCAGCCCCTCACCGAAGGTACTGCCGAGAAGCACGATGCCTTCATCGAGCATGACGGTAAGGGCGGCATGATCGAGGAGTTCTCCGGCAAACTGCTCATGCAGCAGGAACCGGACGCCAGCTCGTTCCCCAATGGCGGTATCCGCAACACTTTCGAGGCCCGCGGCTACTCGGCTTGGGATCCCACATCGCCTGTGTTCATCATCGACGATACGCTCTGTATCCCTACCATCTTCATCTCGTATACTGGTGAGGCCCTTGACTACAAGGCTCCTTTGCTCCGCGCACTGCACGCTGTCAACGTTGCCGCAACCGATGTTTGCCACTATTTCTATCCCGATGTCAAGAAGGTGGTTTCCAACCTCGGTTGGGAACAGGAGTACTTCCTCGTCGACGAGGGGCTCTACTCTGCCCGTCCTGACCTGATGCTGACCGGACGCACGCTGATGGGACACGACTCTGCCAAGAACCAGCAGATGGACGACCACTACTTCGGTACCATTCCCGAGCGTGTGCAGGCTTTCATGAAGGATCTCGAAATACAGGCTCTCGAGCTGGGCATCCCCTGCAAGACCCGTCACAACGAGGTGGCCCCCAACCAGTTTGAGCTTGCTCCTATCTTCGAGGAGACCAATCTCGCTGTAGACCACAACATGCTTCTGATGTCGCTGATGAAGAAGATCGCGCGCCGTCACGGTTTCCGCGTGCTTCTGCACGAAAAGCCTTTCGCCGGCATCAACGGTTCCGGCAAGCACAACAACTGGAGCCTTTCTACCGACACGGGCGTGCTGCTCCACGGTCCCGGCAAGACTCCTGAGGACAACCTGCGCTTCATTGTCTTCATCGTCGAGACACTGATGGGTGTATACAAGCACAACGGTCTGCTCAAGGCCAGCATCATGAGCGCTACCAACGCCCATCGTCTGGGCGCCAACGAGGCACCTCCAGCTATCATCTCCTCGTTCCTCGGACACCAGCTCACCGAGATACTCGAGCATATCGAGAACTCTGACAAGAACGAGCTGTTCAATGTGGCCGGCAAGCAGGGTATGAAACTGGACATCCCCGAGATTCCCGAACTGCTCATCGACAATACCGACCGCAACCGTACCTCTCCCTTCGCTTTCACGGGCAACCGTTTCGAATTCCGTGCCGTAGGTTCAGAGGCCAACTGCGCCAGTGCCATGATCGTGCTCAATACGGCTGTAGCCGAGGCTTTGCAGGACTTCAAGAAGCGTGTTGACGCACTCATCGAAAGCGGCGAAGACAAGATCAGCGCCATCCTCGACGTGGTACGCGAGGACGCCAAGTTCTGCCGCCCCGTACACTTCGAAGGCAACGGCTATTCCGACGAATGGGTGGAAGAGGCCAAGAAGCGCGGGCTCGACTGCGAGACTTCCTGCCCGAAGATCTTCGAACGCTACCTCGACGAGGACAGCGTGAAGATGTTTGAAGGCCAGGGCGTGATGAGCAGCAAGGAGCTTGAGGCCCGCAACGAGGTGAAGTGGGAGACCTACACCAAGAAGATACAGATCGAGGCCCGTGTGTTCGGCGACCTTTCGATGAACCATATCATCCCTGTCTGCACCCACTATCAGAGCCAGCTGGCCAAGAACGTGCAGAGCATGTACGATATCTTCCCCGCAGAGGCTGCCGACAAGCTGACATCGCGCAACAAGAAGATCATCACCGAGATTGCCGAGCGTACCCAGCTCATCGAGTCGGGTGTCGAAGAGCTCGTCAATGCCCGCAAGGTGGCCAACAAGATTGAGGACGAGCACCTCAAGGCCATCGCCTACCACGACACCGTGGCTCCGAAGATGGAGGAGATACGCTATCAGATCGACAAGCTCGAGTTGGTAGTGGCCGACGAACTTTGGACGCTGCCCAAGTATCGTGAACTGCTGTTCATCAGATAATCATCAGACCATGTCTGACCCCATGCTTCTGCCCTCCGCTCCCCACAAGGAGCGGTCGGGCGGAAGACAATTGGCGGGTTCTAAAAATTACCTTGATACCAAGAGTATACCCGTCAAAATAGAATTTGATAATGCGTGGAATTTTAGAACACGCCTATAATAATTTCTTTTATTGGTTGTTTAAGTTTGCGGTGGTGCGTGATTGTGAAATTACACACCACTTTTTTGTGCGCTGACAAGAAAAGGCAAGAAAAAACCGGGGAAAACACTGTTCTTGTGCTTTCCCCGGATTCCCTTTATGTACGGATCGTGATGGGCTGAAGGCTTATCCCAGATATTTCATGAGGATCTTTGCATTGCCGCTGTCGCGCAGCTTGGCGATGCTCTTCTCCCTGATTTGGCGTACACGCTCGCGGGTCAGTCCCAGCTGGTCGCCGATCTCCTCAAGTCCCTTCTCGTGACAGCCTATGCCGAAGCACTCACGTATGATGGTGATCTCGCGCTCCTTGAGCACTTTGCTGAGTACGGAGTTCAGCTCCTGGGCCATCGACTCGTGGTCTACATGGCGGTCGGTACGGGTGTCGTCGCCGCTTGACATCACGTCGAGCATACAGTTGTCTTCGCCGTCCTGGAAAGGAGCGTCGATGCTGACGTGGTGGCCGTCGGCCATCAGGCTCTGTCCGATCTTCTCCTCGTCGATGTTGGTCTTCTCTGCCAGCTCGGATACCGACGGGTGGCGCTGGTTCTCCTGCTCAAACTTGTTGATCTCATGGTTGATCTTGTTGAGCGAACCTACCTGGTTGAGCGGAAGACGTACAATGCGGCTTTGCTCGGCGATGGCCTGAAGAATGCTCTGACGGATCCACCATACGGCGTAAGAGATGAACTTGAAGCCGCGGGTCTCGTCAAACTTCTGGGCGGCCTTTATCAGGCCGATGTTGCCCTCGTCTATGAGGTCGGTCAAGGTGAGACCCTGGTGCTGGTACTGTTTGGCCACGGATACGACGAATCGCAGATTGGCAGTCACAAGCTTGTCCTTTGCTCGGTCGCCTTCAGGGCCGCCTTTCTTGATCTTCTGCGCAAGTTCTATTTCCTCGTCAATGCTAATCAAGGGGGCGCGTCCTATTTCGACAAGATATTTGTCAAGGGCTTCGCTCGAACGGTTTGTGATACTTTTCTGAATCTTAAGTTGTCTCATCTTGTTACCTTATGTTATCTTTCCGGATACTGAAATTTTGTTGTATTTGGGATATCTCGCTAAATCCTTGCAAAGTTACGGAGTTTTTGCTGTTTTATTTTGTGTGTGTATCGAAGTTTATATCATTATAACTCATTTTATGTTTTATTGTATGTTTTATTCGGCTTTTTTATTGTATGGCCGATGGCCTGTCCGCCGGCCGTCGCAGATAGGGTGGGGTGTCGGGACTTTCCGCGGAGCCTGTGCAATACGCAGCGTATGGTCCTATTTGTGCGCTTCGGCGTGTATGGAATGACCTTTTTGGGCAATTCATTCGTTTGTTTCGGCGTTTTTAAGTATTTTTGCACACTGTTTTTATCCATATAAGTACAATCATATATCCATATAAGTACAAACATAAAGAAAAGACCCAATATAGAAAATGGCAAAAGAATTAAAGGAACTGACCAAACGTTCAGACAATTACAGCCAGTGGTACAACGACTTGGTCGTCAAGGCTAATCTGGCAGAGCAGTCGGCCGTGCGCGGATGCATGGTCATCAAGCCCTACGGATACGCCATCTGGGAGAAAATGCAGCAGCAGCTGGATGCCATGTTCAAGGAGACTGGCGTGCAGAATGCCTATTTCCCCTTGCTTATCCCCAAATCTTTCTTCAGCCGCGAGGCTGAGCATGTGGCAGGATTTGCCAAGGAGTGCGCCGTGGTGACCCACTATCGTCTGCGCTCGTCTGAGGACGGCACCGAAGTGGAGGTAGACCCCGCCGCCAAGCTCGAAGAGGAGCTCATCATACGTCCTACCTCGGAGACCATCATCTGGAATACCTACAAGAACTGGATACACTCCTGGCGCGATCTCCCACTCATGTGCAACCAGTGGTGCAACGTGATGCGCTGGGAGATGCGTACCCGCCCCTTCCTCCGTACCTCCGAATTCCTGTGGCAGGAGGGCCATACCGCCCACGCTACACGCGAGGAGGCCGAGGCCGAAGCACAGAAGATGCTGCACGTCTACGGCGATTTTGTGGAGAAATGGATGGCCGTACCCGTCATCCGCGGCGTGAAGAGCGAGACCGAGCGTTTTGCCGGTGCGCTCGACACCTATACCATCGAGGCCATGATGCAGGACGGAAAGGCCCTGCAGAGCGGTACCAGCCACTTCCTCGGACAGAACTTTGCCAAGTCGTTTGACGTCACCTTCCTCAACAAGGAGAACAAGCCAGAGTACGTATGGGCCACCTCGTGGGGTGTATCTACCCGTCTCATCGGTGCCCTGATCATGACCCACTCCGACGACAACGGTCTGGTGCTTCCCCCGAAGCTCGCTCCCATACAGGTGGTCATCATCCCCATCACCAAGGGCGCAGACGGTCTGAAGGCCATCACCGAGAAACTTACACCTGTCATCGAGCAGCTGCGCAGCCTCGGCATCAGCGTCAAATATGACGATGCAGAGAACAAGCGTCCCGGCTTCAAGTTTGCCGACTACGAGCTCAAGGGTGTGCCCGTGCGTCTCGTCATGGGCGGACGCGACCTCGAGAACGGTACCGTCGAGCTCATGCGCCGCGACACGCTCGAGAAGGAGACCCTTCCCCTCGAAGGCATTGCCGAGCACGTCAAGCACTTGCTCGACGAGATACAGGACAACCTCTTCAAGAAGGCCTGCCAGTTCCGTGACTCCCGCGTCTATGAGTGCGACAACTACGAGGAGTTCAAGGAACGTGTCAAGGACGGCGGCTTCTTCCTCTGCCACTGGGACGGCACTGCCGAGACCGAGGCCAAGATCAAGGAGGAGACCCAGGCCACGATACGCTGTGTGCCCTACGGCTACGAGCAGACGCCCGGCGTCGACATGGTATCGGGCAAGCCGGCCACCAAGCGCGTGATCATCGCAAGAAGTTACTAACTTCTCGCATCTCACATCGATACATCAGATATTGGGAGCCCCGCAAGTCTGTGCCGCTCCCAATATTTCTTTCGAACCCCTGCCTTAAGAAAACAAATCAAAATACTAAAATAATGGAATGGGATTGGTTTATTAAACTGTTTACTACCACCGACTCGGTAGCCCATATCGCCCTGCTCTATGCCATCGTCATCGCCGTCGGCGTGATGCTTGGCAAGATCAAGTTCGGCGGTATCTCCCTCGGTGTGTCCTTTGTGTTGTTTGCCGGCATTCTGGCCGGCCATATCGGCTTCACCGCCCCTGTGAACATTCTCGGATTTCTGCAGGACTTCGGTCTGATACTGTTTGTGTTCTGTATCGGACTTCAGGTCGGACCGGGCTTCTTCGAGAGTTTCAAGAAGGGTGGTGTCACGCTCAACCTCATGTCGGTGAGTGCCGTCCTGCTCAACATCGCCGTGATGTTTGCCTGCTACTATCTTTTCTTCGATACGTCAAACCCCGACAACCTTCCGATGATGGTCGGCACGCTGTGCGGAGCGGTCACCAACACTCCTGGACTCGGTGCCGCCAACGAGGCGCTTGAGTCTGTCCGCCATGGAAATATACCGGCCATCGCCTCGGGCTATGCCTGCGCCTACCCCCTCGGTGTACTGGGTATCATCGGCGCCACTATCGCCATACGTTACATCACCCGTGTGAAGCTGGCCGACGAGGAAGAACAACTCGCCGAGGAGGAGGCCGAAAATCCCCATGCCAAGCCCCACCAGATGCACTTGCGCGTGAGCAACTCCTTCCTGGCCGGCCGTACGATGGGCCAGGTGGCAGAGTTTCTCAACCGCGATGTCGTCTGCTCGCGCCTGCAGCACGAGGGCAAGAGCGTCATCCCCAACAGCAAGACCGTTCTTGAGCTGGGCGACGATGTGCTCGTGGTCTGCGCCGAGGCCGATGCCGAAGCCATCCAGGCCTTCATCGGTCCGGAGATAGACTCCCCTTGGGCAGAGCAGGACGAGAAGAAGCCTCTGATCTCCCGCCGTATCGTCATCACCAAGCCTTCGATGAACGGCAAGACGCTCGGCAAGATGCACTTCTCCAGCGTCTACGGCGTGACCGTGACGCGTGTGTCGCGCCAGGGCATGGACGTGTTCGCCAGCCGCAACTACCACTTCCAGGTGGGCGACAAACTGCTTGTCGTTGGCCCCGAGGACAATGTCAACCGCGTGGCCGAGATGATGGGCAACACCGCCCGCCACCTCAATGTGCCCAATATCGCCACCATCTTCATCGGCATCATCATCGGTATCATTTTCGGAAGCATGCCTATCGCCATCCCCGGAATGCCTGTGCCTCTGAAGCTCGGTATCGCCGGCGGACCGCTGATCATCGCCATTCTTATCGGACGTTTCGGCTACAAGATCAAACTGGTGACCTATACCACCACGTCGGCCAACATGATGTTGCGCGAGATAGGACTTGTGCTCTTCCTGGCCAGTGTCGGCATCAAGGCCGGTACGGGATTCTGGGATACCGTAGTGCAGGGCGACGGACTGAAATATGTGTACACCGGTTTCCTCATCACCATCATCCCGATACTTGTTGTCGGCACGATAGCGCGCATGAAGTTCCACATCAACTACTTCACCCTCATGGGTATGTTTGCCGGTACCTATACCGACCCGCCAGCACTGGCCTACGCCAACTCCACCTGCTCGCGCGAGGCTCCTGCCGTCGGCTACTCCACGGTCTACCCGTTGAGCATGTTCCTCCGTATCTTCACGGCACAGATCATTGTCCTGTTCTGTTGCGCGGCGTGAGAAGCGGCATGAAGAAGAAATTTGTCATTGATTCGATTTTATAGAAACGTGGGGGACATACCGTGTGGCGGTTATGTTCCCCATGTTTTTGTGCGCCCGGCGGTCTCTGCTCCTGCACAAGGACAATAAAAAGACTGCATTGGCGTTTACAAATAAATAAAAGAAACTGCTAAATAAAAGAAACTGCAAAACATAGCATGCAAAAAGAAAATACCGTGTCATCCGCCGACACCTTCGCGTATGGCGGCGAGCGTTTCGCCGACATACAGATGTTGCGCTACCGTCTCAACGGATTTGACACCCTGACCCTCAATCAGAAGAAATATGTCTACTGTCTGTCGCAGTCTGCCCTGTGCGGACGCGACATCACCACCGACCAGTTCGGACGCTACAATCTCCTCGTGCGCAAGACGCTCGAGGCCGTCTATCAGCATTACGACGGCGACAAGACCGACGCCGACTATCTGCACATGGAGGAATACCTCAAGCGGGTATGGTTCTCCAACGGCATCTATCACCACTACGGTTGCGAGAAGTTCACACCGGCGTTCAGCGAAGATTTTCTCTTCGCTCAGTTGGAAAAGCTTCCTGCCGGACAACTGCCCCTTTCTTCCCAATGTCCCGACCTCGATGCGCTGTCCGCCCTGCTCCACAAAGTCATTTTCGATTCCGCCTTCGCCCCCAAGCGGGTCAACAAGCGGGAGGGCGACGACCTTGTGCTGACCTCCGCATGCAACTATTATGAAGGTGTCAGCCAGCAGGAGGCTGAGGACTACTATGCCGCGCTCCATGACAATGACGGCGACACGCCCCCGTCGTGGGGACTCAACACCCGGCTCGTGCGTCATGGCGATACCGTCGCTGAGGAGCAGTGGACGGCAGATTCCGTCTACGGACCGGCCATCCGGCAGATCATCTTCTGGCTCGGCAAGGCCGCCGAAGTGGCCGAGAACGACCGCCAGCGCCATATCCTCTCCATGCTTTGCGACTACTATCGCACGGGCGACCTCCGTATCTTCGATGAGTTCTCCATCGAGTGGCTCAAGGAGCAGGACGGACGTGTCGACTTCATCAACGGATTTATAGAAGTCTACGGCGACCCGCTGGGACTGAAAGGTTCGTGGGAAGGTTTCGTCTCCTACAAAGACCTTGAGGCCACGCGCCGCACCCGCACCATCAGCGACAATGCCCAGTGGTTTGAAGACCATTCGCCCGTCGACCCGCGCTTCCGCAAGCCCAAGGTCAAGGGCGTGACGGCCAATGTGGTCTGCGCCGCCATGCTCGGCGGTGACGAATATCCGTCGTCGGCCATCGGCATCAATCTGCCCAACGCCGATTGGATACGCGCCCGCTACGGGTCGAAGAGCGTCACGATAGGCAATCTGACCGAAGCCTACGACAAGGCCGCTTCGGGCAACGGTTTCCGCGACGAGTTTATCATCGACGCGGAGACCCGCGCCCTGGTCGAGAAGTACGGCAATCTCTGCGACGACCTCCATACCGACCTCCACGAGTGTCTCGGCCATGGCAGCGGACAGACCCTGCCCGGCGTGAGCGCCGATGCGCTGAAGGCCTACGGCAATACCATCGAGGAGGCACGCGCCGATCTCTTCGGCCTCTACTATCTGGGTGACGACAAGATGGTGGAACTGGGGCTCGTGCCTTCAGCCGAAGCCCACCATGCCCAGTACTATACCTATATGATGAACGGTCTGATGACCCAGCTTACGCGCATAAAGCCCGGCGACGTGATCGAGGAGGCCCACATGCGCAACCGCGCGCTCATCGCCCATTGGGTGATGGAGCATGCCGACGGTGCCGTGCAGTTGGTCAAGCGTGACGGCAAGACCTACGTGCAGGTATCCGACTATGCCGCCCTGCGCACCGCCTTTGCCCGGCTGCTGGCCGAGATACAGCGCATCAAGAGCGAGGGCGACTTCGCTGCCGCCAAGGCCATTGTCGAGCGCTATGCCGTGCAGATCGACCCTGTGCTCCATGGCGAGGTGCTGGAGCGCTACGCCCGTCTGCACATCGCTCCCTACAAGGGCTTCATCAATCCTGTGCTCATCCCCGTGACCGGTGCCGACGGTACCGTGACCGACATACATGTGGACTATAGCGAGAGCTATACGCACCAGATGTTGCGCTACTCCTCCGAATACGGTTTTCTTTGACAGACGACAATCGATATGAACAATGAGAATCTATCAGAGCGGCTCAAGCAGATCAAACGCTCTTTCCGTCTCTATATGAACGGCGAAACCTCGCGCTCCATGCGCGAGAAAGGCATCGAGTACAAACTCAACTGGGGCGTCCCCGTCACCCGGCTACGCACGATGGCCGCCGAGTATGGCAAGAACCGTGCCCTAGCCATGGCACTCTGGCAGGAGAACGTGCGCGAATGCAAGCTCCTGGCTACGCTCATCATGCCCGCAGACGAGATGACGCAGGCTGATGTGGAGACCTGGGCTCCCGGCATATCTTCGCTGGAACTGGCCGAGCAGTGTGCCATGAACCTCTTCCAGTCGCTTCCCTTCGCTCCCGGCCTCGCCTGCGCCTGGCTTTCCTCCGGCAACGACATGCTCTCCGTCTGTGCCTACCATCTGCTGAGCCGGCTTTCCCTGCACGGCCATACGCCCACGGATGCCGAGACCGCCGCGTTGCTCGATCATGCCCCCAAAGCTCTGCAAAGCGAAGTCTACGGCCTGCGCCGGGCTGCCTACAACTGCCTCCTGCATTTTGCCGGACAGGGCGAAACGCAGGAACAAATGGTGCGCACGAAACTGGAAATGCTAAATTTGGATATTTTTTGACCGTCTGTACCGACTATCTGCATAAAAAGAAGTATCTTTGTGCGTCCGCAGCATACGGCGGAAAAGAATCAAGGGCGGTTCTGCAAGATGGCCTCGCAAGAGGACAAAACCGGATAGCCCGAAGTCCAAACAATTTACGGCGGTATTCATACGCCGCCCTCAACCTCTTCGCCCGCCCGGCATGCCGCATCCGTATCTTGTGAGGCGGCAGGGCGGTGGTGAGAAAAAGAACAATTTTACGACAACATGAACACAGGTAAAGTAGACGTCCTGCTCGGCTTGCAGTGGGGCGATGAAGGCAAAGGCAAGGTGGTCGATGTACTGACACCCGGGTACGACGTGATAGCCCGTTTCCAAGGCGGCCCCAATGCCGGACACACTTTGGAGTTCGAAGGACAGAAATATGTTCTCCGCAGCATACCTTCGGGTATCTTCCAGGGTGGCAAGGTGAACATCATCGGCAACGGTGTCGTGCTCGCACCCGATCTCTTCATGGCCGAGGCCAAAGACCTCGAGAAGAGCGGACACGACCTCAAGGAGCGTCTCCATATCTCCAAGAAAGCCCATCTCATCATGCCTACCCACCGCGTGCTCGACCGTGCCCTCGAAGCCGCCAAAGGCAAGAGCAAGGTAGGTACCACCGGCAAGGGCATCGGCCCGACCTATACCGACAAGGTGTCGCGCAACGGTCTGCGCGTGGGCGACATCTTCGAGAATTTCGAAGAGAAGTACGCTGCCCACAAGGCACGCCACGAGGCCATGCTTCAGTCACTCGGCTTCACCGACTACGATATCACCGAAGACGAAAAACTGTGGATGGAGGGCATCGAGTATATGCGCCAGTTCCATATTGTCGACAGCGAACACGAGATCAACAACCTGCTGCGCTCCGGCAAGAGCATTCTCTGCGAAGGTGCGCAGGGCACGATGCTCGACGTCGATTTCGGCAGCTATCCCTTTGTCACTTCTTCCAATACCATCTGTGCCGGCGCTTGTGTCGGACTGGGTATCGGCCCTAACAAGATCGGTCATGTGTACGGTATCATGAAGGCATACTGCACGCGCGTGGGTTCCGGACCGTTCCCCACCGAACTGTTCGACGAGACCGGAGCCGAGATACGCCGCCTCGGACATGAGTTCGGTGCCGTCACCGGACGCGAACGCCGCTGCGGATGGATAGACCTTGTCGCCCTGCGCTACGCCATCATGGTCAACGGCGTGACCGAGCTGATCATGATGAAGAGCGACGTGCTCGACACCTTTGATACCATCAAGGCCTGTGTGGCCTACAAGCAGCACGGCGAGCAGATAGACTATTTCCCCTACGATATCAACGAGGGCATCGAACCGGTCTACGTGGAGATGCCCGGCTGGAAGACCGACATGACGCAGTTTACCAGCGAGGAGCAGTTCCCCAAGGCATTCAGCGACTATATCGCCTTCCTTGAGAAGGAGCTCGAGACTCCCATCAAGATTATCTCCATCGGTCCCGACCGCGACCAGACTATCGTAAGAAAATAAATTTTCAAGGGTGGTTCTGTAAATTATCCATGACGGAACCACCCCAAGTCTAATTGACGGCGGCAATCTATAGGGCCGCCCCTTAATCATGCGTGGAAATCCCAGTACACGCCTTTAAGATGAACAAACCAAGCATACCCAAGGGCATGCGCGACTTCTCCCCCGTGGAGATGGCCAAGCGCAACTATATATTCGATACCATCAAGGATGTCTACGCCCTTTACGGCTTCCAGCAGATCGAGACCCCTGCGATGGAGACGCTCCAGACCCTTATGGGCAAGTACGGAGAGGAAGGCGACAAACTGCTCTTCAAGGTGCTCAATTCGGGCGACTATATCAGCAAGGTCAGCGACGAGGAACTCGCCGAGCGCAACTCCCTGCGCCTCGCCACGAAAATTTCGGAGAAGGGCCTGCGCTACGACCTCACCGTGCCCTTCGCACGCTATGTCGTGATGCACCGCGAGGAACTGCAGCTGCCCTTCAAGCGCTACCAGATACAGCCCGTATGGCGGGCCGACCGTCCGCAGAAGGGCCGCTACCGCGAATTCTACCAGTGCGACGCCGATGTTGTCGGCTCCGACTCCCTGCTCAATGAGGTCGAACTCATGCAGATTGTCGACACCGTGTTCTCCCGTCTTGGCGTGCGCGTAGCCATCAAGATCAACAACCGCAAGATACTCACCGGCATTGCAGAGGTGATCGGCGAGGCCGACAAGATTGTCGACATCACCGTAGCCATCGACAAACTCGACAAGATCGGCATCGACAAGGTGAACGATGAACTTTGCGCCGACGGCATCTCCGACGAGGCTATCGCCAAACTGCAGCCCATCATCGCGCTCAGCGGTACCAACGAGGAGAAGCTCGATGTCATCAGCAGCGTGCTTTCCTCTTCTGAAACCGGACTGAAAGGCGTGGAGGAGACACGCTTCATCCTCAATGCGCTCAAGTCCTGCGGACTCCGCAATGTCATCGAACTCGACCTGACGCTGGCCCGCGGACTCAACTACTACACGGGCGCCATCTTCGAGGTGAAGGCACTCGACTATGCCATCGGCAGCATCACCGGCGGCGGACGCTACGACAATCTGACGGGCATCTTCGGCATGCCCGGACTGAGCGGCGTAGGCATCTCCTTCGGTGCCGACCGCATCTACGACGTGCTCAACGGTCTTGACCTCTATCCCAAGGAGGCAGTCAACGGCACACGCCTGCTATTCATCAACTTCGGCGAGAAGGAGACCGCCTACTGTCTTCCCGTTGTCGGACGTTGCCGGGCAGAGGGCATTGCCACGGAGATGTACCCCGACAGTGTCAAGATGAAGAAGCAGATGAGCTATGCCAATGCGAAGAACATACCGTTTGTGGCGCTTGCCGGAGAGACGGAGATTGCGCAAGGCAAGCTGACGGTCAAGAATATGGCCACCGGCGAACAGTCACTCGTTACCCCCGACGAACTGCTGTCCGTCGTCCAGCAGTGACCTGCCGCGCATCTTTTCGGCATACACAATTTTCGTTATACACATTTTTTATCCATACTTTTGTACATCAATTTGTCATTCCTTCGCCGTGAGGCGAGGGAATTTTTTATTATTAGTGTCTGGTAAAATATCGCAGACAACAAGCCCCTACGCTATATTATATGCCCCCTACAGGGGCAACAGACAACAGACCAAAGGATAAACAAGTTCTGTGTCTCCCCCAAGGCATGTAAAAACTGCCTTTCAATGCCTTACATCGTCAGACTGCTACCGGACACTAATATTTTTTGTATCGTAGCAAGGTATCTTTTATTGAAGTATGGTTGGAATCGTTAGTAGGTGCGGTGAGACACCGCACCCACTAAATTGTCTGACCATGCGGGTCGTTTTTATTCCACACTGATGGTCATGTTCGTGTTGTCGATGACCACCTTGTGCCATCGGCGCAGAAAGTCGAGGCCGAGCCGGCCGTATCCGTCGCTCAGACCGTTTGAGGAGGGTAGGGCGCTGACCTCCACGTCGTCGATGGTGCATCGTGTATCGCCTATGCAGAGCGTGATGTGTGGCATGCGAAACACGCTCTCGTAGGTGATGCCGCCATAGCCTGCCATTCCGACCGCATCCCACCGTCCCTCACGGGCTATCTCCTCGGCAAATGTTTTGTAGTAGGCATAGCCGAAGGCGGTCTTCGGTGCGCCCGTGTCGAAATTGACGGCGAAGCGCTTTCCGCTATGTTCGGCCTCGGCGTAGAGCGTGCTCGTGCGGAAAAGGTTGTGGCGTGCGCCGGTGCGGGGCACGTTGCGTTCGAACGTCACCGTCTGCCGGTCGTTGTCGATGGTGTATCTGCCGTATTGCTGTAGGAAGGGCTGGCCGAGGATGAGCGAGAATGCGGCTGTCGCTGCGGCTATCCGCTCATTGCCCTCGGTGACGTCGAGCACCACAAAAGGTACGTTGCGCATCGTGACCTCTCCGACAGTGATGGCATCGGCGATGGCCGTGCTGCCCTTGACAAGCTTTGTGCCCTTGACGGCAACCGGTGTTCCGAGCATGTGCAGCCGGTATTTTCGTGCCAGTTCGGGGGTGATCACGTTATAGCCGGCGCCGGTGTCGAACACGAAACGCTCACTGTGTCCGTTGACCGTTCCCGCGAGGTGGATGAGCGAGTCGCCCGACTCGCCGACCCTCGTCCACAGAAATGGTACCTCGTATCGTCCTGTACTGTCGGAGAGGAAGAGCGGCTGCTCCGCCAGCTGCCCGTAGTGGGTCTGCTGCCGTCGGAAACCGTCAACCGTCTTGTCGTCGGCCTTGCCTTCCAATTGGTCGGCAAAAGTCTTGGCTGTGGTTGCGGCCTTGGTATAGTCACCGCCGTCGGCGTAGTCACTTATCAGCATGCCCATCATGGTGAATGTGGTGCCTGGCCCCATCTCATTTTGGTATCCGCGTATCAGACCGACAATGTCATCGGCCGCCGCCCGCGGCTGGTTGTATACATGGTGGAGCATCGTCTTGGAGAAAAGACGGAGAAAGGGCGACATTTCGGTACTGTCTGCGCGGTACAGGTCTTGCAGCTCGAACCACCGGCTGTCGTTCAGCAGCGCAGCGGCGATACTGTCCGCCCGCTGACCCCACGAACAGATGCTCAAGAGGAGTGACATAAGGAGAAAAAATATTCTTTTGTTCATAGCGTCCGGATTTTCCTGCGTAAAGTTACGTTTTTTTTCGACTTCACATTCTATTCCGTATTCGAAAATGATGGATTGCATAGCATGTGTAGTGTCAAGCGTAGTAAGTGCGGTGTCTCACCGCACAGCAGCACGATCGTACATATAGTTGAGTGCAAACAAAAAAGGACAGTTTCTCACGAAACCGTCCTCTTAGAAATCAGTAATTAACTCAAAATTTATAATCTAATTCTCACTAACTGTCTATATGTATTTGAGATGCTTTGTATAATATATGGTATCTAAAACAAATGCGCGATAACATTTTTTCTGTTTACGTTTGCAAAGATATGCGTTTTATCAATATCCGACAAAAAACTTCAATGAATAATGCGTTTTTATCTATGAATATCTTTCTTTGTGTGTCTGCCAGTGTCTGAATTCGCTCCGTTGCGAATGGTTTTCTCGTACCATTCCACCATTGTCTTCGCCTTTTCTTTCCATGACAGCTCCTGCTGCCGCTGCTTGCAGTTCTCCGACATCTGCCTGAGCAGATCCCGGTTACGCTCCAACTCCGTCAGCACCTTGGCAAAATCACGCACCGACTGCATGGGATTGGAGAGAGGTATCTTTCTGCCGACCTTGTCATTAACGGAATCACCTTGACCACATGTATCAAAGCAAACGACAGGAAGATTATTTCCTATTGCCTCAAGCACAA